>JAFWZS010000063.1 GCA_017522205.1 Clostridia bacterium
AAAAAAAGGTCAAAACAATACTAAAATCGCACAAGGTTCGACACTTTGTGCGATTTTCAGTTAAGATCAAATTGGATAATTATTTATTTTTTATCGTTGTCAAATCGGTATTGTTGCTCTTGTGCGTTTATCGACAGTCTGTAAGCACAGCACCCTGTTCAGAGTGCTGTGCCCTTTTGTTTTTTCTCCATTTTAAGCCAGCTGAGAAAGCCGTAAATATCATTAATAAGGAACATAAGAAAACAGATAAACACCGAAAGATATGTTATGTCGCTTAGTGATGCATACACCCATAAAATAATAAGCACGATGTCATTAAGAGCATATATAAGGGCAAAATACGGGCTTCTTCTGAATGTGAGATAAACTGCCGCAAAGCTTGTTGTAACGGATACGGTGCTGAAAAAAAGATTTGCCGTATTGAAATATTCAAGAATAAAGTAGAACAGAACCGTAACTGCTGCAGTAAGCACTATGGTAAAGACCACTTCTCCTCTGCTTATAGTGTTCACCTTGACCTGTGATTTCTTTCCCTTATAGGGATTTCTCAGCCAGGTCACAAGGGCAAAGAACGCCATCGGCCCCGTCATTCCCATATATGTAATCATCTCTCCGTAATAAGAAAAGCTATAGGAAATCATGCCGTAAAGAATACTGAAAACAACCATAAGCAGTTGCCCGAAGGGGTTGCCTTTTGCATTAAAAATAAGGGAGGTTACACCGATAAGCGACGCAACAAGCGTAAGATAGTTTTCTCTGTCAAAAAGGAGAAAAGAAACTGTTATAGTTATTACAGACAAAGCCCACAGAATTAATTCACCCATTGAAAAGTATTTGCAGATGCTTTTAATATCTTTCATAATTCACCTCAAAAAAAGAAGCATCCGTACACATCTTCAAAGACCTAACGATGTGCAACGAATGCTTTTGCATTTCTCTACCCGGTGGCAGTTTACGAAGAAATTATGCCATACTTTTCTTCTTTTGTCAACTCTTATGTGCCGTACTGTGTAAGGGCTCTGAATTCATAGCCCTCTGCCCTGATTTTGTCAATAATTTCACCGAGAGCATCTGCATTATCCTGAGAAACGGCATGAAGCAGGATTACAGAACCGTCGTGAATCCGTGACATAACCTTTTCTATGGCATAGTCTTTACCTCTTACCTTGTTGGTATCCCAATCGTCATAAGCCGTTGACCAGAACACGCTGACAAACCCCAGAGACTGTAAAAGCTCCAAAGCACTTTCTGTATACTCACCTGCAGGGAAACGGAAGTATCTTGAAGCATAGCCGAAGTTTTCTCTCAGGTAGTTTTCAAAGGTTTCAAGCTCTTCTGCCATTTTTTCACGGCTGATAGAAGCAAAGGAGGGATGAGTTGCAGAATGGTTACCCACAATGTGACCTTCGTTTATCATTCGTGCTACAAACTCAGGCTCACTTTTAAGATAGTCCAGGGTGCAGAAAAAGGTTGCGGGAACCTTCTTTCCATTCAGCACATCGAGAATTTTTCCCGTAAGGTCATTGTATTCATAACCGCAGTCAAAGGTGAGATAAATCACCTTTTCTTCACTTATATCGTCATAGGTAAAACCGCCGTATTTCTGAAAGGTTTTCTGAAATTCTACCACGGTGTGATGCACCTTTCCGTCAGAAGCCGGTCCGTGAGAGTGAGAGAGCTTTTCCTCGGGAAGTCCATTTGTGTTTGCACTTGCTTTAAAACTGATTTTTGAAAGTGGCATAAGTCCCGTAGGCGTGTTACCGCCCTCTTCGCCCTTAAAAATCAGCTGATGGTTTTCCAAAGGCAGATTTTCGTCGTCGATTACCGTTGAGGAATTGATTTTCGGTGACATCTCTGAAACGGGCGGCACTTCTGTGTTCCCTTTTTCTTTTGCTATACCACAGCCGACAGCAGTAAACAAAACTGCACAAACAAGAAGCAGACTGAAAACTTTTTTCAAAAGTCTCACTCCTTTTTACTTGAACATATAACGGATGTCGCCTACAATACCTTCCACATTTTTGATTGTTCTTTTCATTGAGCGTTTTGCACCTGAACCCATCATAGCACCCTTCATATACGCTGTAGCGCCGCCTACAGCCATACCGATGCCGATACCTGTCCATATACTTTTCATTTTCATCATATATATCTTCTCCTTATAAAAAATCCTTTCATAAGAAAGGTCATTATTATTTTTTTCTGCTTTCAAAAAAATATCATAAACAATTTTTAGATATTGTTGGACTTTTTCATAATTCGGTGGTATACTCTTAAGAGCAAAAAATAAAAAGGACAAAAAATATATGGGTAAGCTTAACATAGTTCTCATTGAGCCTCAGATTCCGCAGAATACGGGCAACATTGCACGTACCTGTGCGGCAACAGGAGCTTCACTTCATCTTGTTGAGCCCATGGGCTTCAAGGTTGACGACAAAAAATTAAAAAGAGCAGGTCTTGACTATTGGTATCTGCTTGATATAACATATTATGACAGTACCGAGGATTTTTTTGAGAAAAACAAAGACGGAAAGTTTTTCTATTTCACCACAAAGGGGCAGAAAATTTTCACAGAAACAGAATTTCCCGAAAACTGCTTCATTGTTTTCGGCAGAGAGGACGCAGGTCTTCCCGAAAGTCTTTTAAAAGAAAATCCCGAAACAAGTCTTCGTATTCCTATGATTGACGAAGCAAGAAGTCTGAATCTTTCAAACACCGTTGCAATTGCAACCTATGAAATCTTGCGTCAATGGAATTATCCCAACCTTCTTTGCGAAGGACATCTTACAAAATATACTTGGTAAAAAGGAGAATCTTATGAGTAAAACTCTTTCTAAGCAGGACAAAATCAAAAAAATGTAGACCAACATCAAATCTGCACAGAGTACCTTTGCGCTTGCCGGTGTACTTGCCCTTATTTACGTAGTACGGTATTTCGTAACGGGCAACTTCAATTTTTATTTCAGCTCATACATAACCGAATTTGCCCTTAAAGCAGCGGATGAAAATGTTATTTCAACGGTTACTCTCCCGAGTGCAGCTTCTTACGCCATACTTGCAGTATATGCGGTAGGTTTCCTTGTGTGCTGCATTCTCAGCATAAAGACAAAAATTGGTCTTATCGCCTGCCTTGTTTTCTATCTGATTGATTTCCTTGCACTTATATGCGGAACGGCTTTTTCTGTTTTCGGTCCTCTTGCAGAGGAAGCCTTTATTGACATTATCGTTCACGTCTTTGTTATTCTCTTCCTTTCCGTGGGTGTTTATTCGGTGAATAAACTTCCTGAAATCGAAGGTGAAAAAGAATAAAACGTATAAATAATTAAGACTACAGTTTTACGTAGAGTAAATTCTGTAGTCTTTTTTTATGCAAAAAATTACTTTCTTATATTGTCTATCTCCATACCTGCATAGGCATTGAGTTCAAGTCCTGCAGTGTTTCCCGAAAGGTATTCGTAATACCCTTGCGCACCCACCATTGCGGCATTGTCACCGCAAAGTGAAAGCTCAGGAAGATAAAGCTTCCAGCCGTGCTTTCTGCAGACCTCAGTAATCTGATTTCTGAGAACAGAGTTCGCTGAAACACCGCCTGCAAGCACAAGCTTACTGTAGCCGTAGTCAAGCATTGCCTTTTCTGTGTTTTCGCAAAGGGAAGTGGCAACGGCTTTCATAAATGAAGCGCCTAAGTCTGCCTCGTTTACTGGCGTACCCTTTTGTGAGGCGTTGTGAATCGTGTTGATAACTGAGGTTTTAAGCCCTGAAAAACTGAAATCATAGGGGCAGTTTTCAACCTTAGGCTTCGGGAATTTAAAGGCGGTACTGTCGCCGTCTTTGGAAATTCTGTCAAGGTTAAGTCCGCCCGGGTAAGGTATGCCCATTGTACGTGCAGCCTTGTCAAGAGCCTCACCTGCAGCGTCGTCTCTTGTTCTGCCGATTATGTTGAATTCGGTATAGCTTTTTACCTCAGCAATAAGAGTGTTGCCACCGCTTACAACAAGACAGAAGAAAGGCGGCTCAAGGTCAGGGTGAGTTATGTAGTTAGCCGCAATATGTGAGCGCAGATGATGAACGGGAATAAGAGGCAGATTTCTGCCGAAGGAGAGGGCTTTTGCATAGTTTACGCCCACAAGGAGAGCGCCTATAAGTCCCGGTGCGTAGGTAACTGCAACCGCATCAATATCGTCGAGGGTAAGTTCTGCATCCGTGAGAGCCTTATTGACCACCGCAGATATATTTTCTGCGTGACGGCGTGAAGCGATTTCAGGCACAACACCGCCGAATTTTATATGCTCGCTCACCTGAGAAGCAATTACACTTGAAAGCACCTTTCTGCCGTTTTCAACCACGCTTGCTGCAGTTTCATCACAGGAAGATTCAATTGCCAGAATTTTCATTATATCAATCCTTACTGAAAGTCTTTAGTCATTATGAGAGCATTTTCTGTGGGAGAGGAATAGAAATTCTTTCTTTCGCCCATTTCATTATACCCTCTTTTTCTGTAAAGAGCAATGGCTTTTTCGTTACTTACCCTCACTTCGAGAGAAATAAAGGCACAGTTTTCTTCCTTTGCTCTTTCTTCACCTTTTATGAGAAGGGCATTTCCTATACCCATTCGTCTGAACTTTCCTTTTACGGCTATGTTTGCAATATAGCACTCATCAAGGACAATATGCATACCAAGATAGCCGGCGGTTTCACCCATAAACTCAGCCACAAAAAATCTTGCCGTCTCATTCGTCAGCTCACTTAAAATGCCATCTCTTGTCCAAGGAGTTGAAAAGCATTCCTTTTCAATTTCCTCTATTCCGTCAACATCATTTTCTGTCATGGGGTGAATCTCAATAGTGCAAAGCTCATTTAAAAGTTCATCGATACCCTCGCTTATTTTTTCTGCACATTCAAGATATACTTCTTCATTTCCTCCGTAAGGGTCAGGCACACCGCCACAAAGCACACGGATTTTTTCTTCGGGAATAAAATCTTTAAGTGCCACCTTGTGACTTTCCGTCATAACAACAAAAATGTCGTATTCCTCTTTCATATAAAGACTGAAGGGTCGGCTTCTGTGTGCACTTATGTCAATACCCATTGCTTTTGCGGCAAGAACACTTCCGAAGCTTGCTTCATCACCGCCAAAGGCAGCAAGACCTGCACTTTCGGCTGTTATAGGGAGATTCATTTCTTTTGCCTTTTTGTTCATTATCCCTTCTGCCAAAGGACTGCGACAGGTATTTCCCGTGCAAAGAAAAAGTATTTTCACAAAAGCCACCTCTTTTCGTTTTAAATCACTTTTTACATAATATATTTTTTTATCCCAAAAGTAAATAACTTTTAATCAAATAAATATAATTTTCATTTTTTCATTTATTATTCTAATTTGTAAATATAGTTGCTTCTTAATAATATATAATTGTTGTAACTGTTAATTAAAAGGAGTTATGAAAATGAAAAGTTTCAAAAAAGTTCTTTCCGTATTTCTCGCTATTCTCTGCATTTTCGGAATGATTTCAACTGCAGTTTACGCCATGGATAATTATTTTGGTGAAGATGACGATCCCATCGAAAATTTATTCGGACTTTACTACAAAGTTGATACACTCACCGGTGTTTCTGTAATGTATAAGCCCAATCCTACCATTACATTTAACACACCCAAATTAGTTGAAATAAGCGGTGATTTACCTCTTGCAGTAGATTATGAGTTCTATGCATGGAAAGATGAAAACGGTACGATTTATTATCCCGGCGAAGATATCTATGTAGACGGAAAAATCATACTTTACGCTGTTGGCACTCCTAAGAAAGACAACGATTCAAGAGTTGTCCGTGTTATTAAAACAGCATTCCAGACACTTGTCAGATCAATCCAGAGCTTCCTTGGTGTATTTGACGTTCTGAAGCAGGATGTAACCACTACAACTACTCAGGAAACAACTACAGCACCTGCAGGTCCTGTGACTCCCCCGATAACAGAGGGTGAAAACACAACAGCAGCGGCTTAAAACCAAATCATAACAACTAACCGGGATTCAGACTGAATCCCGGTTTCTTTTTATTCTCTCATAAGATCTGCAATTGTTGTGCCGTCAAAGCACTCTTTAACTGCAGCATTTACCTTTTCCCAAAGGGGAAGGGTTCTGCAGCCTTCCTTTCTCGGACAATCTTCGCCTATACATTCAGCACAGCTTGCAGGTACGATTGATTTTTCGGTAACCACAAGTATATCACTTACTCTGTATTCCTCGGGCTTTTTTACGAGCTTGTAGCCGCCGCCTTTTCCGTGTGCACCCTGAATTAGACCGGCTTTTGAAAGTGTGGTCATTATTGTTTCAAGATATTTAAGTGACAAGCCCTGTCGCTTCACTATATCCTTAAGAGGTATAAATCCCTCGTTGTTCTGTTCTGCCAGGTCAATCATTACTCTCAGTGCATATCTTCCTCGTGTTGAAACTATCATTTTATGTTCTCCTTCCTCTTCGGCAAAAGCCGCATTTTTAAATTAAAATAACTTTGTAGACATATATCTGTCTGCTGTGTCGGGCAGTATGACTACTATTTTTTTCTCTCTGTTCTCTTCTCTTAGAGCAATTTTCATTGCTGCTCTGACTGCCGCACCCGACGAAATTCCGCAAAGCACACCTTCTTTTTGTGCCATCAGCTTTCCCGTTTCAAAGGCTTCATCATCGGTTACGGTAATAACTTCATCGTAAACCTCTGTGTCCAGCACCTCGGGCACAAAGCCTGCGCCGATTCCCTGAATTCCGTGCTTTCCGGCAATCCCCTTTGAAAGAACAGGTGAGCTTTCAGGTTCAACTGCAACAACCTTAAGGTGCGGAATTTTTTCTTTAAGGTACTTTCCCGTACCCGTAATCGTTCCGCCCGTACCAACTGCGGAAACGAAAAAGTCGATTTCACCGTCGGTATCAGCGTAAATTTCAGGGCCGGTAGTTTTAATATGAGCTTCGGCATTTGCCGGGTTTTCAAACTGTCCTGCAATAAACGAACCGGGGAACTCTTCTGAAAGCTCTTTTGCCCTCTGTATAGCACCCGTCATACCCTTTGCACCGTCAGTAAGAACGACCTCTGCACCAAGAGCTTCCATCATTTTTATTCTCTCAACAGACATGCTGTCGGGCATTACAATAATGCATCTGTAGCCTCTTGCCACTGAAACAAGGGCAAGACCGATTCCCGTATTGCCTGAAGTGGGTTCAATTATGACCGAGCCCTTTTTAAGAAGTCCCTTTGCTTCTGCGTCGTCAATCATATTTTTGGCAGCTCTGTCCTTGATTGAACCGCCCGGATTGAGAAATTCCAGCTTTGCAAAAATTTTTGCCTTAAGTGAGTAAATCTCTTCAAGGTGAGTCAGCTCAAGAAGCGGAGTAGAGCCTATGATTTCATCTACGGATTTATAAATTGCAGCCAAAAAATCAGCTCCTTTATCAGTTGTCGATATTATATCGCACGTTTCCTATTATGTCAATAGTTTAGTCGGTTATTATAATTGATATTCATAACAGACTAATAGCACAGAAAAAGGCGACACTTCATGATTAAGTGTCGCCCAACCGTTGTTTTACTACAATTCCTTTATTTTTACCCGAATACCCGCAGACTTCGCTTCAGTATGCCGTTCATTTTTGCGATCGCCATACCGTAATTTACCATTGGTACGGCTTCACTCATTGCTTTTTCCTGACGGCTTTTCATTTCTCTTTCGTTCAGCATACATCCTCCACAATGGACAACTAAGGCATACGCTGAAAGGTCTTCTGGAAATTCACCGCCGCTTGTAAACTCAAAGGTGATATCCTTGCCGGTATACTTTTTTATCCAACCAGGCATCTTAACCGTACCGATATCGTTACATTGGCGGTGATGTGTACAGCCTTCGGAAATCAGCACCTTGTCACCGTCAGAGAGCTTGTCAATAGCATCTGCACCGTCAACAAGGCTTTTCAGCTCACCCTTGTATCTTGCAAAGAGGATGGAAAAGGATGTGAGCGGTATATCTTCGGGTACAATATCCGACACCCTACCGAAAGCCTGAGAGTCGGTAATTACTATTCTCGGCTTTTCTTTAAGGCTATTCAGTGCCGATTCAAGCTGATTCGTCTGCACTGTGAGAGCAATTCCGCCCTTGTCTAGAATATCTCTTATGGTCTGCTGCTGAGGGAGAATAAGTCTGCCTTTTGGTGCTGATTCGTCAATTGGAGTTACAAGCACAACCACATCGCCCTCATTTATAAGGTCAGATACAATATATCTCTTTTCGCCTTTCTCCTTGCTGAGAGCTGCAACCGTATTTTTAAGTCTGTCAATGTTTTCTCCCGTAAGAGCACTGACATAAACGGCATTGTCTCTGCTTTCTTTTTTATCGCTCAGCAGATCGCTTTTATTGAATGCAATAACATAGGGGATTTTCTTTTCCGCAAAGATCGCAATAAGGCTTTCATCGTAATCGGAAACACCCTTTGTCGCATCGCACACAAGCACCGCAACATCCGTTTTTGCAAGGATTTCCTTTGCCTTCTGCACTCTCATTTCACCGAGAGTGCCCTCGTCGTCAATACCCGGAGTGTCAATTATAACAACAGGTCCGAGAGGCAAAAGCTCCATAGCCTTTCTTACAGGGTCAGTAGTTGTGCCTTTTACATCAGACACAACGGAAAGCTTCTGACCGGTAAAAGCATTAACAAGACTGGACTTTCCTGCATTTCTCATACCGAAAAAGCCGATGTGTATTCTTTCACCTGAACTTACTTCATTAAGTCCCATTTTCATCACCTTAAAATCTGAAATCTCTTCTGTTTGAGTTTTTGATATCCTCAATGTTCTGTCTTGCAATTCCTCTTACCTTTTCGTTGGGAATTCTTTGGAGCTCTTCTTCAATCATTTTAAAGCCTGCTTCCTTAGTGCCCTCTGAAGCGTAGTCAACAAGGTATTCTGTAAGAGTCATAAGTGCGTTGGGATGGCAGCAGTTGAGAATCTGACCGTTTTTGCAAAGCGCCATAAATCTGTCCCCTGTTCTGCCCTCACGGTAGCAAGCTGTACAGAATGAGGGAATATGTCCGTTATCCATAAGCCAGTGTACAACCTCGTCAAGGGTGCGCTGGTCTGAAACATCAAACTGCTCTGTATCGTGAGGTCTTTCTTCCTCGGTATAACCGCCCACAGATGTTCTTGAACCGCCGCTTACCTGAGAAACGCCCATTTTAAGGAGCTTGCTTCTTACGTCCTGAGTTTCTCTTGTGGAGATAATAATTCCTGTGTACGGCACTGCAAGACGGATACAAGCAGTAATTTTAGCAAACATCTCATCTGAAATTGAGTTGTCAAAAGCTGAGGGATCAATGTCGTCTGCCTTTTTGATTCTGGGCACACTTATTGTGTGAGGACCTACGCCGTGAACTGCTTCAAGGTGCTCTGCGTGCATAATAAGACCTGCAAATTCGTACTTATAAAGCTCGAGGCCGAAGAGTACACCAAGACCGACATCATCAATTCCACCCTCCATAGCTCTGTCCATAGCCTCTGTATGGTAAGCATAGTCGTGCTTGGGGCCTGTGGGATGAAGCTTAAGGTAGCTTTCCTTGTGATAGGTTTCCTGGAAGAGAATGTATGTTCCGATGCCTGCATCCTTAAGCTTACGGTAATTTTCAACTGTTGTAGCAGCGATGTTTACGTTAACACGTCTGATGTCGCCGTTTTTGTGGTGCACGCTGTAAATGGTGTCAATGCACTCAAGGATATACTCAATGGGGTTATTTACCGGGTCCTCGCCTGCTTCAATTGCAAGGCGCTTGTGTCCCATATCCTGAAGTGCAATAACCTCTGCCCTTACCTCTTCCTGAGTAAGCTTTTTTCTTGCAATATGCTTGTTTTTAAGATGATACGGGCAGTAAACGCAGCCGTTTACGCAGTAGTTTGAAAGATAAAGGGGAGCAAAAATTACGATTCGGTTGCCGTAAAAGGCAAGCTTGATTTCCTCTGCGATCTCATAGATTTTCTCGATTTTTTCAGGAATCTCACAAGCAAGAAGTACAGAAGCCTCACGGTGGGTAAGACCTGCACAGACGCAGCCCTTTTCAGTCTTCTTGGGTCGTGCCTTTTCCAGAATTTCGTCAATAAGCTCAACATTGTTCTTGTTTGCCTCTGCATATTCCAGAGTTGCTCTGATTTCTTCGTCGCTGATAAATTCTTCAGCCTTCAATGATTTTGGGTTGTACATATTTATTCACCTTTCTTTTTATTCGGTTCGGACGACCGATGGTCGCCCCTACGTTTTATTTCACACTTTGATGAAGTCGCCACGCTCTGTCACAACTTCAAACCCGATAGCTCTGATTTTTTCTTTAAGCTTCATAAGGTTTTCCGCTGCTTCTTCATCGGTACTGATTTTGCCCTCATAGAGCATATATTTTTTTCTCACGGACAAGGGTGAAAGGTTAGGCATTACAACATTACCGCCTGAGAGAATGCCTTTCTCTCTGCCTTCTTTATCAATTGTACCGAGAGCCGTTGTTGACGGAAGGAGTATATTCGGTTTAATAAGCCTTACTATGGAAAGCAGATAACAGGTAAGCTCGCATGTGCCTGCTTTTTCGTCCCTAAAAATTGTTTCGTTATGAGGAATAAACGGACCGATTCCGCACATTTCAGGAGAAAACTCTTCAACAAATTTCAGATCCTTTGCGAGATGTGCCGTTGTCTGATAAGGTGAGCCCACCATAAAGCCACATCCAGTCTGAAAACCGATTGTTTTAAGGCTCTTAAGGCACTCCATTCGCTTTTCCCACGAAAGCTCTTTGGGGTGAAGCTTTCCGTAATGCTCTTTATCGGCTGTTTCGTGCCTTAAAAGGTAACGGTCTGCCCCTGCTTCAAAAAGCTTTCTGTAACTCTCCTCACTTCTTTCTCCGAGAGAAAGAGTCACAGCGCAGTCAGGATATTTTTCTTTGATTTTTCTGACAATACCGCACATAACTTCATCGCTGAAAAATCCGTCCTCACCGCCCTGCATGACAAAGGTGCGAAAGCCTAAGCCGTAGCCTTCTTTGCAGCATTCGAGGATATCATCTTCAGAAAGCCTGTACCTCTGGCAGTTCCGGTTGCCTTTTCTGATTCCACAGTAAAGACAGTCGTTTTTACAGATGTTGCTGATTTCAATAAGGCCTCTTATGAAAACCTTGTTGCCGTAAAAGCTGCGTCTGACTTTGTCGGCTTTTTCTCTTAAAAGGCTTCTGCTTTCTTCGTCACGGTTATCTATAAGATATTCATATTCCTCCAAAGAGAGAGAATGCTCTTTTTCCAGCTTTTCAATAAGTGTTTTCATTTTTTCAGTCACCGCTCATCACCGCCGAATATGCCGTTTTTACGCTGACACCGCTGAGTTTCCCTATTTTTCCCGACAAGGCTGCGATAGTGTCCTGCGGAGCGTCAATTGCAACGCTTATAATATTTATGCCTCTTTGTCTGTAGGGAATACCCATTCTGCCGATAATGTAATCACCGTAGTTGTGAAGCACCGAATTAAGCTCTGCAGTCATTTCACTGTTTTCAACAATGATGCTCATTACTGCTACTCTTGTATTCATTAAATCACCTCTTTGTTCTTGCAATAAACAAAAATTGCCGTGCCCGTAAAAGGGTGCGGCAATTGGATATAGTTATAGTAATTCCGTAAAAATAAAGCCGTCACCTTTCACTCAGAAAATATCTTTATGTCAGGATACATTTTAATTATATACTAAGTTTGTAGGAAAATCAAGTAGTGGCACAAAAAAATCAGAGGTCTGCTATTACACAGACCTCCTGAACACGTTATATAGCCGGATGTACCTTACCTCTGCCTGCCTTGGTTGTGGGGTTCTTGAAATACTTCTTCCAGCTTTCATCGAAGTAGATGCAACCCTTTTCAAGGTTGAAGGTAATTGCTTTTCTCTTGCCGTCCTTCATTGAAACAACCTTGATTACATCCTTGTGGATATATTCAGCAGAGATGATTTTTTCATCTGTCTTTGTGAAGAACTTCTTAAGGAGCTTGCCTGCCTTCTTGTCGTAGTCAGCAGCATTATCTGAAATGAAGAGAACGTTACCGCAAAGGTTGTTGATTCTGCCGAGAAGATACTTCTGCTCATCGCTGAATCTGAGGTTATCTTTTCTGAGGAAGAATACGTCGGGGTCATTCATCCAGGCTCTGCCGTTAAGGTGACGGCGGAAAATGGAGTTATTAATTGCGCTTCTTGCGCTGAGCATTTCGTTACTTACCTGCATACGGCTGTAGAACTGGCCCTTGTATATAAGGTCAACGTCGCAGCTGATTCTGCAAGCGTCGCATACGCCGAGAGCAGGACCGATGGGTACACCGCAGCCGAGGAAGAGCTTGTCGCCAACACATTCACGAAGGAATGCCATAGCATCGCACATAATTTCACCGCGGCTCTTACCGTGTCTGGGCTTAATACACTGGCTGTAAAGGAAGTCCAGCTTAACCATATCATAGCCCCACTCGTTGAGTACAACATCGAATACCTTTTTGAGGTACGCTCTTACTTCTTCGTTATAAATGTCGAAGGTGTAAGCGCCGCCCCACGCAAGACAGCCCACCATAGGCTTGCCGTCTGTATCCTTAATGAGCCAGTCGGGATGCTCTTTAGCCATTCTTGAAATCTTCTGACAGTTGAAGGGAGCAAGCCAGATACCTGCCTTGTAGCCCTTTTCGTGAACTCTGTCAGCAATATGCTTCATACCCTTGGGGAACTTTGCAGGGTTGGGATCAAGCCAGTCACCGATAAAGGTTTCGTAGCCGTCGTCAATCTGGAAAATATTAACCTGATCCTTATAGGGATCAAGAGCATCAAGGTCACGGAGAATGATTTCCTCGTTGATGTCCTGGAAGTAGTTGTACCATGAGGTATAACCGCTCATCATACCGTGTCTTGTTTCGGGCATTTTCCACATTCCGAAGTAGTTATCGAACATCTCGTCATAAGTGCCTTCAAAGTAAACAATATCAAAAATCTGAAGCTCGCTGTCTACAACCTTGCCAAGAAGGTCCTTGCAGAAGTAGAAACGGTTTTCTGCCATCTTAACCTTGAAATAGGTGTAGCCTGTTTTTTCGCTGAGTGAACCCCAGAGCTTTACTTTTTCGCCGTTACGAAGGTATGTGTAACAATGGCTGTGGAATTCGCCCTTCTTGCCTGAGTATTTGATCATCCACTCGTCACTTGTTTTTCTTGCGATGTTCTTTGTCATTTCAGAAATGTTTGCAAGCTTGATTACGCTGGGCATAACCTCATCTTCTGTCCATTCCTTTGACTTTGTCCATGACTGATAGCCGTTTCCGAAGAACTTGTCACCGTCTCTGAATGCATAAGGGAATTCAACATAAAAATCTACCATTTCAAAGGGCTGCTTCGGAGTAAGTGTAACTGTGTATCTGTTGTCTTTTTCAATAATATCCAAACGGTAAAGGTTGTTTTCTTTTTCGTTTGAAGTTACAACTTCGCTGCCGAGCTTATACTTAATTGTATATTTCTTTTCCATTTTATAGCTCCTTACATTTTTATTCTGTTATATATTAGCAGATTTCTTTTTTTTAATCAATACATTTTACAATTCATTTAAAAACTTAACCTCTCACCCGAAAGTGAGAGGTCATAGAACTTTTATTTGATTTTACGCTCTTTCAGCACCGTAGTTTACAGTTGCAGTTTCGTTCTTTTCGTTTCTGAATTCGGGAATCCAGTGATCGCCTGCTTTAATCTTCTTGAAAGCATCTGCTGAAAGCGCAACGTTAACCTCGGTAACGCCTATCTTATTGCCCTCTTCGTCAATCTTTGCACAGTAGCAGAAGCTGTATGCACCGATTTCCTTCACAGATGAGGGAATGTAAAGATAGGTAAGACCTGAAGCGTAGTTGAATGCGTCAAGACCGATAAATTCAAGTCCCTCGGGAAGAGATGCATAAACTGTCTCGCCCTTATAGGAATTGATTTCCTTAAGATTTTCAGCCTTCAGGAATGCCATTGACTCAATTCTCTTAAGTCCCTCGGGAAGTAAAATCTTCTCGAACTTACAGTCTGAGAATGCTGAACGGCTGATTACTTCAACGGTTTCGGGAACCTTGAATTCCTTATCATTTTTATAAGCCTTGGGGCAGCAGAGAAGAGTCTTCATATCCTTTGTGTAAAGAACACCGTCTACTGACCGGAAGTTTTCGTTCTTTTCGTCAACTACAAACTCTTTAAGAGCACGTAAGTTTACAAAGGCTTCACCACGGAGCTCTTTTACGTCCTTGCCGATATAAACGGTTTCAATGCTTTCATCCCATTTGAAGGGGTGACGTGCAATTGAAGTTACAACCTTGCCGTCCGCATCGGTGCTGAACTCTTTTTTGTTTTCTCTGTTGGTAACTGCGGTTATTTCAAAAGTGCCGTCTTCCTTTTCTGTGTAGGTAACAGGTTCATCATATACCTTTTCAGCACCGAAAACAAGCTCAACCTTCTTATCAAGAAGACCGTTATCATACTGGGGAAGCCAGTTGTTGCCGATTTCAATAGCATCAAATTCTTCTTCAGTCATTGAAATATTGATAACCTTGTAGCCTGATAAATTACCGTCAATCTTTTCAACGCAATCCCAGAATGCATGGTGACCGATGTACTTGACTGATGAGGGAATTCTCAGATACTGACATACTCGGTTATAGCTCATTGCATCTGAGCCGATGTATTCAAGCCCATCGGGAAGTGACTTGTAAACACCGCTGAGCTTAGAGATTGCTGAGAAGCCTGTTTCGCCTTCTTCAGCCTCACTCTTTTCGTATG
Organism: Clostridia bacterium; assembly: GCA_017522205.1. Taxonomy (GTDB): domain Bacteria; phylum Bacillota; class Clostridia; order Oscillospirales; family Acutalibacteraceae; genus UBA6857. Next base: position 14,829 of record JAFWZS010000063.1, read on the forward strand.
AGTAAATGTCTGTCATCCACCAGTTCTTGGTGATTGCCATTGTTTCGATTCTCTTAAGGCCCTCAGGCATATAGAGTGCTGCAAGAGGAAGGTCGTAGAATGCAAGCTCTCCGATTGTTTCAACTGTTTTGGGAAGAACATAAGTGAGAACATCCGCCTCGTATCTTGCACGGAATTCAAGATTGTTTTCGTTATCTGCCCAGATTGTGTCGTTGTAGCCGAACTTTTCACGGAGATACTGTGGGTGGTTCATAGGATAGCAGATAATTTCTGTCTTGTCCTTGTTATAAAGAACGCCGTCAATGTCGCTGTAGTATTCGTTCTCTTCGTCAACGATAATCTGCTTGAGAGTTCTGCAGGTAAAGAATGCCTTGCCGTCAATTTCCTTTACGCTTTTGCCGATGTAAATTGTTTCAACCTTTTCGTCACAGTTGAAGCAGAACTGAGGAATTTTTGAAATGGGCTTGCTTTCATCCTTTTTAAGGGTGAAGTTTGTTGCGGGGTCGGTATTTTCTGAATCGTACACAATTTCTACTGCATAGTCGATATCAAGATGACCGATATAGCCTGTGTTGTTGAATTTGGTGAATTCATAAGTACCGTCGCCGATTTCGTTATACTCAAAAGGAACACGGGAAACAACTCTTACGCTGAAGTACATTGAAAGACCTACAGCAATAAGAATGAGAACTGTGAAGATAATCTTTTTGAGTGTGAAATTGGTGAAGGGTTTATTGATATGGGGCTCTGCAAGACCGTCGATTTTATAAGTCCAGATTTCGTCCTCGGGAATGTCAAGGTGGACATCAACGGGAGCAGTCATACCTTTAAAAACTTTCTGCTTTTTCTCTTTCATGATGTCTTACCTCCTTTAACCGATATATCCGCCGCTGACGGTTTCGCCCTCTTCCTGAGCCTTCTTCTGCGTTACCTCAGCACGGCGCTGAAGCACCTGAATAACCTTGGTCTGTTTCTCGTTGTCGTAGTCCCAGAAGAAGTAGGGAATTGTCATAAGAACAAAACCAATGATATCAATTATGAGAGGTACGGCAATAATCTTGAAGCGTGCGCTATCGATATAGAGAACGTCCCAGTTACTGTTAAAGCCGTATTTGAGAAGAAGAAGCGGAATAATAAGACCTACAAATGATGTAATGGGGCCTGTGAACCAGCCGAACACGCCTGCGAAGCTTTCAAGTCTTTCACCTGAAAGATACATCTGATAGTCACCGATACGTGTGTTCATATCGTGACCTGCAGTTGTGGGAATTGTCTTTGTCATTTCCATAAAGAACATTACGATGATACAAACTATACCGCAGATATGAACATTATCACCGCAGAACCAGAAGGCAAGAACCATAAGCGCATTACCTAAAGCTCGGGTCAGCTGATAGAAAATCATAATCTGCTTATAGTTGAATCTCTTAAGGAAATAGGGTGCACAAAGATCGGGCGGAGTTCCCGCAAATGAAATCAGGTTGATGATAATTGTATAGGGAAGACCTGCCAGACGGAAGGTATAAAGATAAATAATTGTTGTAATTGCAAGCATACCGTTACCGAGAGAGTCAATAAGACCTACAACGGTGTTGATAAGAAGATACTTGTTACGGAGAACGCCGAACATACCGTCCCAGAAGTTGATCTGTACCTTCTTTTCAAGGGGAGGCTGCGGTATTCTTTCCTGAATTCTTCCTGCGTAACGCATGGTGATAAGTGCAGGAACAATAAAGCTGATGGGATATACATAGCGGAAAAGATTGATGTCTGCCCATTCCTTGTCGAGAGAGTCAACAATAACGGGAATGATAATTGACACAATTGTATGTATGAAATGGGAAAGCTTTACGGGATAGGTACGGACAAGAAGTCTTTCCTGCATATCAGGGCTGATGGTTTTTGAAACAGTTTCAAGGTTGTTGCCAAAGCCGAAAATGTTATAGCATGCAAAAAGAAGGTTTGCTGTCCATACTCTTGTAACCATGTCGGGAATTTCATAAAGGGGAAGCCAACCGACAAGGATAACCATGATGCACTTGGGAATAACATCACAGTAAAGTGAGTACTTGTATCTGCCGTATTTCGGAATGAGCTTTTTACGGTAGAAGATATTTCTTGAACCTGCCCAGCCGTTCCAGAGAATATGTGTACCGAGAATTTTCATGGCTGAAGCAGCATTGATACCGATACTTTCCATATTGTTAAGGTAAACAATAAGGGGATTTGTTGAGTTATAGAGGAACGGGAATTTACCGAAAATCATTACAAGACCTATTACAATAAGTGAGAAATAAAGTCCGTAGAATTTTCTCTCTGTCTTTTTCGGAAGGAAGCCCAGGTTATCGTTGATAATCCAACCGATAAGAGTCCAGATGTAGTTAAGAGGCATATTGATAATGCCGATAAATGAGAAGGTGAGATAAGGCAGCTGATAATGATACATAAACAGGTAACAGGCTGCCCAGAAGCCTATGCCTTCAAGCATTTTTGTACCCGTATAGTTTGAACCTACACCTAAAAAGATGTCCTTATACTCTCTGTAAGGAACATACTTTCCTTCGGCGGGTGTTTTCCAGTGCGTTTTGACTTCGGTAAGAAGGCTTTTTACTTTGCCTGTTTTTGAGCTGTTGTTTCCTTCACTCATTTCATACCACTCTCCTTTTATGATATTTCAAAACATACTTTATATAATACTAACATATTTTTGTGAATATCTCAACCAATTTTTGAAAATCTTTACAAATGTTTATAATTTGAAGCTAAGCTATGTCAAAAGCGGTTTACATATTGATGTTTTTTTAAAAATATGGTATATTTGTGTAGTTATTAAATCATTTAACAAAAAGAAGGAGCGGTAACTATGAAAAAATTTCTCAGCTTAATTCTTAGCATTATTCTCATTTTCACCATGGCAATTCCGGCTTTTGCTGCAGACACAGTAAAGCAGACCTGCCCCACAATTTACATCCACGGATTCATGGGTTCAAAAATCTGTGAAGACAAAAATGACATTTCTACAAAATATACATTCCCCTCCGGTGACGAAATTCTGGAGCCTGTAAAAAATGAGCTTCTTCCTGCTCTGCTTACTTATATTGCAACAGATAACGGCGAACCCTTTGCCTATAAGCTTTGCGAAATTGTAAACGGTATGTTTGAAGGTTACTTCAACAATTCCGACGGTACTGCAAAAGGGAACTCCGGCTCATATATGCCCTACCCCAGCGCAAAAAGCATAACAGCAACTTCCAATCTGGAGTTTATTTATGACTGGCGTGGAGACCCGTTCAAAATCGCAGCGGACCTCAACGACTTTATCGATTATGTTCTTGAGCATTCCGGGGCAGAAAAGGTTGCGCTCCGCTGTCATTCTCTCGGCAGCGTAATCGGCACTACATACCTTACCGTTTTCGGAAGCAGTAAAGTTATGGGTATTGTTTTTGATTCTGCCGCTCTTCTCGGTGTAACCTATGTCGGTGAGCTTCTTTGCGGAAATCCTGAATTTGCAGGCGACGCACTCACCAGAGGCTTCAAGGACCTCCTTAGCGAAAACGAATATAACGAATTGATTTCAGGTGCACTTGACATTCTTGAAATTGCCGGAATCACCGACGATGCAGGCAGATTCCTTAATGAGCTTATTCAGAAAATCGCTCCCATTCTCTACAAAGAAACCCTTGTACCTCTTTTCGCTCACTGGCCTGCAGCCTGGGCTATGACTCCTGACAAGTATATTGATGAAGGTATGGAATATATTTTCAATAGCTACTGCACCGGTGAAGAATATAAGGTTCTCAAGGGAAAGATTGAAAAATACAACAAAGAAGTAAGAGCTACCAAATATGACACTCTCAGAAGCTTCGATGAAAACGGCAGAATGGCAGTTATTGCAAGATACGGCTACGGTGCTCTTCCCGTTTCACCTTCATGGGATGTTCTCACTGATACCGTAGTTGACACAAAACACGCTTCACTTGGCGCCGAAACTGCAACCGTAGGCACTTCATTCGGCAATGAATATCTTGAAGGCAAAGATTTGTCCCTCATTTCTCCTGACAGAACCGTTGATGCATCAACCTGTCTTTTCCCTGAAAAGACCTGGTTCATCAAGAACATCAAGCATGACAGAACAGACATTACAAAACCGCTTCATGCAGAACTTCTTTTCGGTGAAGAGGAAGCAACTGTGGAGAATTACGAGGCCCTTTCCCGTTTTATGATCTTTGATGCAGAAACAGAGATTTTAAGTGAAGACAACAGTGAATATAAAGAACCGGTAGAGGAAAACGAAAAAGTTTCCGTTTTTGTGAAGGTTATGAAATTCTTCACTGCACTTTTTGAGTTCCTAACAAATCTATTAAAGGATAAAAAATAAGACATAACACAAAAATCCACGGACTGCAAAAATGCGGTTCGTGGATTTTTATTCTGTTATTTCTGCAGCATATTATATGCCGCCATTGCTACTCTTGCACTGTCCATATTGTAAAGGGGCCAGCTGTGTTTTTCCGTAAGTGGCAGATAATTCCCCATATATTCTGCTACACTTTCAACATCATTCATTATAGCAGCAGCCTGAACATTGGCACCCCAACAGAACACATCGGGATACTCAAAAGCCTCCCAGTGATAAGTTTCGGAGAACCTTTCATAGAGATTTCTCGCTCTTTCGGTATCAGGCTCAATTACACCGCAGATAATGGGGAAAAGCTGAGATGTCGCCTGAGGGTAGTAGGTGTTCCAGCTGAAAATCTTTGTGGGTATTCTCACATAGGCTGTTATTCCCGGGCTATAGTATCCGCCCACAAAGTTCCAGAGCTTTCTGTTAATGCTTTCTTTGACAGTACTGATAAGTTTTTCGCAGTCATCACGCATATCGATGTATTCCGTTTTACCGCCCTTAACTATTTCCTCAAAAAGATTCGTCGCCGCAATTGCGCCCTCATACACCTCACAGTTATCCATAAGATATTTCACCCTGTGGTTGTGCTTTGCATAGGTAAGACCGTTCTGAAGCGTTGCAAACATAACATTTGTTATTCTCTTTATATCTTCCGCGTTATCGATAATGTATGCGCTGTCCCCTGTTTTGTTTAAGTATTTATCAAGGACAGTCAGGAATGTTGCCGCATAGGAATCCGTTGTATCATAGGAATCGGCATTTTCGGGAGTGGATACAACTTCACTTTCAATCTCCCCGTCTTTCATTGTGATTACATAATCATAAATCGTGCCGTCAAGACCGTTGAAGTCCTCCTTGGCGGTATTCAGATGATTGAAATGCCAATCCATATAAGCTTTTACATTACCTGCATATTTTTCTGCATCATCAAGCAGAGCGAGTGCGGCAAAATCAGCAAAATACGGATTCATAGTAAGATTTCCGTTCGCTGAATATGTCATGGGAATTGCACCGTTCTCAAGCTGAAGCGTTGAAAGCCACTGCGTTTCGCTTTCGAATATCTGCTTAAACAGCTGAAGCTGTTCCTCAGTCGCAACGGCCTCAACAGGTTCAAGAGGCTCAAGGTCAGGTGCACTGAAGGGTATTCCCAAAAGTGAAAGAAGTGCAAGCTGAAGAGCCATAAAAAATGCTGCTATTTTTGTCATATCTATTCTCCTTCGTGTTTGTTGTAATTAAATTATAGCAATGGATATTCGATGTGTCAATAAAGAAGAAAATCTTGCTTTTTTCTTTCTTTTGTGCTATTCTGTTGAGGAATTAAATTAAGGATGGTGCTTGACTTATGAAAGAAATTCGTTCAGCAATTTACGGTGCAGGCTCACTGGGTACTGTTCTCGGTGCTTACATCACAAAAAACGGCGGCAAAATCGACCTTATCAACCGCAACAAGGCTCACGTTGCAGCACTCAGGGAAAAGGGTGCAATCATTAAGGGCACAGTTGAAATGACCGTACCCGTAACTGCTCTCACTCCCGATGAAATGGAAGGCAAATATGATGTTATTTTCCTTATGACAAAGCAGCTTTTCAACAAGGAAGTTGTTACAATGCTTAAAGACTACCTCACTGAAAGCGGCGTTATCGTAACTCTTCAGAACGGCATTCCCGAACCCGGTATTGCCGAAATTGTTGGCAGTGAACACACAATGGGCTGTGCTGTTGAATGGGGTGCAGCTTTAACTGCTCCCGGTGTTTGCACTCTTACAAGTGAACCCGACTCACTCTCATTTCATATGGGCAAAATGGACGGCATTACAGATGAACAGTTCAAAACTGTAAAAGAAATCCTCGAGCTTATGTGTCCCGTACACGAAGAAGAAAACCTTATCGGTGCGCGTTGGTCAAAGCTTCTCATTAACGCAACCTTCTCAGGTCTCGGCACAGTTGTAGGTGGCGTTTTCGGCGATGTTTCAGAGGATAAGGATGCAAGAAAGGTTGCAATCCGTTGCATGAAGGAATGCATTGATGTAGGCCATGCCGCAGGTGCTACCTTCGTTCCCGTTCAGGGCAAGGACATCACAAAGCTCTTCTACTATAAGGGTGCTCTCAAGCGCACATTCGCTACTATGCTTCTTCCTATCGCAATGAAAAAGCACCGTTCAATCGAGCCCTCAATGCTTCAGGACTTAAAGAACGGCAAGCCCTGCGAGGTTGATGCAATCAACGGTGTTGTTTGCGAATGGGGCAGAAAATGCGGCGTTCCCACTCCCATCAATGATAAGATTGTTGAAATAATCAAAAATGAGCAGGAAGGCAAGCTCAAGTGCGAAAAGTCCAACATCAGATTCTTCAATCACTTACTGTAAAAGTCAAAACAGAGTTGCGTTCCGGCAACTCTGTTTTTTCATAAAAATGAAGCTGTCACCATCAAAGTGACAGCTTTTGTTTTATATCATTTTTCGCTGATTACTGCGGCTCTCTTTTCAGCAAGCTCAACAATAAGTCTCTGCTGAAGCCGACCGTGAATGGGATATAATATAAATGAAAGACCGTAAAGACCTCTTGCAAGTGCAGGAAGAATACAGAAAATAAGCCATATACCCTTCTGGATTGAAGGGTCGGTATTGGGAATTGCGTTACCGAGCCCGTCCTTGATGGGTACATAATGAATCCATGTAAGCACCATATTTGAAAGCCAGCCTGTAATTGCGCCTGCAAGCTTTATGAAATAGCCCTGAACAGTTGTTACAAGAGCTTCGTTTCTCATGCCGTGCTTCCATTCCATATAGTCAAGGGCATCAGCTGTAAGAATCGGGTTACAAACCTGAATAATCTTGTTGGGAAGACCGCAGATTGTAAGCATTATGATTACAAATGCAAGGTTAAAAATCTTGTTATCCTCAAAGGTTGCACCGAAGGGATGGTAACCGATTATGTAAAGCAGACCATATGCACCGAAGCCGAAAAGACCTGCGCCGATTGCAGTTGCTCTTGCACCGAATTTTCTTACAAGCTTTGCAGCAAAGGGTACCATTACGTAGTTTGGAATACCGGTAAAAATACCGCAGATACTTGCGTTTGCAAGTGAACCTGTGTTATTGAGCCAGAAGTATGATTCTGAGTTACTGCCTACTGATTTGAAGTTGTTGAAGAATTCAGCAAGAATAATGATAATAAGCGGTCTGTTTCTGAAAACAGTTTTAAATGACTGCCATACCGAAACCTCGTTGATTTCCTCACGGCTTCTCATAGGAACTCTTTCACGGATATTGAAGAAGCCGAAAACTGCAAATATAGCTGCGAAAAACAGCATAAAGGTTGCAAAGCCGCTGTAAATGCCCTGCATTGAAAAGACAGGACTGATTTTCGGCAGAACCGTTACGAGAATCGGCAGAAATGACGGAAGCCATACACCGAAAAGTTCAACGAATTTCGTGGTAGTAATAAGATTGTTTCGTTCCGTGGTATTTGGAGTTATATTGTAAATCATCAGGTTCCAGGCATTGAAATAGCTCATACCGAGACCGTAGATAATTGTTGCTGCAGCGAACCAAGCAGACTTTCCTGCACTGCTTGTGATTGTCGGCGCACTGAAAAGCATAAGACCGCCGAGAATCCACACGGGAAGAGGCAGAATAAAGAAAGGTCTTACACGTCCCCAACGGGTTCTTGTTCGGTCAATAATAAGACCTGAAACTGTGTCGTCTACTGCGTCGTAGATTGTTGAAAAAAGGTTGATGTTAGCGTTTGCCGTTGTACTCAGACCCATAAACTGAACCATAAAGAAATCTTTATTGGCAGATATAAACTGGCTGAGGTTTTTCTGACCGAAGTTTACAAGCACATAAGCCGCAATTTCCTTCGGAGTCAGATATCTTTTCTTAGTATAAGCTAATTTATCGAGAAGCTCGTCATCTGACATTTTTTCTGTCTTAACTTCATTCTCGTTAATTACTTCTGACATTTTATCACTCTTTCATTATGTATTTTTGAAGAAAATTACTTCTTATTCTTCTTTGCGAGAGCCTCTTTGGCTTTTCTGATCTTTTCTTCTTTTTCAATCTCAGCCTGCATTTCAGCTTCCAGCCTCTGCTGCTCTTTTCTGATTCTTGCCTGCTCTTCTTTTTCTTCCTTGATTCTAACCTTTTCAAGTCTTTCTTTTTCAAGCTGATCTTCACTCTTTGCGTCAGCTCTTGAAACGAGGAAGTTTCCGAGGAAAGCTACAAGATTAAGTGCCATATATACAAAGATGCCCCACATTACACTTGCAGTAGCATTTTCAAAGGTAAGCTCTGCAATTGTAAAAGGCTCTGTGCCGATTTTTCCGCCAACAGATGAGAAGAGGAAAACGGCGACGCCTGTGAAAACAAGACCGATAATGTCTGCTATCCACATTGCCTTTGTCTTTGGCTTTTTAAAGGTAATGAAAATCAGGAAGAAAGCTACAACGAGAGTTACAATGCTGAGAAGTACAAAAAGTAATCCGAGAATTGTAAAGGAAACGGGACCTGAAAAGCCCTCCGCACTCATTGTACCGATGATACCTCCTAAATTCTTGAACAGCATGCCGAAGAATTTGATTGTGCTTGTACCCTCTGTGAAAAGTCCTAAAAGGTCAAAATTGAGAGCAGCACTGTCACTTGCAATTCTTGCCCAAGGAACAATTACACCGATAATCGGGATAAAAGACATCACAATTCTCAGAATTCTGAGCTTTGTTCCGCCTACCGAGTATTTGAGCATATTCAGTGTACGGTAAAATGCTCCGAATTTTTCTTCTGCTTTTTTGTTGTCTTCTTCAAGCCGTGCCTCCCAGTTAAAGTTGGGTATGCTTACACCGCACTTGGAGCAGTCAGCTTTAATGTTATACCATTTTATTTCTGCACCGCAGTTTGGACATTTGGTTGCCATTTAAACACCCTTTCCATTATTAATCCTTTATATTTTACCATTTTGTAATTGTCTCTGTCAATGTTGTAAAATTTTTTCGCATTAGAAAGAAAACCGGAATTCTTGTGCAATTTGCATAAAAACTATCATTGACAAAGAAATGCTGACTTGATATAATTTCTTAAACAGATAAACGGAGGTACAGCTATGAAAAACCGACTCATAATTTTTGACTGCTTCGGTGTTATCTTTGATGAGGTTGCACCTGTATTCATAAAGAAATACTTGCCAGAAGGTCAGGCGGAAATTCTCAAGGAAGAGCTTTTTGTACCTGCCGATATGGGCGACATAACCTATGACGAGCTTCTCACAAATATGGCACGATCTCTTAATTTAGATAAAGATGCAATGACAAAGGATTGGGAAAGCCTTTTCAGACCGAAAGAGGAAACTGTGACTTTTCTGAAATCACTTCAAGGGAAAGCAGATATCGCCCTTTTGTCAAATGCACCTCTCGGTGTAATTGAAAAGCAGTTCTCCAAGCACAGTCTCTCCCCTCTTTTTGATAAGATCTTCGTTTCCTGCAACCTGAAAATGGCAAAGCCCGACCCGAAGATTTATCTTCACTGTGTAAGTGAGTTCAAAAAGGTGTATGAAGAAATCTATATGATTGACGACAATCTTACGAATCTCCGCTTTCTCCCCGAAATCGGTATTACACCGGTTCATTTCAGAAGCATAGCGGATATTCAATTTCTCTCAGAGGAGACAGATGCATGAAAAAAAGTTTTATAAAGGTTTTATCTGCTCTGCTTGTTTTACTTGTGGCTCTTACCGGCTGCTCATTTCAGAAAGATAAGCCTTCGCTTTCAAACCAAAATGCAATTTCGGAAGCAAAAACGCTTTACGATTTGCTTTACTATGCAAACGAAGAGCTTGGAGTTACTCTTTCTGCTCAGCAGGAATCAACTTGGATGGGAAGCGACGACTACGAATTCAGCTACATTTATGAAAGAACCGGCAAAGCTCCTGCCATAAGAGGCTTTGACTATATGAATGATGACTTTGACGGTGTCAACAAAAGAGCCGTTAAATGGCATAAGGCAGGCGGATTTGTAACTATATGCTGGCACTGCGGCAGCGACTTTTCAGGTGAGTGGAAGGACTGCATGGAAGACGAGGTTGCCGATTGGGAAAAGATACTCACAGAAGGTACTGCTGAGTATAAGGCTATGATAAAAGGTATGGACAAAGCCGCAAAGGCTCTTAAAAAGCTCTGCGACAAAAATATTCCCGTTTTATGGCGACCTTTCCACGAGCTTGACGGTGATTGGTTCTGGTGGGGCAAGGGCGGAAGTGAAAACTTCAAAAAGCTCTGGCAGATTATGTATGACAGATATACAAATCATTGGGAACTTAACAATCTTATCTGGGTGCTTGGCTACTCTCACAAAATGGAAAAGGTGAAAGATTGGTATCCCGGCGACGAATACTGCGACATTATCGGCGCTGACACCTACGATATGGAAATTAACAGTAAGCTCTACAAAACAATGAGCAGAGTTACAAAAGCAGAAAAGCCCTTATGTTTGCACGAGTGCGGTCAGAATCCCACCGAGGAGAATTTCAAAAAAGCTCCCTGGTCTTACTTCATGACCTGGCACACCGAATATCTCACCGACAGAAACACCAACGAGGCTCTACGTGAGCTTTATAACAGCGATATTGTTATTACTCTTGATGAGCTGCATAAAACCGAACCGTAATAAATTAACCCTCCGATTTTCGGAGGGTTTACTGTTATTCAATTCCTAAATATTCCTCAAGGCAAAGACCGCTGTTTTTTATGCTTTCCGCATATTCGACACCCACAAAACGCCAATGCCACGGCTCGGGAACAATGCCCGTTATCTCCTGCTTATCTGCGGTGTATCTGAGAATGAAGCCGTACTTATGAGCATTTTCCGTAAGCCATTTGTACTCCTTGGTATTTGCGAAATCGTCTCTCGTATTGCATATATCCATAGCAAGGCCTAAGTTATGCTCACTTGTTCCCGGCGGAAGAATTACGGTTGCAGCTTTTTTTGCTGCGTCCTCCTCGTTAAGGTTATACTGACTCATATACTGCTTTGTAAGATTGATATAGTTATTTCTCTGTCTTTCATAAGAACGATAGCCTGAATAAGGAGTTAGTGTTATTCCGTCTTTTTTTGCGGCGGTGTACATCTCTTCATAGTAAGGTGTTACACCCTCTTCCATATAATAGCCCGTGTCAAAAATTTCGCTTAGGGTAGGCTTATAGCTGCCGTCTGCAGCACGTTTTGCGTTGACCACAACGAGATAAGGATTACCTTCTGTGGGGTCAACTGTGATTCTGTCTTTTGCCAGAGGGTCAGCAAAATTCATTTTATCGGTGGGCTTTTTTTCTGAAAGATACTGGGTTGAGATGTAAAACTCCTTACCGCCGTATTTTACTGCACTCCAACCGTCATCAAGGTGCTTTATAAGCTCAATGCTTTCACCCAAAGAAAGCGACCCTACTATTTTGCAGCTTGTGTTTGGTTGTTCTCGTACATTGACGTTGGCAGTTGCGTAAAGAGTTTTCCCTTTTTCTGTAATTTCTTCATTAGTGGTGGTTTCTTCAGTGGTTGTTTCAGCTTCTGCAGTTGTTGTTATCACCGTCGGCTCAGTTTTTCCGAAGGGGTCAACATTATCATTACCACATGAAGTAAAAAGCAAGCCTGCCGACAAAATGGCAATAGGTATAATTAATTTTTTAATCTTCATTTTTCAACACCTCTTATGATTTCATTATACCCAAAACTAGTTCTAAAGACAAGGTGCAAAACTAAAACTTAAGGTGTTTTTAATAATATACATCAAAAAACCGCCAATGAAGGCGGTTCTTTCTTGATTATTCGTTCATACCAAGAACGTTCTTCTGGTTGTTGTATTCAACCTGGAAGCTCTTGTTAACCTCGTTAATCTGGTCAAGGCTTGTCTTAGCAACGTTCTGATAACCTGCAAGGCTTGAAATTACAAAGTCGTGAGCACCCTGAACAATACCGATTGCCCAGTCTCTTGACTGTGTCTTAAGCTCGTTGCACTGTGCTGTTGTTTCAGCAATCATATTCTTAGCCTGAACTTCTGTGTTAGCCTTAATCTGCTCGCTGTGTTCCTTAGCCATACGTGTGATGTTGTGCTCCTGAACCATAGCTTCAGCCTGGGCCTTTGCACGCTTGAGAATTTCTTCGGCGTCCTTCTTACCCTTATCTGTTGTTGAAGCATAGAAGCTTCTTGCGTTTGCAACGATTTCTGCTTCCTGCTTACGTGCATTTGCAATGATTTCGTTTGCTTCCTTTGTAGCCTGACCTACAATTGCAGCCTCGTTGTCGAGAATTGCCTTTGCATCAATCATTTCCTGGGGGAACTTGTTCTGGATATACTGTGAAAGAGTTGCGATTTCCTCAGCTTCTACAACTCTCTTTTTCTTTGAGAAGAAGTATTTTTTGCCTCTTGAAACAAGAGATTCCATTTCGATTATGAGCTTGTCGAACTCCATGCTGCCCCACTTGTCCTCAGCAGCAGCTTCGTCGTAGGTGCCGAATTCTGTAATCTCCTCGTATTCTTCCTCTGTTTCAATTGTGTTTGACTGAAGAGTTTCAAATTCTTCTTCAGCTTCTGTGTCAAGGTCTGTTTCTAAATCATAAAAATGTGACATTGTTTACACCCTTTCTTTAGCCTTTCTTTAATCTTTCAATTATTTCATTTGAAACTTCCTCCGGTAAAAACGGAGAAACATCGCCGCCGAGCATGCACACCTGCTTGATCATACTTGAGCTGAGGAACATGTGCTCCGGACCGGCAGCCATAAATAAGGTCTCTGTGTTTTCGTTGAGCTTCTTGTTGATAAGTGCCTGCTGAAATTCATCCTCAAAATCGGAAACAGCCCTAAGGCCCTTTATGATTGCAATTGCATTCTGCTTTTTTGCATAGTCTGCAAGAAGTCCCATTGAGGAATCAACAACAACGTTGGGCAAGTCCTTTGTGCATTTTCTGATGAACTCCACTCTCTGCTCAACGGAGAAAGCGTAAGTGCCCATTTTGCGGTGATTTGACATAACAGCCACAATCAGCTTGTCAAACATCCCCGCACTTCTTCTGATTATATCCAGATGACCGCTTGTTACAGGGTCAAAGGAACCGGGATAAATTGCGATTTTCTCTTTCATTCAGTATCGCTCCCTTCACTGAATCTGTATACAAACAGACCCGTTTTACCGTAGCGATACTTTTTCTGAAGACTGAAGGTGCCTGCTTTTTCGGGAACCTCGTCCTTGAAAGGTGCTTCGCAGATTACAACACCGCCCTCATTCATTACGTCGGAAATTTTTCCGAGAGCCTTTTCAAGAAGACCTACTGAATAAGGCGGGTCGATAAAGGCGATGTCATACTTTTCACTTCTTCTTGAAAGAAATGAAATTGCGTCTGTGTTAAGCACAACAGCCTGCTTAGAAAAGCCGGTTGTCTCAAGATTCTTCTTTATGACCTCAACGCTCTTTTTGGATGCATCAACAATAACTGCACTGTGAGCCCCTCTTGAAAGAGCTTCAATTGCAAGCTGACCGCAGCCGCCGAAAAGATCAAGAACCTTTCTGCCCTCAATTTCAAACTGAATGATTGAAAAAAGAGCCTCTTTAACAATATCGGTTGTAGGTCTGACGTCGTCACCTTCAAGGGTTAAAAGACGTCTTCCTCTGGCTGTTCCTGTAATAACTCTCATCAGACATAACACCCCATATTAAATGTATTATGTATTATCACATTTTTTCAGAAAAAAAGCAACACTATTTTCTGAATTTCTGCAAATTTACTCAATTTTCCACTGTATTACGTCATTTTTTTGCTAAGTTTTCTCAAATTAGTCGAGATTTGCCTTGGGTTTACTCTCTTTTCTGCCGTGGTTAAAGAGCTTTCTGTTGTCAAGCGCCCACATTCTGCCTGTGAATTCGCCTTCCTTGATTTCACCCACTGCACTTGTAATTTCAAAAATTGTTGCATCAAGGGTGTCAAGCTGGCTGAGAATTTCTGCTTCAAGGAACATAGGTCTTACTGCTGCACCGAAATCAGGCTCACCGTGATGTGAAATTACCATGTGCTCAAGAAGCATAGCCTTATCTGAAGGAATGCCAAGCTCAAGAGCCTTCTGCTCAATTTTCATAGCTCCCATTACAAGGTGGCCGATTAATTCACCCTTTATGCTGTAAGAGGAAACAAGTCCTGCAGGGTTAAGGTCAAACTCGTCAATTTTGCAAAGGTCGTGCACAATAATTCCGCACATAAGAAGGTCTCTGTCAACGGAGGGGTAGAGCATAGCCACACCCTCTGCAAGCTTAATGATTGAAAGTGTATGGTAGAGAAGACCGCCTCTGATTGCATGGTGAAGCTTGAAGGCTGCAGGCCAGGTGAGAATTTCTTTTTCCCTGTCCTTCACGAGAGCATAGGTAAGAGTTTTAAGGTCTTCGTCCTTGACTGAAGCAATTACGTTCATAATTGCACCCAGCATCATTTCACCTGAATACTCAGCTGTGGGAACAAAATCCGAAATATTTACACCGTCAGCAGCAGTTACCTTTCTGATCTTTTCAACTCTCAGCTGGTCAACTCCGTTAAACTGTGTTACGGTTGCTCTTACCTTAATAAGCTCACCTGCTTCATAAGAGCCGTGTGAAAGCTCACTGTAATCCCAGAGTTTTGCCGAAATCTCACCGCTTTTGTCACAGAGCATCATATCAAGATAAGGTGCTCCCTTTACGTTAGTTTTTCTGTCTACGGTTTTAATAAGCCAGAAGCCGTCGTTACTGCTCATTGTTGTTCTCCTCCTCGGTAATTATATCGAAAAGTTCACGAAGTCTTTCTATGTTACCCTTAAGATAAAGGTAACCGAAAAGAGCCTCGAAGCCTGTTGCGTAGTGGTAATCGCCCTCAGTTGCATTTTTCGCCTTGTGGTTGGTGTGTGTGTTTCTGCCACGGCGGAAAACTGCCTGCTCCTCCTCGGTGAGCATATCCATAATCTTTTTTACAGCTTCTGCCTGAGAAGCGGCATTGACAGTTTTTGAAGCAAGGTTATGAAGCTTGTTTACGGGTCTGTTTGCCTGACAGATAAGCCTTTCACGGACAAACATATCAAAAACCGTATCACCCATAAAAGCAAGGGTAAGAGGACTGAGATTATTCACGTCGCAATCTTTATTGTAAAATCGTTCCATTTTATTATCCTTAATTCATAAACTCAAACTCAAAATCGTAAATGCTTACGATATCACCCTCATTGATTCCCTTTTCTCTGAGTGCATCAATTATACCGCTTGAAATAAGCACTCTCTGGAAATACTGAAGGGATTCATAGTCGTCAAGGTCGGTGTGGCAGATAATTCTGATAAGCCATGGTGCCTCAACGATGTATACGTCGTCTTCGACGGTGATTTCAAAGCCAGTATTCTGCTTCCCGAGAAGAGTTTCAAGGGGAATCTCTTCACTTTCATACTGCCTGACGGGAGGAAGGGTTGAAAGCATTTCAAGAATGGCATCAACCACTTCTTTTGTGCCCTCGGTAATGGGTGCACACATTTCAAGGTATCTGTAGCCTTTTTCTTCAATATAAGCTCTGAACTCTTCTCTCTGCTCGTCTGTTGCAAGGTCAATTTTGTTGCCTACAACAATCTGTGGTCTTTCGGAAAGCTCGGGGTTGAAGCGTTCAAGCTCAAGGTTGATTTTCTCGAAATCTTCCTTGGGATCTCTACCCTCGCTGCCTGCAACATCAACGATGTGTACAAGCATTCTGCATCGGTCAACATGACGGAGAAAAGCATGTCCGAGACCTACACCCTCACTTGCGCCCTCAATAAGACCGGGAATGTCAGCAATAACAAACGAATTGCCCTCGCCTCTTGAAACCACACCTAAAACGGGAGTGATTGTTGTAAAGTGATAGTCAGCGATAATGGGCTTTGCCTCGCTTACAACGGAGATAAAGCTTGACTTGCCTACATTCGGAAAGCCTAAAAGTCCAACGTCTGCAAGAAGCTTTAATTCAAGGGTAACCTCCCACTCTTCACCGGGAGTACCGGGCTTTGCAAAACGGGGAGTCTGTCTTGTTGCAGTTGCAAAATGGCTGTTTCCCCAACCGCCTCTGCCGCCTTTTGCAGCAATAAAGCTGTCATCAGTGGACATATCTGCCATAATAACGCCACTTTCGTTTTCTCTGATGATTGTTCCCTTGGGCACTTTAATTATAAGGTCTTCGGCTTTTTTTCCGTTACGTCTGCCGCCCTGACCGTCAGAGCCGTTGGGTGCTTTATATTTTCTTTTATACTTGAAATCGTTAAGGGTGGAAAGGTTGGTGTCGACCACGAAAACAATGTCGCCGCCTTTTCCGCCGTCACCGCCGTCAGGACCGCCTGAGGTGATGTACTTTTCACGGTGGAAAGCAACTGCACCGTTACCGCCGTCACCGGCTTTGATTTTTATGACCGCCTTGTCAACAAACATTGTGTCAGCCTCCTTTTTTACACATAGTTTGGCATAATCAATTAATTATACTATATAATGCTGTTTTTTTCAAGATTTTTTATAGAAAAGAAAAAGTCCTGTATCGCTTTGAAACAGGACTCGAGGTATTTTATACTTTAGAGTATGACACCGAATATACCTTTGCATTTTTTGTTTTTGTGTTTTTCAGGTTAGTTTTTACCTTCTTTGCAATTTTTTTGTCAGCAACAAATTTGATTCCGTCAGCTGTACCTGAGAACGCTTTTTTGCCGAAGGTCGGAGTTGTTTTTGTGCTTTTAAGATTCACCCGTGCCAGCTTTTTACAACCGATAAAAGCATTTGAACCAACGGATTTGAGATTTTTACCGAAGGTGATTTCCTTCAGTGACGAGCAGTATGCGAAGGCTGCCTCATCAACTGAGGTAATGTTTTCACTGCTGTAAATTTTGCTGAGTGCTTTGCAGTTTTTGAAGGCTCTCGGCCCAACGGTAATTTTTGCATTTTCGGGAAGATAAACTTTTTTGAGAGATGTGCAGCCCTCAAAAGTATAGTGCGGAATGGTAAATTTGCTCTTTTCTCTGTCTTCAAACACTACTGTTTTAAGTTTTTTGCAGTTTCTGAACTGAGCATAAAAATCTTTAAATGCACCGGTATCATCCCAATGCTCGTTTTCTCCGCCTATACGGCATTTGAGTTCGGTTTTCGAAGGTATGGTAACTGTTTTAAGTCCCGTCTCAGCGAAGGCGTAACAACCTATTACTTCAAGGTTTTCAGAAAAATCAGCCTTTGTAATTTTTGCACATCCTCTGAAAGCATTGTCACTGATACTTGTTATACCGGAAAAATCAAAAGCTTTTAAGTTCTTGCAATTTTCAAAGGCAGAATCATGAATTGCAAGTTTTGATACATTACCGGGAAGAATAACAGTTTCAAGCGAATCGCAGCCGTAAAAAGCATATTCTTCAATATAATAAAATCCAGTGTTGATAGCACGGTCTTCAAAAATCACCTTTTTCAGGTTTTTACAATTTCTGAATTGGTCACCGACGATAGCAGCAGGTTCTGTTTCTTTCAGATAGGCTTTTGATGGTATGGTTACGGTTTCAAGTCCGGAATTTGCAAAAGAAGACGAACCGATTATTTCTAAGTTTTCAGAAAAAGCTACCGACTTAAGCGAAGTACAACCGCTGAATGCGCCGGTTCCTATATAAGTTACATAATCAAGATTTATCTTTTCCAGATTCGGACAGCTCGAAAATACCCTTTCGCCAATATAAGTAAGAGTAGAAGGAAGATTGACTTTTTTCAAACTTTCAAAACCGATAAACGCACAATCATACAAGCACTCAATATTTTCACCGACAGTAACTTCTGTAACTGCAGTAAGATAGTGAACTCTCGGTTCCGGTTCCACCGATGTAACCTTATATCCGTCAACCTCTGAAAGAATATTAAGCTCTGTTGTTTCTTCGTCATCAACAAAGTCACAAACGATTGCCTTTTTTTCTCCGCCTTCTTCAGACATACGGTATACTACATTATCTACGGTTTTTACGGAATATGCATCGGCACTTAACGGGAACAATGCAATAAGTATTAAAGTGAAAAGTGCGGTTAAGATATGTAAGTCTTTTTTCTCCATAATATATCGTCCTTTCGTTGCTTTATATTTTTATTTTATAAATACCGTTTATTTTTTTCAATAGTTTTCCTTTAATCTTAAGATAAACTTAAGGATTTTATCTTTCAAAAAAATCACAAAAACACCTTGCAAGTTTATGCAGTTATATAGTATAATAAAAACTTAAGTTGGCAGATTCGCTGCCGGAATGGAATTGGAGTTATTAAAAATGAATCAACGACGTACAGCAGGTGTACTTATGCACCTTACCTCACTGCCCGGTAAATACGGCACAGGCGTAATGGGCAAAGAGGCTAAACAGTTTATCGACAGACTTTTTGCTATGGACTTTCATCTGTGGCAGGTGCTGCCCCTGAATCCTGTGGATATGAGCGGTTCACCCTACTGCTCAGTAAGTGCCTTTGCAGGAAATATCAGTCTTATTGACCCTCTCGCACTTTTTGAAAGCGGTCTTATTACAGAGAAAGAGCTGAGAGAAAACGAGTATCACGGCTCAATTTATGTAACAGACTTTGCCTTCACTTATGAAAAGAGACTTTCTACTCTTCGCAAGGCTTTTTCACGTATTACAGATGATGACAGAGAGCTTATTTCCCTTTTCCTGGAGCAGAATGTCTGGGTAAAGGACTACGCCGTATTTATGGCACTGAAGGCTTTTCACGAGGACAAGCCATGGTGGGAATGGGGCGAAAAGTTTGTCCGTTATGAAAAGGCAGTTAAAAATGTTGATTTTCTCAAAGACGAAATCGACTTCTATGCTTTCACCCAGTACATTTTTTATACTCAGTGGAGAAAGCTTAAGGAATATGCAAACAGCAAGGATATAAAAATTCTTGGTGATATGCCCATTTATGTCAGCCGTGACAGTGTTGATGTATGGAGCAACAGAGGACTTTTCGAGATAAACGAAAAGAGTCTTGCACCTACCCACGTTGCAGGCGTACCTCCCGACTATTTTTCAGCAGACGGTCAGCTTTGGGGCAACCCGCTTTATAACTGGAGTAAGATGGAAAAAGACGGCTTCAAATGGTGGATAGGAAGAATTGCAACCTGTCTTCGACTTTACGACAAGGTTCGTATTGACCACTTCAGAGCCTTTGCATCATATTGGGCAGTTCCTGCCGAAAGCAAAACTGCAAAGAACGGTGAATGGAGAAACGGCCCGGGCATGAAGCTTTTCAACAAGGTAAAGAAGGCTCTTCCCGACGCTGATATTATTGCCGAAGACCTCGGCACCTTCGGTGAGGATGTTGTGAAACTTCTTGAGGATACAAGCTTCCCGGGAATGAGAGTTATTCAGTTCGGCTTTGACCCCGACGGTGACAGCACACACCTTCCTCACAACTATCCGAAAAATTGCACCGCCTATGTAGGCACTCACGACAACAACACCATTTTAGGTTGGTTCTTTGAAGCAAACGACAGAGAACGCGCCTTTGCACTTCGTTATTGCTGCTTCGGCGGAACAAACTGGGGTGAAGGTGGCCCTTACAGCGGTTCATGCAGAGCAGTAATTGAAGCTGTATGGAAAAGCTCAGCCGCAACTGTAATTGTTGCACTTCAGGATATGGTCGGCTACGGTGCAGACGCAAGAATGAACACCCCCGGCACAACCGAAAAGAACTGGTGCTTCAGAATCAGCGAGGACGGTCTTAATCAGATTGACGAGAAATACTATAAAGAGATTAACGCAGTTTACAGAAGATGGTAAGAAAATGCAAAATGCAAAATTATCTCTCCCAAAAATGTGCATATCTTAAACTTTGTTATTCGGCAGGTAGATTTTAACTTATTTTACTCTGTAAAGGTGGATACAATCGGAGCGAAGCTCCCCGCATTTCAACTTTCAACTTTTAACTTTCAACTTTAACATAAACGAAAGGATTGATATAAATGTTAGAAATTATAAAGCACGGTGTGCATCTTGTTGACGGAAGACAGCTTATTGACGGCACACCTGAAGAACAGAAGGCTCAGCTTAATGCTATGGGTCTTTCAGCAAGAGAGGACAGAAACGGCACAATTGCTTATTCTATTCTGAACTCTCATAACACAAAGCCCGACTCAGACAAAATGAGAATCAAGTTTGACTCAATGATTTCTCACGATATTACTTATGTTGGCATTATTCAGACTGCAAGGGCAAGCGGACTTAAAAAGTTCCCTCTGCCCTATGCAATGACAAACTGCCACAACAGCCTTTGCGCAGTTGGCGGTACAATCAATGAGGACGACCACGTTTTCGGTCTTTCTGCAGCTAAAAAGTACGGCGGAATTTACGTTCCCGCAAATCAGGCAGTAATTCACCAGTACGCACGTGAAATGATGGCAAAGTGCGGAAATATGCTCCTTGGCTCAGACAGCCATACCCGTTACGGTGCTCTCGGCACAATGGGTGTGGGCGAAGGCGGTCCTGAGCTTGTTAAACAGCTTCTTAACAACACATGGGATATAAATAAGCCTGAGGTTGTTCTCGTTTATCTTGAAAACGCTCCCAGAAGAGGTGTAGGCCCTCACGACGTTGCAATTGCTCTTTGCGGTGCAGTATTCAAGGAAGGTCTTGTTACAAACAAGGTCCTTGAATTTGTAGGTCCCGGTGTGAAAAATCTCAGTATGGATTTCCGTATCGGCATCGACGTTATGACAACTGAAACAGCCTGTCTTTCCTCAATCTGGGAAACTGACGAAAAGGTTAAGGACTTCTACACAATTCACGCAAGACCCGACGATTACAAGGCACTTTCACCCGAAAAGGTTGCTTACTACGATATGGCAATCAGAATTGACCTTTCAAAGATTGAAAGCATGATTGCTCTTCCCTTCCACCCCTCAAACGCTTACACCATTCACGAGCTGCAGGGTAATCCTGACATTCTCTATGAGGTTGAAAAGGCTGCAAAGGCTCAGTTCGGTGACAAGGTTGACTTCAAGCTGAGAGACAAGGTGGTTGACGGCAAAATCTATGTTGATCAGGGTATTATTGCCGGTTGTGCAGGCGGTATGTTCGAGAACATCTGCGAGGCTGCTGCAATTCTTGACGGAAAGAGCACAGGCGACGGCTACTTCTCACTTTCAGTTTATCCTTCAAGTGTGCCCGTTAACCTTGCACTCCTCAGAAACGGCGTTCAGGGTAAGCTTCTTGAAGCCGGTGCAGTATTCAAGCCCTGCTTCTGCGGACCTTGCTTCGGTGCAGGTGACGTTCCTGCAAACAACGGTCTTTCAATCAGACACACCACCCGTAACTTCCCCAACAGAGAAGGCAGTAAGCCCGGTGACGGACAGCTTGCTTCAGTTGCTCTTGTGGATTCACGTTCAATTGCTGCAACTGCTCTCAACAAGGGTGTTCTCACAGCTGCAACAGACGTTGAAATTCCAGAATATGACAGCACATACAGCTTTGAAACAGGCGTTTACGAAAAGAGAGTATATCAGGGCTTCGGCAAACCCGACGCTGATGCAGAGCTTAAATTCGGTCCCAACATCACCGACTGGCCGAAGATGTATGCACTTGAGGATAATCTCCTTGTAAAGCTTGCGTGTGTAATCCACGACGATGTTACAACAACTGACGAGCTTATTCCCTCAGGTGAAACATCAAGCTACCGTTCAAATCCCCTGAGACTTTCAGAGTTCGCTCTTTCAAGAAGAGAGCCTCAGTATGTACCAAGAGCAAAAGCTGTAGCCGCTGAAGAAGCAAAGAGAAGAGAAAGCAACTCCTCAACTGAAGTAATTGAAGCACTCAGCAAGGTTACAGATAACGCAGAAGAAACTGCAAAGCACACTCAGTTCGGCTCATGTGTATTTGCATGCCGTCCCGGCGACGGTTCAGCAAGAGAGCAGGCAGCTTCATGTCAGAAGGTTCTCGGCGGTTTTGCAAATATCTGCTATGAATTCGCAACAAAGCGTTACAGAAGCAACTGCATCAACTGGGGTATTCTTCCCTTTACTCTCGATAAGGAAAGAGAGTTCAACTACACAGACGGCGACTACGTTTACGTTCCCGGCATCCGTGAAGCTATCAAGAACGGTACAGAGGAGATTCCCGGAAAGGTAATCACAAAGGACTCAGTTGAGGATATTACCCTTTATGTAAAGGGACTTACCGAAGAGGAAAAGACAATTATCCTTGAGGGTTGTCTGATGAATTACTACAAGGCACAGATGAAGTAAATGCAAAACATCTGACGAGATTTATACGTAGGGGCGCCCATTGGGCGTCCGCTTTTTTGCCTAAACAAAAAAGGTAAATTTTTTACGAACCGTCGGGGACGTCGGTCCCTATGTTTGTCATTCCGAGATTTAACGAGGAAGCTTTCAAGTGTTGAGGTTTAAGATTCTTCACTGCGTTCAGAATGACAGCCTTAATAACCCTTCCGTCAGCCTACGGCTGCCACCTTCCCTTTCAGGGACGGCAAGGATTTGTTTCTGACGGTCAATTGTATCGTCAGTTATTCTGCATTTTGCATTTATTGAGTATTGACGGATGATTTGCTATCTGTTAAAATAACTTCATAACATGACGGGAGATGACGAACATGAACAGCAAATTCCCTTTGCCGAAAGGCTTCACAATAACGGCGCATACGGGCTGTGAGGGCACTGAATACAACTCAGCCGAATCAATCCGTGTGGGTGCAAAATACGGTAAAATCGTCGAGGTTGACCTTAACTTTACAAAAAAAGGTGAGCCCGTTCTCGCTCACACCTTCGCTAAAAAGGATTCTCTTTCCCTTGATGAAGCTTTCTCTGTTCTTTCTGAGCTTCCCGGCACAAAAATGAACATCGATGTTAAAATCGGTCCCAACCTTAAGGCGGTTTACGACTGTGCGGTAAAGCACGGTGTGCAGGACAGAATTCTTTACACCGGTATTGAAAAGGAGAAACTTATTTCAGCCAAAAGAGATACTCCCCAAATCCCCTTTTATCTGAACGAAACCGTAACAAGGTTCAAAATGCTCAGAAAAGGCTACATAAATCACCTTGTTGAAGAGACCAAAAGGCACGGAGCAATTGGCATCAATATAAGCTACAAGCCCTGCACAAAGGAGCTTGTTGACGCTTTTCATAAGGAGGGGCTTATTGTTTCTCTTTACACCTGTAGCGACGTTAAAGCTATGCTTAAGGCTATTAAGCTTGGTGCTGACAATATCACTACAAAAAATCCCAAAGCTCTAAAAAAGCTTATTGAAACACCCTTTTGCTATACTGCCCACACAGGCTGCAGCGGCACAAAGGCTAACTCCCTTGAAGCTATGGAAATGGGCATAAAAAACGGTGCTGATATTGTTGAATTCGACCTGAGATTCCATAAAAACGGCACTGCTGTTCTCTCCCATGACGAGCCTAAGGGCGGTGAGGTCACACTTAAAGAGGCTTTCGATTTGCTCAGTAAGCACCCCACTATCAAAGCCAATGTTGACGTAAAAATTCCTACAGACTTAAATCAGGTGCAGACACTCGCTGAAGAGTGCGGCGTTCTTCAGCAGATTTTCTATACGGGCATTGAGGAGGATTTTGTCGCTGCCGCAAGAAAGGACAGCCCGAAGATTCCGTATTATCTCAACGTGAGAAATATTCTGCCGCCTAAAAAGCACACGAGAGAGTATATTTTATCACTCGCTGAAAGGATAAAAGAGTCAGGTGCTGTAGGTATCAACTTTAAATATGTTTATGCTTCAAAGCTTCTTGTTGACATTTTCAAGGAGGAAGGGCTGCTTGTTTCAATCTGGACTGTAAACAGCAAAAAAGACCTTTACAGAATACTCTCCTATGCCCCTGATAACATCACAACCAAAGCCCCTGAATTACTGAAAGAAATTCTTGGCAAATAAAACTCAAACCCTGCACGGAGATAAAGTTCTCTTTGCAGGGATTTTTTTGCCTTTAAACCTTGACCTATGGGGAATAATCTGCTAAAATTGGCTTTGTATTTTACCAAAAAGGAGTGCAAATGAAAATGGATAAAATCAAAATGGGTAAAATCGTCGAGATGGACGGCGACGAAATGACCAGAATCATCTGGAAAATGATTAAAGATGAACTTCTCTCACCCTTCGTTGAGCTTAACACAGAATATTACGACCTTGGCCTTCCCTACCGTGACGAAACAAACGACCAGGTAAGCATTGATGCAGGTGAGGCAATCAAAAAGTACCACGTAGGCGTTAAGTGTGCAACAATTACTCCCAACGCACAGAGAGTTGAAGAATATAAGCTCAAGGAAATGTGGAAGAGCCCCAACGGCACAATCAGAGCTATTCTTGACGGTACAGTTTTCAGAACACCTATTCTTGTAAGCGGTGTTAAGCCTACCGTAAGAACATGGGAAGCGCCCATTACAATTGCCCGTCACGCATACGGCGACGTTTATAAGTCAACTGAATTCCGTCCCACAAAGCCCGGTAAGGCTGAGCTTGTTTTCACAAGTGTAGACGGTGAAGAGGAAAGAGCAACAATTTACGATTTCGAGTGTGGCGGCGTGCTTCAGGGTATGTACAACAAGGACACATCAATCCGTTCCTTTGCTCACTCCTGCTTCCAGTATGCCCTTTCAACAAAGCAGGACCTCTGGTTCTCAACAAAGGACACAATTTCAAAGAAGTACGACCAGACCTTCAAGCTTATCTTTGAAGAAATCTATAACGAAAACTACAAGGAAGATTTTGAAAAGGCAGGCATTGAATACTTCTACACCCTTATCGACGACGCAGTTGCAAGAGTTATCCGTTCAAAGGGCGGTTACATCTGGGCTTGTAAGAACTACGACGGCGACGTAATGAGCGATATGGTTTCAACAGCCTTCGGTTCACTTGCTATGATGACAAGCGTACTTGTTTCACCCGACGGCAACTATGAATATGAAGCTGCTCACGGCACAGTTACACGTCACTACTACCGCTACCTTAAAGGTGAACAGACCTCAACCAACCCCATTGCAACAATTTTTGCATGGACAGGCGCTCTTCGTAAAAGAGGTGAGCTTGACGGCAACAATGAGCTTATGGCTTTTGCTGACAAGCTTGAAAAGGCTTCCCTCGATGTAATCGAAAGCGGAAGAATGACAAAGGATCTTGTTGGTCTTTGGGAAGGCAGCGAAGCTACCGCTCTTACAACAGAGGAATTCATCAAGGCAATCAGAGCTGAGCTGGAAAAGGCTATGTAAAATCAGAATATAAGCTTCAGGTATTTTCAGAACCCACAGACTGAAAATACCTGATTTTTGTTTTATTTAATTCCACAAACATACGACATCAGAAATTCATCTTCTGTTCATTTTTTATTTACAATATATACTTGTGCGACATTTACGGATTATTGTATACTTATTTCATCTTAGATAAATCCGAAGGAGAATTAACTATGAACAAATTTAAAAAAGTCGTTTCATTGCTGCTTTCAGTGTTGATGTTTGCTTCAGCCTTTGCAATCACCTCTCAGGCATCGGAAGCAAAAGAGCTGAAAATCCTCAGCTATAACGTTGCAGGCCTTCCTGTAAGCACAGACGTACCTATCAATCAGCTTGAGCTTGGTTCACAGCTGAGCAAATCGGGATATGACATTATCGCCGTTCAGGAGGATTTCACCTTCCACGAAGCTCTTGTCGAAAACCTCAGCAAAGGGGTTTACCCCTTCCGTTCTTTCCATTCAGGCGGTGTCCCCGGCGGTGACGGACTGAACATTTTCTCAAAGTACAAGCTTTTCAACGAGGAAAGAACAACCTGGGATTCACTTTCAGGCGTTATTGACGGCGGTGCAGATGAGCTTACACCGAAGGGAATTCTTTATGCCTGCATTGAGCTCG
>JAFWZS010000064.1 GCA_017522205.1 Clostridia bacterium
AAACCACCGATAATGCTGACGCATATCGGTGGTTTTTAACGCATTATTGTGCGGTTAGTTCACATTTTAAAGAAATACTTCCTTATGGGGTGTCGGCGTTCGGGGTGCTTTTTTTAATGAAGCGTGCAAAACACAAAATTACTGACGATACAATTTACGTAAGAAACAGATTCTTGAGTCCCTGAAAGGTATGGTGATGACGAAGCCGTCGGAAGGATCAAACTAACAAACCACAATAATTAAAACCAAAACAAACACAGCAAGCCGTGTCCTTACTGTAAAAAAACTGCCCTACCGTTTAGGTAAGGCAGCTTTTCAGTTTAATTATTCGATCGCTTCGAGTCTTACTCTGAACTCTTCAATCTTTTCCTTGCTGTACATCTTTGAAAGTACAACCATACCCTGGTTGGGTGTGAAGCCGAGGCTGAGAGCAAGGTTCTTCATGGGGTGGTTCATAATTTCGGGGCAAAGGTCATCAACGATTTCCATAACCTTGGGATCCTTCATAAGAACGCTGAATTTTGTGTCAAAAGTATACTTAGGCATAGGTTTATCTCCTTTTATTAATTTATCCTACACTTTATGTGCTTTACCTAATTCAATACCCTTTTCAAGAGCCTTCATGTTGAGCTCAAGAATTTCGGGCTTTTTCTTAGCAAACTTAGCTTCAAGTGAAGCTACAATTGCTTCCTTGCTTACGATGTCTGTTGCACCGACGAGAGCACCGATAAGAACTGTGTTTGCCATTTTTACATTACCAAGCTCAAGAGCAACATCGTCAACAGGAACTGCGAGAACCTTTACATCTTCTCTGTCCATTCCGCTTGCAACACGGCTTGAGTTGAGAACGAGAAGTCCGCCTTCCTTGATGTCACCTGAGAACTTGTTATAAGCCTGCTCATTCATAGCGATGAGAGTGTCGCACTTCTTTGTAAGCGGTGAAACAATCTGGTCGTCGCTGATGATAACGGTGCACTTTGCACTGCCGCCACGCTGTTCGGGGCCGTATTCGGGAAGGAAGGTTGAATGCTTCTGCATATCAATAGCGGTGTGAGCAAGCATAATGCCTGCGCTCATAATACCCTGACCGCCTGAACCGGAAAATACAAATGATTTTTTCATTAGCCCTGTACCTCCGTATCCTTATAGATTCCCGGCTTGAAATACGGGATTGTGTTTGTATCCATATAATCGAGAGTCTGAAGAGGACTCATACCCCAGTTTGTGGGGCAGTTTGTAAGAAGTTCGATAAAGGTGAAGCCCTTACCTGCAAGCTGAAGTTCAAAAGCCTTCTTGATACCCTTCTTAGCGTCTGAAACACCCTTGGGAGTGTTGAGAGCATATCTTGCAACGAAAACGGGAGCCTCAAGAGTTGCAATAAGCTCGCACATTTTAAGAGGATAACCTGTGGTCTGAGGGTCACGGCCGAAGGGAGTTGTTGTTGACTTCTGACCGATAAGTGTTGTGGGAGCCATCTGACCGCCTGTCATACCGTAGGTCTGGTTGTTAGCAAAAATAACTGTGAAGTTTTCGCCTCTGTTTGCTGCAGACATAATTTCTGCAAGACCGATAGCGGCAAGGTCGCCGTCACCCTGATAGGTGAAAACAAGTCTGTCGGGAAGGCAACGCTTGATACCTGTTGCAACTGCAGGAGCTCTGCCGTGTGCTGCACCGATATCGTCACCGTTCCAGCTGTAAAGGTTAAGTGCTGAGCAACCAACTGAAACAACGTTGATTGCGTTCTGCTGCTGATTAAGCTCATCAATTGCGTCAGCAACAAGTCTTGTTCCGAGAGCGTGTAAGCATCCCGGACAATAGCCTGTGGTCATAGGCATAAGTGAAGATGGTCTTTTATATGCCGGCATGATTATTCACCCTCCTTTACGATATTGCTGATTGCTTCGTATACGCCTTCATCGTCAAGAAGCATACCGCCAGAACGTCCGTATTCATGAACGGGACAGCGGCCCTTAACCTGAAGCTCGATATCATCACGCATCTGAGCGGGAATTGTCATTTCGATGTCGATAATACCCTTTACCTTGCTGTAGTCAAGATTGTCAAGACTTGCCTTGGGGAAGGGATAAAGAGTAATAGGACGGATCATACCAACCTTGTAGCCTTCTTCGCGAAGATTGTTGATAGCTTCCTTTGCAACTCTTGCTGCAATACCGTAAGCTACTACAACATATTCGGCATCCTCTAAAAGATATTCCTCAACCTTTACATCACTGAATTCCCAGCCCTTGTATGTGAAGCCCTTGAACTTGTTGAGCATTTCAAGAGCAGGTTCGGGAAGAATAGGTGTAATCATGTGGTTGTCTGTTCTGCCGCCAACCTTTGCAAGGCTCCAGTCCTCTGTGTTTTCTGTGCTGAGTTCCTTCATGGGAGGAAGCTCAACCTCTTCCATAATCGCACCGAGGCAGCCGTCCATAAGAATAAGAACAGGGTTTCTGTCTCTTTCAGCGTATTCCCATGCGTTATAAGTAAGGTCAACTGCTTCCTGAAGTGTAGCAGGTGCAAATACCATTGTTCTGAAGCCACCGTGGCCGAGTGCCTTTGTAGCCTGAAGATAGTCTGACTGAGCAGGCTGAATTGAGCCAAGGCCGGGGCCGCCTCTTGAGATATTTACAATAACAGCAGGAAGCTGAGCTGAAGCAAGGTAAGAAATACCCTCAGCCTTAAGGCTGATACCCGGACCTGAGGAGCTTGTAAGAGCTCTTGTTCCGGTTGCTGCTGCTCCGTATACCATATTGATTGAAGCAACTTCACTTTCGCCCTGAACGAAAGCACCGCCAACCTCAGGAAGTCTCCATGAAAGATATTCGGGAATTTCGTTCTGCGGAGTAATGGGATAGCCTGCGAAGAAACGGCAACCGCCTCTTACAGCAGCTTCCGCAATAGCTTCACAGCCTTTCATAAATCTTTTTTCCATAATCAAGTCTCCTTATCTCTCTTTAGCTGCAACTTCAATTGCACCTTCGGGACACATAAGCGCACAAATTGCACAGCTTGTGCATTTTTCGGCGTCGATGTTTACGGGATAAAAGTGACCTCTCTGAGATCTCTCCTTACCCATTTCCAGAATGTGCTTAGGGCAATACTTGACGCAATATCCGCAGCCCTTGCACATCAGTTCATTAATAGTAATCATCTTGGATCCGTCTCCTTTTTCTGTTTATCAAAAGGTAAGTAATAGCCTAATAACCCCACCCTAAAAGAGCAAGGTTATTGAGTATTTTATCATATAATCAGACAAATGTAAACTACAAATGTCAACAATTTGTTTGAATTTACATTTTACTTCATTTTTCTTTCTGCTCTGAGAACTTCGGGATCAGCAGCTGTAAGCTTCATGAAGTCAACCTTCATAAGCGGAGTTTCGGGAAGAGAGTCCATAAAGATAATATCTCTGGGTACATAGAACTTGGAGAAGTTCTCTTCACATTCCTTGCAGATTTTAGCCTTAAGCTCTTCTTCGTTTACGCCGTTTGCAGTTGTAGCATAAAGACGAACCATGCTTCTGCCGTTGTCCCAGCCCTGAACAGCACAGCATTCCTTGATTTCGTCCATTTCACCAACAAGCTTTTCGATATCTGTGGGATATACATTGTAGCCTGAGATGATGATAAGTCTCTTCTTTCTGCCTGAGAAGAAGAAGAAGCCGTCGTCGTCCTGATAACCGAGGTCACCTGAAAGAACCCACTTTTCACCATTTTCGTCGGTGTAAAGACCGTAATCTTCAGCTTCACCTTCCATATAGTAACCCTTCATGATTGTGGGACCTGAAATTGCAAATTCACCAACTGTGCCGTTGGGAACCTTCTTGTGGTCGTCATCCCAGATTTCAACCCTTACGCCACGAAGAGCCTTACCGATTGAACCGCGCTTGAAGTCGTCGTTTGTGTTTGTGCAGCAAACTGAACCGATTTCTGTAAGACCGTAGCCCTGACGAAGACGTCCTGTTGCGCCCCATTTCTCAAAGTATGAGTTATATTCGTCGATAAATCCGTCTGAAATATCGTCACCGCCGCAGAACATAAGTCTGATATTCTTGAGGTGAGGACCGTCGAAGCCCTTCTGCTTCATAAGCTTCTGGAACATAAGAGGAATACCGCCAAAGCCGACGATGTTGTTCTGCTTCATAAGCTTAACGAAAATTTTAGCATCGAACTGCATCATGGGGATAATTCTTGCACTGTTGCAAAGAGCCATATGTACAGCGATAATAAGGCCGAAACAGTGGAAGAGCGGAAGAACGATAACCTCTGCTTCTTCACCGGGATCGTGAATCTCGTCGATATCTGAAACTCTGCATGTAAGCTCGTTGATTGATCTTGAGGTAAGCTTGATTGTCTTGCTCTTACCTGTTGTACCGCCACCGTTAAGGTAAGCAGCAATATCGTCTGCATTGTTGATTTCGCCAACAACTCTTGCAGTTGTCTTAACAACATCCTTATAGTATACAGCCTTGTTATACTTGGGGAAAATTCCCTTAATGAGACCTTCACCGACCTTACAGCCGTACTTCTTGAAGCCTTCTGAATAGTCTGAGCTGTTACATACGATACAGGGAAGACCTGAATCATTGATAACACCGATATGATCCTTAACAAGAAGGTCAAGAACCATAACACCCTTTGAATGAAGAACCTCAATCTGCTCCTTAAGGTAGTCAGGTCCCATAAGGGGATGTACAAAGCTTGTGATTACGCCGATTTTGTTAAGAGCATAGAAAGTGATAATGCTCTGAACAGTTGTGGGCATAAAAATTGTGAAAACATCGCCTTTGCGAAGTCCCATTTCGTTCTGGAAATAAGCTGCGAGGGCCTCGATATCGTCAAAAATCTTTGAACGCTTATACTTAACGCCGAAGTGCTGCATCATCCAAACGTCGTCATAGATTTCAGTACACATTCTGAGGTACTCATAGCAGTTGGTGTTCTGTGGTGCTGGTAACATAGTTTTTTCTCCTTTAATTTAGTGGCATTGAAAAGCCAGATTTCTACAGTAATTTTTTATCACAAACTTATTTACATAAATCCTTATTTTTTATTAATTAAATGTTAAAACCATAATCGTAATCGTAAAATTTTTATTAAGAATTATAATATTAAATGTACATCTTTATCCTTGACTTTTTCCCCTTATATGTATAGAATTATAATATTAGATTATCTAAGGTGACAAAAGTCGCTTTAAGGAAAAGGAATGACTTATTATGAAAGCAATTGTAACAGTTATCGGCAAGGACAAGCCCGGCATTATCGCAGGTGTATGCACACTTTTTGCAAAGTGCGACGTAAACATTCTCGACATCAGCCAGACAGTTATGCAGGACTTTTTCACTATGTCCATGCTTGTTGACCTTTCAAAAGCTACCGTTCCCTTCACTGAGCTTTCTGATTCACTTAAAGCAAAGGGTGAAGAAATGGGCGTAAACATCAGAATTCAGCGTGAAGATATTTTCGACCTCATGCACAGAATATAAGGAGGCGGAATTATGCACAGCCAGAAAGAAATTCTCTCCACCATTGAGATGATTGACCATCAGCATCTTGATGTAAGAACAATCACAATGGGCATTTCGCTTCTTGACTGCACAAGTGACAGCGTTGAAGTAACCGCAAAAAAAATCTATGACAAAATCACCCGTCTTGCAAAGGACCTTGTAAAGGTGGGTGAAGATATTGAACGTGAGTTCGGTATACCTATTGTAAATAAACGTATTTCCGTAACCCCCATAGGTATTGTTGCTGCTTCCTGCAAGGAAACAGATTACACACCTATTGCAAAGGCTCTTGATGCTGCAGCTAAGGAATGCGGTGTAAACTTTATCGGCGGCTTTTCTGCTCTTGTTCACAAGGGTATGACAAACGGTGATATTAACCTTATTAACTCTATCCCTTCAGCTCTTTCTGAAACCGAGAGAGTATGCTCAAGCGTTTCAGTTGCAAGCACAAAGGCAGGCATCAATATGGATGCCGTTGCTCTCATGGGAAAAATTATAAAGAAAACTGCACAGATGACAGCCGATTCACACGGCTTCGGCTGTGCAAAGCTGGTTGTTTTTGCAAATGCAGTTGAGGATAATCCCTTTATGGCAGGCGCTTTCCACGGTGTCGGTGAAGGTGAATGTGTAATTAACGTAGGTGTAAGCGGACCCGGTGTAGTTTATCACGCACTTCAGAAATGCAAGGGTCAGCCCTTCGATGTTGTGGCTGAAACCATAAAGAAAACCGCCTTCAAAATCACCCGTATGGGTCAGCTTGTTGCTCAGGAGGCATCAAGACGTTTGGGCGTACCTGCAGGCATTGTCGACCTTTCCCTTGCCCCCACACCTGAAAAGGGTGACAGCGTTGCGAGAATCCTTGAGGAAATGGGGCTTGAGGTCTGCGGTACACACGGCACAACTGCTGCTCTTGCTATGCTAAACGATGCAGTAAAAAAAGGCGGCGTAATGGCAAGCAACCACGTTGGCGGTCTTTCGGGTGCATTCATTCCCGTAAGTGAGGACGAGGGTATGATTGAAGCCGTACTTAAAGGCGGGCTTCACCTTGACAAGCTTGAAGCTATGACCTGCGTATGCTCAGTTGGTCTTGATATGATTGCAGTACCCGGTGAAACCTCAGCAGAAACCCTTGCTGCAATTATCGCTGACGAGGCTGCTATCGGTGTTGTCAACACAAAGACAACTGCAGTAAGAATCATTCCGGCAATCGGCAAGAAAATCGGTGAAATGGTTGAATTCGGCGGACTTCTCGGCACAGCTCCCGTTATGCCTGTTCACGAATTTTCATCAGCAGATTTTATTATGCGCGGCGGCAGAATTCCTGCACCTATGCACTCACTTAAAAACTGAGCTGAGCTCAGGTTAAATGCAGAATGCAAAGTGCAAAATGCAAAATAACTGACGCAACCTCAGGATTGTCATTCCGAGGTTAATCCGAGGAATCTTAAAAAGATTCTTCACTGCGTTCAGAATGACATAGAGCCGTAGGGGCGCCCAGCGGGCGTCCGAAACCGAAAAGAAAAATAATGAAACTATAAAAACGGATATAGTAATATTTTTTGAGAAGATTGTGCGGACGACCAATGGTCGCCCCTACGCTTCTCTTTCAAGATACAGGTGAAAATAATATGAAGATAACTGAAATCATCGGCGGCGAAAAGCCATCACTTTCCTTTGAGGTTTTTCCGCCCAAGACAAGCGACAACTTTGAAACTGTGAAAAAGGCTACGGAGGAAATTGCACTCCTTAAGCCCTCATATATGAGCGTAACCTACGGTGCAGGAGGCGGTACATCTCAGTACACCGTTTCAATTGCAGAAAACCTGCAAAAGAATTTTTCCGTTCCGTCTCTCGCTCACCTTTCGTGTGTAAGCTCAACCAAAGATGAAATCATGTCACAGCTCGGTTTGCTCAAAGAAAAGGGCATTGAAAACATTCTCGCTCTTCGTGGGGATATTCCCGAGGGTATGAGCAAGGAGCATCTTGATTATCATTACGCTTCAGAGCTCACAAGAGAAATCAAGGAATATGGCGGATTCTGTATCGGCGGTGCCTGCTATCCCGAAGCCCACCCCGAAAGCAGCACATCCTTTGACGATATCCGTTACCTTAAGGAAAAGGTTGATGCAGGCTGCGAGTTTCTTGTAACGCAGATGTTTTTTGATAACGATGTTCTCTATAACTTTATGTACCGCATCAGAGAAGCAGGGATAAATGTTCCCGTTGTTGCAGGAATTATGCCCGTAACAAACCCGAAATCAATCAAGCGTATCTGCAGAATTTCGGGTTCAGCACTTCCTCAGCGCTTCTGCAGAATTGTTGACAAATACGGTGATAATCCCGAAGCTATGACCGAGGCAGGCATCGCTTACGCAACCCAGCAGATTATTGACCTTTATGCAAACGGAATCAATGCAGTTCACGTTTACTCTATGAATAAACCTGAGGTTGCAAGAAAAATTCAGAGTAACGTTTCTGCTATTATAGGACTGTAATTACATAAGGACGCCTTCGGGCGTCCATTCACATTAATTTTACGGTGGTATCAGAATGAAAGAAAACCCGATTATACTGCACACAAGCAGCTGTGCAGAAATTACCCCCGACAAAAAAATGGCTCTGCGTTTTATGGACTGCAAGGAGCTTTTCGGTGACATGGAAGAAATCTATGAGGAAAGCTCAGAGGAATATAAAAAAGCGGCCGTTTTTAAAGCCGTCTATAGAAAAAGCTCAGTTACCTTTTTCGGTGAAAAGGGTATACGTTTTGACTTTTGCGAGATTGAAAGTGAAAGCCTTCGTAAAAATCTTGAGGGCTGCAAAAGTGCCTTTGTTTTTGCAGCGACCTCAGGCAGTGCCGTTGACAGACTTATTCTCAGAAGAACAAAGCTTTCTGCTGCTGACGGGTTTATAACGGACTGCATTGCCTCATCGGGCATTGAGGTTTTCTGCGATTTTATCAACGATGAAATGAAAGAAGGGCGAACGCTGAAGCCACGCTTCAGCCCCGGTTACGGCGACGTAAGTCTCTGCTGTCAGGGAGAGATTCTTTCTTTCCTTGATGCTTACAGAAAAATCGGCATCACCTTAACTGAAGCCTATCTTATGTCACCCATAAAGTCAGTTACGGCTATAGTGGGTATATTGGAGGAAGAGTAATGAACATAAAAGAACTTCTTAACAAAAAACGACTTTATATAGACGGCGGTATGGGCACTCTTCTGCAGAAAAGAGGGCTTCAGCCAGGCGAACTGCCTGAGACGTGGAATCTCACCCATCCCGACGATATTACAGATATTCACCTTTCCTATCTCAGAGCAGGAAGCAACATCATCACCACCAACACCTTCGGTGCAAACTGTCTTAAATTCGATAATCTTTCTGATATTATTTCAGCCGCATTGAAAAATGCAAAAAGAGCAATTGAGCTTTTTGATGGCAACAGAGATGAATGCTTTATTGCTCTTGATGTAGGTCCGCTTGGCAAAATGCTTGAGCCTTTAGGTGATATGCCCTTTGAAAGAGCTGTTGAGATTTTTTCTGAAAGCATAAAATTGGGTGCTGAAAACGGTGCTGACCTTGTTATAATCGAAACCATGACCGACTCTTACGAGACAAAGGCTGCTCTTCTTGCGGCTAAGGAAAGCTGCGACCTTCCCGTTTTTGTAACCAACGCTTATGATGAAACCGGCAAACTTCTGACAGGTGCTTCACCTAAAGCAATGATAGCTCTTCTTGAAGGTCTTCGTGCTGATGCAATCGGCATCAACTGCTCTCTCGGGCCTCATCAGATGAAGGAAATAGCAAGGGAATATGTGAAGTATTCTTCCCTGCCCGTTATTGTAAGTCCCAACGCAGGTATGCCACGAACAGAAAACGGAAAGACAGTTTTCGATGTTGATGCAGAGGAATTCTCTCTCGTAATGAAAGATATTGCAGAAATGGGTGCTGCCATTCTCGGTGGCTGCTGCGGAACAACTCCCGATTTCATCAAAGCTACGGTGGAAAAGACGAAAAATCTTCCCTTCTCCCCTGCAGTCAATAAAAATCTCACTCTCGTTTCCTCATACACTCATGCAATTGAAATCGGAAATGATCCTGTTTTAATCGGTGAGAGAATCAACCCAACGGGTAAAAAGCGCTTTAAGGAAGCTCTTCGTCAGGGTGACATAAACTACATAGTC
Source organism: Clostridia bacterium (assembly GCA_017522205.1). Lineage (GTDB taxonomy): Bacteria > Bacillota > Clostridia > Oscillospirales > Acutalibacteraceae > UBA6857. Next base: position 9,694 of record JAFWZS010000064.1, read on the forward strand.
AGCGAGGGTATTGCACAAGAGGAAAAGGGTGTGCATATTCTCGATGTGAACGTGGGTCTGCCTGAGATTGACGAAGACAGTATGCTCGTAAATTCGGTTAAAGAGCTTCAGAGCGTTCTTGATTTACCTCTTCAGCTTGACACCGCAAAGAAAAGTGCTATGGAAAAGGCAATGCGCATTTACAACGGCAAGCCTCTTGTAAACTCCGTCAACGGAAAGCAAGAAGTAATGGATGAAATTCTGCCGCTTGTGAAGAAATACGGCGGTGTTGTAATAGCTCTCACAATTGACGAAACAGGCATTCCCGAAACTGCCAAGGGCAGAATGGAAATTGCAAGGAAAATACTTCTCGAGTGCGAGAAGTACGGCATTGACAAAAAAGATGTTATTGTTGACCCTCTTGCAATGGCAGTTTCAGCAAACGACAACAGTGCAAAAATCACTCTAGATAGTGTTAAACTGATAAAAGAAAAGTTAGGTGTTAAAACAAGTCTCGGTGTTTCAAATGTGTCTTTCGGACTTCCGTCAAGAGAAACACTGAACGCATATTTCCTCTCTCTCGCTTTTATGAACGGTCTTGACTGTGCAATTATGAACCCCTTCTCCGACACAATGATGGGCTCATACCGCACATATATGGCACTTATGGGCAAGGACAAGTCCTGCACGGAATACATTGACTTTTTCAAGGATTTCACTCTTACCGGCGAGAAAGGCACTTCGGCAGTAAAGTCTGACTATACAAACGAAAAGCCACTTGTAAGAGCAATTGTAAAGGGGCTTAAAGAGCCCTCTTATGACGAAGCCCAAAAAGCTCTTCAGGTAGTGGAGCCTCTTTCGGTTATAAATGAGCAGATTGTTCCTGCTCTCGACAAGGTAGGCAAGCTTTTTGAGGAAAAGAAAATGTATCTGCCTCAGCTTCTTATGAGTGCTGAGGCGGCAAGCAAAGCCTTTGACGCAGTTAAAAGCGTTATGAAGGACACGGGACTTAAAGAAAGCAAAAAAATTGTTCTTGCAACGGTGAAGGGTGACATTCACGACATTGGCAAGAACATAGTTAAGGTGCTTCTTGAAAACTACGGCTTTACGGTAATTGACCTAGGAAAAGACGTTGCACCTGAAACCGTTCTTGAAGCGGCCAAAAATGAAAAGGCTGACATAGTGGGTTTAAGCGCACTTATGACAACCACAACAGAGGCTATGGCTGAAACGGTGGCACTTCTGAGAAAAGAGCTTCCCGAAGTAAAAACTGTTGTGGGCGGCGCAGTTCTTACTAAAGAATTTGCTGAAAAAATCGGCGCAACGTTTTATGCAAAGGATGCAATGGAAACGGTGAGGTTTGCACAGAGATAACAATTATAAAGCAAACAGCCACTCATATGGGTGGCTGTTTCGTATAAATGAAAATACTTCTACTTTTTTACTTACCAGTAAAGATGAGTTATGCGATTATGTTTACTCTTTTTTACCTTTTTTCAAGAATAATACAATTAATCCTACAATTAACAAAAGAGCTGAAACAGCAGCAATGGTAATATATGTAATTTCATGATCGGTAAAAGGTGGCGCATACGTATATCTTCCATACAATATACTAGCGTTTTTGTCACTGTTGATAGTCATTAAAGCGTACACTTCACCAATAGCACCAATAACCGCAAGTAAAATTCCAATAATCTTATTAATTTTCATATTATCTTCCTTTTGTTTTCAATATTGATAAAAGCACTTTTTTATTTTCATTATGTTTTATTTTGATATTTGTTTAATCAATTCCAACTAAATACCATAAGCCTTCAATTTGAGCAACTAAAAATTCGAAACCATAATAACGAGTATCGTAATAATCAGATACATCTATGCTTGTACGATAGTATAATACTTTTGTTGCACCATCACGCTTCAAGCCACTATAATCATAACCACCAATGCCCAAATCGTAATCTTCATGTGCCTGAAGTTCTTGAAATTCGTCGTCTTCACTCCAAAACATCTCACTGATATTCCAAGAAACCGATGTTGCGTTTTCAAAATTATCATATAACCATTCAAGATAATAAGAACGTTCCCTACTAAACGAAGATGTTATTGCACTCTGTATGTATTCTATATTTGTATAGTTTTCGCTCGCAATAGATGCTACCATATCAATATTCATATATTCCAACAATTCTTCGCTGGTTCCGTCGATCATAGCCGTAACAAAAGCATCTGCTAAATCCTCATGCCTTTCAAAACCTTCCGCAGTCTCCTGTTCAACTTTCTCAGTTATATTGATTTGAGGTGCATTATCTTCTTGGTTTCGATTGGGATTGGCTATTAACAAAGCAATTAATAATATCATAATTGCCAAAACAACAAGATTAATGACCTTTTTCAAATATATTCCTCCTTCCTGTAATTTTTGTTGTGTAAATAAAAAAGTGCGCCAACCGAAGTTAACGCACCGAAAACGCAAACTCCGATTGTCGCCAAACAAAACCAGATAAATGGGAATGATGTCACACTCTACCTGTTGGAATTTGCGTTTTTAACAAATTCATCAAGTAAAGTATGACAATAAAACAGTATCCCTATAAAAGAAAATACCATTCCCATATAATTTATTCGGTTTTGTTTGGCACTAATAGTATATCACAATCGTTTGCAATATTTCAATAGTTAAATAAAAATCCACCTAACACTTTTGGATAAAAGTATCGTATGGAATAAAACAACAACTTATTAAAATCATTGATAATATAAGAAAGGGAATTGCGTGTGCAGTTCCCTTTTTGCAGTTAATAACGGTAATGATTCTGGTAATTTCAGAGCTTTTACAAATCATCCGCATCCTGAACGGGACGGATGTCCATGGGGTCGGTGGGTACGCCTGTGTATGAGCCGTTTACGTCAGAGATAATTTCCTCTTTTTTGCCCTTGAACTTCACGTTCTTTTTTTGTTTCTTGCTTTTATCCTTGTTTTCCATTATAATCACCTCGGTGGTAGTTTTGACCGAAAAAAATTTTTTTATTTTACTTGCAACAAATTACCTTTCATTTCCATCTAATAGGGTGAAACGGATGTGATAAATTTATGAGCTCAGAATTTGTTTCTAATCTTGTTAAAAAAGCTAAAAACGGCTCTGCCGAGGCCTTCGGTGAGCTTTACGGACTTTATGCCGAGGATTTATATCGCTTTGCCTACTACTCTGTGGGCTCTGTCAGTGCGGCTGAAGACTGCGTAAGTGAGGCGGTCTGTCTTGCTTTTCAGAATCTGCCTCAGCTTAAAAAGAATGATGCCTTTAAATCATGGATGTTCAAAATTCTGCACAACTGCTGCAAGAATGCTCAGAAAATAAAATACCTTCATAAAAATGAGGTGGAGCTTTCTGAGGTAAGAGACGTCTCAGTTGAGGAAAAAGACCGCAGCGAAATAATCAGCCTTATGAATGCTCTTAAAAAGCTGACTGACGAGGAAAGAGAAATCTGCATTCTCTATTATTCCTCAGGGTATACCAGCAAAGAAATCGGTGAAATTCTCGGACTTAAGGATTCTACTGTGCGCTCAAAAATCAAAAGAGCAACAGAGAAACTCCGTGAAATGTTAGTTGTATGAGGACGGTGACACAATGAAAAGAAACGATGAAAATAATTACACACTTAAAGAAGCATTTGCTTCTTCTCCCGATTTACCCGAAAGCCTCTCGAAAGAAAGGATGGTAGAAATGCTGAAAGAAAAGAACATTACCCCTAAGAAAAAGGTTAAGATTCTCCCTAAAATTGCAAGCCTTGCTGCAGTACTTGTAGTAACTCTCATTTGTATGAATGCATATCATCTCATTCCCGTAGAGCTTCAGGATGTAGAGCCTTCTTATGAGACTCAGGAGGTTACTTATCCCGTAATTGAAAATACTGTTAAGCCGCATACACTCAAAAAAGCAGACAGTAATGCTGAGCTGAAAAAGCACATAGAAAGCCTTTTTGAAAGAGGCAGCTACAACTATGCAATACAACTTTTCGGTGATAAGATTGCTTCTGATGATGTGGTTGATGAATTTGTTTATGAAATAAACGGAACCAAGGCACCCACAATGGCACCCGGAAGTGCAGTCGGTACTGCTCCTACACAGTCAGCAGTAAATGAAGAGTCAGACGAGCTTAAAGGTCAGGACTTCAGCGTAAACGATACTCTTACGGGCAGTAATTCAAAAGAACACGGTCAGACCAACATTCAGGTGGAGGGTATTGACGAAGCCGATATAATCAAAAACGACGGCAGATACCTTTACATTGTGTCCTCAGGCATAAAGACAGACACAAGGCTTAAAATTGTGGACACAGAAACAATGACACTCCTCTATGATGAGTTCATCAAGGGTGAAAAAGATAATGTACTAGGCATCAGAGATATTTATGTAAACGGTGATATCCTTGTGGCAAACTGCATTGAGTCAGGCTACGACAACAAGACTTATGTGGCGGCTGATTCTGTTTATACACCCGGCTATAACCCGTGGAGAAGCGACACCGTAAATGTTGTTTTTGACATCAGCGAAAGAAGCAGTCCCAAGGAAATCAGAAGGGTAAGCCAGAACGGAAGCTTGTTAAGCTCAAGAATGAATGGCTCCATACTTTACACCGTAACATATTACACAGTTTACAATGACACCCTTGAAGAAAATTATATGCCGAAAGTCAACGGTGAATTTATTGGCTGCGACTGCGTTTATATCTATGACGAAAAATCCACAGGTTATACAGTTGTAACTGCCTTTGACACCAAGGAAAAGAACGGCGAAGTAAGCAAGGCTTCCGTTCTCGGCTCGGGTGCTGAGGTTTACTGCACAAGTGATACTCTTTATGTGGGAATGTATGAATACAAGAACAGTGAAACAAAAACCAACATTTTCGCATTCTCACTTGACGGAGTGAATGTTGCCTATAAGGCAAGCGGAGCAGTTAAGGGTCAGTTCCTTAATCAGTTCTGCTTTGACGAGCACAAGGACTGTCTCAGAGTTGCCACCAACTATTACGACTACAAAACCGATAAGGATATAAGCAGCATTTACGTTCTCAACAAGGATCTTCAGCTTATCGGTAAATTAGAGGATCTTGCCTACGACGAACAGATCAAGTCAGTACGCTTTATGGGTGACACAGGTTATGTTGTAACCTTCCGAAATACCGATCCTCTTTTTACACTTGATCTTACTGACCCTGCAACCCCCAAGGTTTTAGGTGAAATCAAGCTTCCCGGTTATTCAGCATATCTTCATCCCATAGGTGACGGATATATGGTAGGTATCGGCTATGACGGTGACGAAGAAAACGCCAAATTCAATACGGTAAAGGTTTCTGTTTTCGACGTAACCGACCTTAGAAATCCCAAGGAAACGGACACCTTTGTAATAAAAGAGGCTGAAACCGACGTAAACTATGAACCGAAGGCCTTCATCAGCAGTAAGACAATGGGCTTTATCGGTATCCCCGTAAAGCATTATTCCCCCGAAGGATATTATAGTGTGCTGAGCTATAAGATTATCAAAATAGAAAACGGAAAGATACTCTCTCACGAGGGCTTCACACATCCGGATGAAAATCACAGGTACGGCTACGGTCTTTTCAGAGGTACATTTATCGGTGAAAAGCTTTATACAGTAAACTTAAACACCGTTGCAGAGCATAGCCTTACATCAGGTGAGCTTCTCAGAACGGTTGACATTCTCGGTGACTATGACGAAAACGCTGACACCTCACAGACTGCCCCCGTAAACTATAACTCTGATGTGGTTATGAAAACAACTGCTGCACCGGGAGTGACATCTGCCATGACAGAACCGGAAAAACAGCCCGACACCGAAATTGCAGTTGAAGCTGAAGTTGTGGAGAAGGGCAAACTTTTCTGATAAGTAAAAAGGAAAGAGGTGCAGATGAATGAAAAAGTTTTTCCGTGCCGTGTTTATTCTGATATTGATTTTGGCAAGTCTGCTGCTCGGTATCAGGGTGTATCAGCAGTGCCGGGTAAAAATAATATCTTCAAAGGTTTATGAAGTACCCCAAAATTATGAGGAGCTTCCTGTGGAAAATATAATTGTTGATTATGTATTCGATCCGAATGATCTCAATGCCTATGCAGGCTTTGTTGACTACATCTTTATCGGTAAGGTAGAGGAAGTGACGGGTATTACCTACACTGATGTTGAACTCATATATCACGATTTTCCCATAGCTAAAATAGACGGCTATCCGCAAACCCATTACAAAATTACTGTTCTTGAAAATATCAAAGGAAGTCTGGTTAAGGATATAACCTTGACCCAGGGCAGCGGTCCTGCCATAGGAGGAAAACGAATGCATCTCGTAGCAGGACAGCTTATGAAAGGAAATGATGTCCATATTTTTATGGCATATACCAAAGACGACGGTGAGCTGCACATCGGTGATGCTGCAGGAGCCGTCAAGCTCGGCAGTCTTCAAAACGCTGAAGAATATTCTGAATTAAGGAAAGAAAATCAAGCAACAGAAACTGTTCAGAAATACATTGAAGCGTACAAAAATCAGGACGAAAGCCACAGATACCGTGAACGCAGACTCTGTATTTACGATTCATCAAAGTAAAAATTATAATTAAACAGGCTGTATCAATTACCCGGTTCGGGTGTGATACAGCCTTAATTCTATTCAGTTATTTTTATCAGTTGATAGGATAACTGTACTCATATCCCTCAACCCATTTTCCGTCGTCAAAATCACGGATTCTGAGAAGAACTTCATCTTCATAAACCTCAACAACAGCACCGATGCCGCATTCGTAACCGTCAACTGCATGTTCGGTTGATTTAGGAATGTTTACCTGATTGATGCCGTTTACAACGGAAATGCTTGCTTTTGAAAGAGGTGCGTGAGTGTGACCACAGAAATAAAGAACGTTTTCATAATCGTCAATTACATCTGAAAGTCTGTTGTATTCACCGTTTTCAATGTAGTTTACAGGGTAGTGGTTGAAAATGAAAATGGGTTTTTCTGTTTTTGCAGCCTTGTCAAGAACTCCCTTAAGCCATTGAAGCTGAGCATCAGAAATTTTCATATCATTTACGGTGTCACTTTCTGTTGAAAGAACAATAAAGTAGCATCCGTCAATTACCTTATAGAAATAAGGTGAATCAATGTCAGCACCTGCAAAGTTTGCATACTTGAGGAAACGGTCTCTGTACATTTCGTAATCACCTGTGCCGTTGCCGAAATCGTGATTACCGGGAACGATAACAAGGTTATCTGCAGGTTTTGCAGTTTTGAGAGCACCGTAGAAGAAAATGCTTTCAATGTCCTGACAATTCATTGTGTTGTCACCGAGAAAAACAAGAGAATCGTTATCTTCTGAGTTGTGAACCTCTTTGAGAATTTCTGAGAACTCCTTGAAGGTCTGATAATTGTTGCCTTCAATATGAATGTCAGAAAGAACGGTGAAGCTTGTTATAAGCTCGTCGGGATTTTTTGCCTCATAGCTGTCTGTAGGCGGCATCATAAAGGTGATGGGCAGAAGAATGAGGGTGAGAACTGTTGCGATCACGTGCTTTGCAAAATTTAATACATCCATTAAAAATGCCTTCTTTCATATTTTTTTATTATTGTAGCATTTTTACGGTGATATGTAAAGGGTAAAAAAGGAAATCCGGTTGACATAAAGGAAAAAACTTTGATATAATATGTGCAGCTTGTTAAAGGAGAAAACATTATGCTTAAAAAAGATACCTTTGCCTTGCGTCCACCTATGGGTTGGAACAGCTGGGACTGCTACGGTGCTGCCGTGAATGAAGAACAGCTTATAGGTAACGCTGAATACATAAGAGATAACCTTAAGGAATACGGCTTCCAATATGTTGTTTGCGATATTCAATGGTACGAGCCAAAGGCAAAATCAAACTTCTACAACAGCTTTACCGAGCTTTGTATGGACGAATATTCCCGTCTTATTCCTGCAGAAAACCGCTTTCCGTCAAGCAAAAACGGTGTGGGCTTCAAGAACATTGCTGACCGTATTCACGCAATGGGACTTAAGTTCGGTATACATATTATGAGAGGCATTCCCCGTCAGGCGGTGCATCAGAATACTGCTATAAAAGGAACAGACAGAACTGCAAGACAGATTGCTCAGGACTTTTCACTTTGCTCATGGAATACTGATATGTACGGTGTAAATCCAAGAGCAGAAGGTGCAAGGGAATACTATAACAGTCTTTTTGAGCTTTATGCATCCTGGGGTGTGGACTTCGTAAAGGTTGACGACATCTGCGTAACCGAATTCAAGCCTCACGATCCCTACAGCGCAAGAGGTGAAATTGAGCTTATAAGAGAAGCTATTGACGGTTGCGGCAGAGATATGGTGCTTTCACTTTCACCCGGCCCTGCTCAGATTGATGCGGCCTTCCACCTTTCACAGAATGCGAATATGTGGCGAATGACAGGCGACTTCTGGGACAGATGGGATAAGCTTCTCAGTATGTTTGAGCGCTGCGAAAAGTGGAATCCTTATGTAAAAGAAGGCTGTTGGCCTGACTGCGATATGCTGCCTCTCGGAAAAATCTCCAAAAACTGCTCCTGCCTCGGTGACAGAGACAGATACACAAACTTCACTCCCGACGAGCAAAGAACAATGCTCACTCTCTGGTCAATTTTCCGTTCACCTCTTATGCTCGGCGGTGAGCTGAGAGAAAACAGACCTGAAGACCTTGAAGTGATAACCAATAGAGATATTCTTGAAATCAATCAGTATTCAAGCGAAAACAAACAGCTTCACCGTGACAGAGAATATGCTGTCTGGCATTGTCTTGATAAAGATAAGAACGATGTGGTTGCTCTCTTTAACCTTACGAATGAAGACAGAGAAATCACCGCAGACCTCAGAAAATACGGTCTTGACGGCAATTATAAAGCCACAGAGCTCTGGACAAAGGCCGAAGCATCCTTCAAAGACGAAATCAGCTATAGCGTAAAAGCACACGGAACGGCAATATTCAGATGCAAATAAACTAAAAACACATAAAAGGCGGCACAACGCAATGTTGTGCCGTCTTAAACTTTTTCTGCTTTGTTGAGGAAAAGGACCGCCAATGGCGGTCTCTTTCGCTCGCCGCTTGGGCGTTACCTTTCTTGAAAGAAAGGTAACCCAAAGAACTTTGCTCATTTTTATTTTGCTTCTGCGCCCGGTCTGCCGCAGCACTTCTTATACTTCTTTCCGCTGCCGCAGGGACAAGGATCGTTTACGCCAACCTTTTTCTTGTCGTTTCTTACGGTTCTGCCCTTTTCTGAACCGTCACCTGAACCGCTTGTGGAAGTAACCTTTGCCACCTGCTCACGCTTGATTTCTTCCTCGGTTCTGAAGCGTACGGAAAGAACAACCTTAACTGTATCGTCTCTGATGGAGTTGGTCATTTCTTCGAACATATCGTAGCTCATTTCTCTGAAAGCTACAACGGGGTCCTTCTGACCGTAAGCAAGAAGACCTACACTGCGCTTGAGCTCGTCCATAGCATCGATGTAATCCATCCACTTGAGGTCAACGTTACGAAGAAGCATTGCTCTTTCAATTTCACGCATAGCCTCTTCACCGTAAAGCTCTTCTCTTTCTGCGTGGAGCTTGTGAGCTCTTTCGGTGAGAAGATCGTAGATTTCGTCGCTCTTAAGCTTATCCTCTGTGAAATCGTTTTCATCTGTAAGCCAGCCGTTATACTTTTCACGAAGAGAAGCAATATGCCACTCGTTTGAGGGAATATTTGAAGGACAGAAGAATTCAACGGTGTCACCGATTGAATCATCAATCATCTTTTCAATAATGGGCTTGATGTTTTCGCCCTTAAGCACCTTATCACGCTGACCGTAAATAATTTCTCTCTGACGGTTCATTACGTCGTCGAAGGAGATTACGTTACGTCTTACTGCAAAGTTGTTGCCTTCAACCTTTCTCTGAGCGCCCTCAACCTGCTTGGCGAGCATTGAAACCTCAATGGGCATATCAGCGTCAACGGGAAGACTGTTCATAACGCTCATCATTCTGTCACCACCGAAGAGACGGAGAAGGTCATCCTGCATTGAAAGGAAGAATCTGCTTTCACCGGGGTCACCCTGACGTCCTGAACGGCCTCTGAGCTGATTGTCAATTCGTCTTGATTCGTGGCGCTCTGTACCGATAATGTAAAGACCGCCCGCTTCTCTTACCTTTTCAGCTTCGCCTGAAATTTCAGCTTTATATTTTGCTTCAAGCTCCTTGAACTTTTCTCTTGCTTCAATAATATCCTCGTTATCTGTATCACCGAAAGCGGTGGCCTCAGCAATAAGCTCCTCGGAGTATTCCAGCTTTCTCATTTCGCTCTTAGCAAGGTATTCAGCGTTACCGCCAAGCATAATGTCGGTGCCTCGGCCTGCCATATTTGTTGCGATTGTAACTGCGCCTAATTTACCTGCCTGAGCAACAATTTCAGCTTCCTTGTCGTGGTGTTTTGCGTTAAGTACATTGTGCTTTATGCCGACTCTCTTAAGAGCATTTGAAAGCTTTTCACTCTTTTCAATTGAAACAGTACCAACAAGCACGGGTTGACCCTTTGCATGACATTCTCTGATCTGTTCAATAATGGCATTAAACTTGAACTGCTCTGTCTGATAGATAACGTCGGTGTTATCCTTTCTTGCAAGAGGCTTATTGGTGGGAATTTCAACTGCATCAAGAGAATAGATTTCTCTGAATTCCTCAACCTCGGTCATAGCTGTACCGGTCATACCTGAGAGCTTTTTGTAAAGACGGAAGTAGTTCTGGAAGGTGATTGTTGCAAGGGTTTTGTTTTCTCTCGCAATCTTTACGTTTTCCTTTGCTTCAATTGCCTGATGAAGTCCGTCGTTGTAACGTCTGCCTATCATAATACGGCCGGTAAATTCGTCAACAATAAGAACCTGACCGTCTTTTACAACGTAATCAATGTCTCTTGTCATTATACCGTGAGCCTTGATTGCAATATTGATATGATGTGAAAGTGTAAGGTTATCGGGGTCGCTGAGGTTTTCAACGTTGAAGAAACGTTCAGCCTTCTGAATACCTGTTTTGGTAAGAGTTGATGTCTTTGCCTTTTCGTCAACGATATAGTCAGCACCAACCTCTTTTGCAAGGTCTTCAAGGTTAGCCTTTGAGTCGGTTTCAGCAATCTTATACTTTTTGAGTGTTCTTACAAAGCTGTCTGCAAGGCCGTAAAGCTCTGATGAACGGCTGCCCATACCTGAAATAATAAGAGGAGTTCTTGCCTCGTCAATAAGAATTGAGTCAACCTCGTCAACGATTGCAAAGTTGTGACCTCTCTGCACCTTGTCAGCCATATACTGCACCATATTGTCACGAAGGTAGTCAAAGCCCATTTCGTTGTTGGTTCCGTAAGTGATGTCAGCAGCATAAGCCTCACGTCTTTCGTCGGTTTCAAGTCCGTTTACAATAAGACCTACCGAAAGACCGAGCCAACGGTAAACCTTACCCATCCATTCACTGTCTCGACGTGCAAGATAGTCGTTGACGGTGACGATATGCACACCGTCACCTGTGAGTGCATTAAGATAAGCGGGAAGGGTTGCAACGAGAGTTTTACCTTCACCTGTTTTCATTTCTGCAATTCTGCCCTGATGAAGCACAATACCGCCCATAATCTGTACGGTGAAATGCTTCATACCGAGTACACGCCATGAAGCCTCACGGCAGACCGCAAATGCTTCAGGAAGAATATCGTCAAGAGTTTCACCCTTATTAAGACGGTCTTTAAACTCATTTGTTTTAGCCTTAAGCTGGCTGTCTGAGAGCTTTGCATATTCCTCTTCATAGGAAAGCACCTTGTCAACCTTAGGTCTGATGCGCTTTATTTCTTTAGTTGAATAGTCACCAAAAAGCTTTTTGAGAAAGCCCATTTTTATCACCTCAATATATTATCACCCTTAAAGGGCGCAAATTAAATCATTTTATTGTATCACATATAAAAAATTTTTTCAACCTTTATGATACGGTAAGTACCTTAAATTAAGTTAATATGAAACATTCTGCCTTATCCCCGGAATATCCCCTTAACCTCAAATCGACACACAGGGAAAACTCCGCCTTTATCTGCTCAAGCCGCATGGCTTTTTCTTTTGTCTTGCGTGACAAAAGTAAACAAAAGCACGCTTTTTCCACACTACTCCGAGACCATAAAATTGTCGTTCAGGTGAGCAAAACGGATTTCTTTAAGCTTCATTTTCTGCTCACCTTTTCTGCAATCGGTCAAAAAGTACTAATCGACAATTTTAAAGCTCTGCTGCTCAAAGTAACGGCAGCTGAGTGATTTATATTGCGGCTTTTTATGAAATGAGATAAATCGTTCCGCTCGTGTGCGGTGTACTCTAAGCGAGTCAATCGTCTGCTTTATTGTTTACTCGTTCTTGCGTTCTCTCTCCCGACAGTCGTTCACCGCTTTTTTATTTTCTTTTTGTAAATCTGTAGGGCAAATGAGTGTAAAAAAATCTTGTATTATATCAAAAAACAAAAGACAGAGATTACGCTGAACCCCATAAGGAAGTATTTCTTTATAGGGTATCAGCGTAGTCCTCTGTCTTTAAAATATTTTATTTGAGTGCATCCTCAAGAGAAGTATCCTGGAGGAAGGTGTTGAGATTATAAAGGAAAAGCACGTGAGAGAAATTGTATTCATCCATAACATTGTGTACGCTCTCCGTCATATATCGGGGGTCAACCACAATTATTTTTGCAAAGTAAGGCGTCAGCATTGGGATGAGACAGTTTGCATAGGAGTCCTTTATAATGAGAAGTGTTGCTCTGCTTTTGCTTACTGTGTCAATTACAACCTTGTCGTAATTTCCGCCGAGGAATACCTCATACTTGTTTTTCTGCTGAAGCTTTGAGGGTTCAAAAAGACTTGTTGTTCTTTTATCCTGTGACTCATAAGATACAATGTAACTTCCCTCACTGTTTTCGGGAAGACAGATTTCAATTTTATCCTTGTTGTCGTGGATACCTGTTTTTGATGCGAGAGTGCCTTCAAAATCGCTGCTTACCGTAAGGAATTCATACTCAACGCTTTTCCTGTCAAGATTCCATTTGTCGGCAATTGCCTTGAAAACCGCATAAGCGCCTCTGGTTGTCCAATGGTGGTCTGTGCGATAAAAGACGTCGCTTTTTTCCTTTGCGTTTTTAAGTGCCTTTGTCACATTGAGAAAACTGTAGTTTTCACCTTCAAGACGGTTGAGTATACCCTTGAGCTCACTGTACTGACTGTGGAGCTCAATACCCGATGGAAGCTTTTCCGAATAAATGTAGCTTGCGTTGGGTGAAATTGCAACCATTTTGGTAATTTCGGGATATTTCTCCATAAAGGAGTTTATGCTCTTTGTCATGGCTTTGGCTTTTTTCGCTGTATACTTTGAAGGCTTTTCAATAAGAAAGCCGTCGTCAGCGATGTAAACTCCGTTTGATTCTCTAAGTCCGGAAAGACGGTCAAAATAGCTTTTAAGTGAAATCATTCTGTCTCTCAGCACAAACTGGTCAGACATATAGGTTTCAAAGTTTTTCATGAAAGTGCCGTCTGCAATTGAGGAAAGGGTCAGCTTAGGAAATGAAGCAAGGACACGGTTTTCACTTTCGGAAAAGTCTCTGTCCTTTGCGATAAAATTCACAAAACCGCCTACACCGATAATGAAACAGAAGCAGACAGTAAGGCAGAGAAAAACCACGTTACCTTTGTGTATTCTTTTTTCACCGGGATCCTCATTTACATATATGAGGTTTTCGTTGTCATGTATATCCATTTCTGCTCCTTGCTAAAAGGGTAATTACGTTTAAAATCTGAAATAAAGGAAGGGGTTATAGGTTTCACTTATAAGGTAGATTACACAAAGACAGAATATAATAATATATCCTGCACAAAGCACAATTACATTAACCTTGAAGTTCTTTGTTCTCGGAAGATTTGAAAAAGCACCGAAGGCACTGAGTGACATAAAAACGACAGGGAAAATGTGGGTTGAAACAAGATATTTTGCCGTTGAGTCGAAAAATACGTTACCTGCCGTGCCGAACATAGAACCCATATAAGTGAGGGCATCTGTAAGTGTATTCGATGAGAAAAGCACCCAGCCCAGCATAACCACAACAAGAGTTATAACGTGTCTTAAGAACATGGGGGTTTTCTCGATAATATTTTTGAAGAAGTATTTTTCGAGAATGAGAAGTATACCGTAAAAAGCACCCCAGGCAACAAAGTTCCACGCTGCACCGTGCCAGAGACCTGTAAGTGACCACACAATAAGAATGTTCAGTATGTGTCTGCCTCTCGAAACTCTGTTACCGCCAAGAGGAATGTATACATAATCTCTGAACCAGCTTGAAAGGCTGATATGCCATCTTCTCCAGAAGTCGGTTATGCTTGTTGCGATGTAAGGCAGATCAAAGTTCTTGCAGAAATTGAAGCCGAACATTTTGCCGAGTCCCACCGCCATATCGGAATAACCGCTGAAGTCGAAATAAATCTGCAGGGTGTAGCAGATAATACCGAACCATGCAGTCACAACAGAAGCCTTCCCGATATCGCCTGACGTGATTTCCGTATAAACTGAGCCGATTGTGTTTGCAAAAAGAACCTTTTTGCCGAGACCTCTTATGAAGAAAATTACGCCTGCAGCAAATTTTTCAACATTGACCTTTCTTTCCTGAAGCTGCTCTTCAATATCGGAATATTGGACAATGGGTCCTGCAATAAGCTGAGGAAACATAGAGATGTATGTCATAAAAGGAAGAAGCTTTCGCTGTGCCTTTACCGTACCGTAATATACGTCAATTATGTATGACATAATCTGGAAGGTATAAAATGAAATACCGATAGGAAGCGGCAGTGGTGAATACTCAAGCTCTGCACCGAAAAGGCCACCAAAAGAAGAAACAATAAAGCCTGAATACTTGAAAAAGCCCAGAGCAAAAATGTTAAAGCCCACCCCTAAAAGAAGTGCAGTTTTCTTCTTTTTTTCGTCAAGCACATTCTCTTCAATATCGATGCCCACAAAATAGTTGAACACTATGCTGAGAAGCATAAGAAGAATATACACAGGCTCGCCCCATGCGTAAAACAAAAGACTTGACAGACACAGTATTAAATTTTTATATCTGAAATTCTTTCTGTCGTTTTTTCTGAAAATCGGAAGATAGTAAAGCCCTATCACTATGGGCAGAAAAACGAAAAGAAAGGCTGCACTGCTGAATACCATTTATCTTTTTCACCTTTTAAAGAATTTTATTGAATGCTGAAACCGCTGTTTCATTCTCCTCTAACACACAGTAGAAAATGAAGCCTGCCTCCTGCTTAAGAACATAATTCTTAAGCATAGCACTTTGCTCGGGCGCATACCCTTCAAACAAAGTCTGTTTATCTTTAATTCTTTTTTCAATTTTTTTGATTGCGTCATCCGAGCTCTGATTATCCTTGAGCTTGATTATGAGAAGCTCTCTTACGTCCATAACTTCGTCACTTTTAACGAAATATATACCGTCATAATCCTTTGCGGAAATGGAAAGCTCTTTTTTAATCTGCATCTCATTTTGCTTTGAAAGACCCTTTATGTCAACATCTGAAATAACTGCACCTGCAACCTCTTTTACGGTTTTATCGCTGGCAGTTTCATCCGCCGAGAGAATCCCGATGAACACAAGGAGAATAACAATGCAGATTATTTCTGCAATTCTGTACTTTTTCATCCCACTATCCCCATTTCTCTGATAATGTGTCTGAGCCAGTATTTATCATAGAATGCCTTTGAAAGGTGAATTCCGTCACCGCCGTAGCATTCGGGATGAGCTTTAAGCACTGATGAGCTGTCAAGGAATTCGATGTTAAGCTCTTTACACATTTCTTTAAGGGCCTTGTTGTATGCACCGATTTTTGAAAATCTTGCAGCCCTTGCAATGCTTCGGTCAACGGGGAAAAGGCCGCTGATTATGATTCTTGTGTCGGGAGAACCCTTCTGAATCTGCTTAATAAGCCTTGTGTACATTGAAATGAAGTTGTTAAGCTGACTGCTTTTAGTGGAAATCATATTTACACCGTAATGGAGAATTACCGTATCGGGTGCAGCCTTTATGATTTTTTTCACATTGCCCGAAAGGTGGTAAAGGCTTGCACTGACCTGGGTGATAAGACGGTTGCTGTTGAGAATGTTGTAGCACTCAAGACCGTTCATAAGTGAGTCACCCACAATATAAACATCCTTGAAGATTTTACGGTAGGTAGTCTTGCCTTCATTCAGCTTTTTAAGCACATTATTGATTTCAACGTAAGTTGCAACGCCTGAATCATTTCTCAGGTTGCTGGCCTTTTTAACGTTGCTCTGTGCTTTTTTGATGTCATAATCATAAAGCTCTCTGAGGTACTCCTCAGCCTCATTATTGACTGTGGTTTCAGTACCTTCAGTATTGGCAAGAGTTATAAAATTTCTGACGGGATAAAGCGTCAGAATTACTGCAAGAATTAGAACTAAAACTGATTTTTTCAACTTGTTTCACCTATATCTGAAATGATTATATATAAAATTCACAGTATAATAGTTTACATCTTTTAATCTCAGAAATCAATAGAATTGTCGTAAAATATATAATATTTTATAAAAGTACATAACTTTGTAAAATTAAGGCAGATTGTGTAGGTCTGTACCACTCTTGACGGCAACGCCCGTTGATGGTATTATATAAAATAACACAGATTGATTCTCCGCAAAACTCAAAAAAGGAGTTGACAGAATGACAACAGAAAAACTTAAAGCTCTTGAGCCGCTTTTCGGCTCCTGGTATGTTGAATCAAAATTAGGACAGGGCAAGAATTCTGCATTTTTCAGAGTAAGCCGCAACGAAAACGGACTTGTCCGCCGCATGGGCATAAAAACCGTAAGATTTCCCGAAAATGACCGTGAAATCAGCAGAGTTATTGCCTCGGGCAAATATCAGACCGTTGGAGAATATCTTGATTATCTTGAAAAAACAGTAAGACACAATCTCCAGAAGATGCTTTCCTTGCGTGGCAATCCAAACGTTATCCGTTTTGACGCTTTCGATATTGTAAAGGAAAGCTCCTGCTTCTATGCTGTTATTCTTATGGAGCAGCTCACACCGCTCAGCGAGGTTTTCAAGGCTGATACAGTCCCTCCCGTACAGGCAGTTAATCTTGCAGTGGATATAGCAAATGCACTTGAAGGCTTCCGCAGTCAGGGTGTAATTCACGGTGAGGTAAGACCCGATAACATCTATGCTGACTCTGAAGGCAGATTCAAGCTTGGTGACTTCGGTCTTTCCGAAAGAGAGTACACCTCGGATGCACCCGACATTTCCTCATATACCGCACCTGAAATTCATCTCGGAAGAGGGAAAAGTGACACCTCGGACATCTACTCTCTGGGACTCCTCATGTATAAGCTTCTCAACCACAACAGAATGCCCTTCTCCCCCGCTTATCCCACACCCTTAAGCCTTACCGACAGGGAGCAGGCTTTCGAAAAGAGAATCAGAGGTGAGACTTTCACAAAGCCCACAAAGTCAGACGTGAACCTTTCGAGAATCATTCTCAAGGCCTGTGCATATTCACCCTATGACAGATACACAACACCTCAGCTTCTCAAATCTGAGCTTCAGAAATATCTGCAGATGATGGCTGCAGCAACCGCACCCGTACAGTCCGTACCTGATGCGGCGCCCTCATTCACTCAGGCACGTGCAGTACCCAAGGCTCCGCCTATGGACTATGAGCTTTCACCTGATGATGTAGTTTTCTCCGATTATGAAAACAAGGAAGAGGAAGCTGCACCGACAGCAGAAGCTGAAGAGTATGAAGATGACATCACTAACGATGAAGTTATCGAAGAGGAAGAAAGTTCAAAGAAAATGTACTTCATAGTGGCTGCTTTAGTCGTTGTTCTGGCTCTTGTGGTGGCACTCATAATCAAAGCTACCGGAGATAAAAAAGAGCCATCTACTCTGCCCACAATAAGCACAACCTATCCGACAACAGCTCCCACAGTCCCCTCTTCTGAAGAAACCACTGAGGAAACGACAGAGGAAACTACCGAAGAGACCACAGAAGAAACGACTGAGGAGACAACGGAGGAAACTACCGAGGAAGAAACCACTGAGGAGACCACAGAGGCAACAACCGAAGAGACCACAACATCTCCCTCAACAGAGCCTGAGCCATCAACTGAACCCACTCTTGTAACCACAAGTAAAAAAGACGGCGACAAAGCCTCAGAGGGCAGAGTTTACAAGGATATCAGTGATTATCGAATCATTCAGAAACCTGAAGATGTCTACTTCGACGACGTAATTTTCGACCTTGCCGGAAGACTTGGCGACAATGTTGAAGGCGGCGGAAAAGCCTATGTTTACCAGATGTCAGGTGCAAGCGTTCTGCAGAAAGTGCCTGCACAGATAAGCTGTGTTGACGACGGTGAGACAGTTACCTGCTTTGTCACAGTGGAAGACGAGGATTTCTACTACGAAGGCGCAACTTATCAGTATTATATCTGTCTTGAGGAAGGCGCAATCCAATCTGAAGACATAGTAAGTCTCCCTTTGCAGATTAAAATTTAAAAAATAATCCACCCGAAAACTATTGTTTGACGGGTGGATAACTTTTATGACAGAAAGCAAGATTTTTTCAGATTTTTTTACAAAAAACTGTTGACAAGAAAAGATATTAGTGGTATATTATTCGAGCAGTTGCGAAAGCAATAAGCAAAAAACGAATATGCGAGAGTGGCGGAATCGGCAGCATTGAACACGACCGTGTCCTATGGACAGTGAAGGAAGTGTGAAATGGCGCAGCGGTCAAAATTTGGCGAAGCGATCAGCGAGCAACAAATTTTGGGCACCGCAAGAGTCACGCGCACGCTCGTTACCCTTTTATAAACAAGTTAATATGCGAGAGTGGCGGAATCGGCAGACGCGCACGTTTGAGGGGCGTGTGGGGCAGCTCGTACGGGTTCAAGTCCCGTCTCTCGCACCAAACCAGAAAAATCCGAACCAAATTTTCCCAATAGGAAAAGGGTTCG
>JAFWZS010000065.1 GCA_017522205.1 Clostridia bacterium
AAGAATATCAGGCATACTATCACGAGGAGCTTATCAAGCAGATTGCTGAAAGACCCTACCTTTGGGCAACTCATGTTTGGAATATGTTCGACTTTGCTGCAGATGCAAGAAGCGAAGGCGGTGAAGACGGCATGAACCACAAGGGTCTTGTAACCTTCGACAGAAAGTATAAGAAGGACTCCTTCTATGCATACAAGGCATGGCTCAATCCCGAACCTATGGTTCACCTTTGCTCAAAGAGATATATCGACAGAGTTGAGGATGTTACAAAGGTAACAGTATACTCAAACTGTGATGAGGTAGAGCTTTTCGCAAACGGCGTAAGCGTTGGCAAGCAGAAGAAAGGCAAGTATCCCTTCTTCTACTTTGATGTCAAGAATGAGGGCGAAACCACACTTAAGGCAGTTGCAGGCGACCTTTCAGACGAAAGCACAATACGCAAGGTTGACACACCCAACGAAGCATATATTCTTAAGGATGAGGGCGATGTAATCAACTGGTTTGAAATCAACACACCCGACGGCTACTTTTCAATCAACGACGAGATAGGTGAAATCTGGGCTACAGCTAAGGGCAAGATGGTACTTCTCGGTGTTGTTGTCGGTCTTGTAAAGAAGATGAAGAGCAAGAAGAAGGACAGCGGCAAGGGCGGCGACATAATGGGCTTCTCACTTGACGGTGTAAAGGTTAAGCCTGATATGTTAAAGGGACTTTTCAATATGGTTGCAGGCTTCTCAATCAAGAGAGCAGCATCTATGGCAAAGGGTATTTTCTCACAGGAAGACCTTCTTGCAATCAACGCAAAGCTTAACAAGGTTAAGAAAAAGTAAGTCAAAAATTAAGGAGCAGTTCAAAAGCGAACTGCTCCTTTAAGTTTAATTGAGTTTATCAGAAAATAATGTGAAGCCAAGCCTTAGTGAAGCCCTTGATGAGTGCGAGAATAATTGTTGATGAAACAAAACCGAAAAGCATTTTGAACAACTCCTTCAATTAGATTTGCAGGTGCTTTTCGTCTCCTGCAGGGATATTATACCAAAAAAGAAAGATAATTTGCAATATGATTTTTTCAAAAAAATCAATGTTTAAATTTTGTTAAGAGAAACGGCAAATGTGTTTTCAGAAAGTTAAAAGCTTTTTATTGACAAAGAAACCGTAAGAGAATATAATTGTATCTACAATTTTTATGTGAAATATTAAGGAGGTTGAATTGATGAAAACGGTTAAAAAACTATCGTGTATGATACTTACCTGCGTTTTACTTTTCACCCTCTCCGGTAGTGCCTTTGCTCTGCAGAATCCTTTTAAGAGTGATTGGAACATTAAAAACGAAGACATCAACCCTTCAGTGCGTACCGAGGGAATACTTATGAGAAGTCTTATGCCCGCCTTTTCTGACGGCTTTGTAAAGCTCGGCAACTTCTTTATAGATAATTTTCTTTGTGGAATGAACCTTGCTTTCAAGGTTAAGTATGAGGAAAAATATATTACCCGTGAGGACGGCAGTAAGCTTCGCATTTGCGTGTATTCGCCAAAAGAGAAAAAGACCGATGTACCCGGACTTTTGTGGATTCACGGCGGTGGATACGCCCTCGGTGCCCCTGAGCAGGATTTCAGCTTTATTGAAGCCTTTGTTCTTGCTTCAGGCTGTGTTGTGGTTGCTCCCGATTACATCAATTCACCCTCAGCACCTTATCCTGCAGCGTTTAATGACTGCTATAATTCACTTTTATGGCTGCGTGACAACGGCAAGGAATACGGTATGCGTGATAATCAGATTTTTGTGGGCGGTAACAGTGCAGGCGGCGGACTTTGTGCAGCGGTGACTCTTGCAGCAAGAGACAGAGGAGACGTGAAGATTGCCTTTCAGATGCCCCTTTATCCTATGCTTGATGACAGAATGATTACACCCTCATCACAGAATAATGATGGTCCCGTATGGAATACAAAGAATAATGAATATGCATGGAAGCTCTACCTTGGCGAAAGCTACGGTACTGATAAAGTGTCCAAGTATGCTGCACCGGCAAGAGAAACCGATTACAGAAATCTTCCGCCTACACTTACTTATATAGGCGATATCGAACCGTTCTACGATGAAACGCTGATTTACGTTGATAACCTGAAAAAGGCAGGTGTCGACGTGAAGCTTAAGGTGTTTGACGGCTGTTTTCACGCATTTGATCTGTTTTCGTACAGAGATGTGGCAAAAGAGGCGAGAGCATTTCTTCTTGACGGCTTTATGTATGCCGCGGAGAATTACTTCGCAAGCTGAACAAAAAAGCCCTTGACAAATGAAGGCAAGGACTGTATAATATAAATGCAAGAGGTGTTACTGAAAAGACGGTTACACCACATAAAAGAATTAATTTATGAAAAACTAACTGCTATGGGCGATGGCGGTTAGTTTTTTATTGCTATGATGGTGTAAAACACAATTATCAAAATAATAACTATGTACTCCATGAGCATCACCCTCCTTTAATTATTCGGAGGGAACTTGCCCTCCGTTTGAGAGAGCGTAACCGCCTTGTTGTCTTCAATAACACCTCAGGGTAGCTTTTGCTACAAACGGAGTATACCACAGAGCGAAAACATTGTCAAACTCAACTGTTAAAAAAATTGTTAAAACCCTTGCAAAATTAATAAAAGTATGATATTATACATACAATCCGTAATGTAAACCTTTAGAGTGGGCTCAAGTGAGTCCGCTCTTCTTTGTTGCTTACGACGTACAATTGAATATTTTAAAGGAGTGAACAAAATGGCAAAAGGCGGAAATACGGTTAAAGCCGTATGGGAAATTGCAGAGCCCCTTGCTGCTGAGCTTGGACTTTCAATCTGGGACGTCCGCTTCCTTAAGGAAGGCTCACAGTGGTATCTCCGTGTCTTCATTGACAAAGAAGGCGGCGTAGGAATTGACGACTGCGTAAACCTCAGCCATGCAATCGACGGACCTCTTGATGAGGCAAACCCCATTGAACAGGCTTACATTCTTGAGGTAAGCTCACCCGGTGTTGAAAGAGACCTCGTAAGAGATGAGCATTTCGAAAAGTACATCGGTGAAAAAATCAAGGTGAAAATGATCAGACCCGTTGAGGGTAAAAGAGAGTTTTCGGGTATTCTCGAAAGCTATGAAGACGGCAATATTACAATAAGACTCGAGGACGAAAGCGGCTTTACCTTTGCAAAGAAGGAAGCATCATTCGTAAAGCTCGATGACTTTGATATATAACGAAAGGATGAGAAAGAAAAAATGAACAAAGAATTTTTTGAAGCGGTAAAAATGCTTGAAGAGGAAAAAGGTATCTCTTCAGAATATATTTTCGACAAAATCAAGGCTGCAATTATTTCAGCTACAAGAAACAGCTATGGCAACAGAGACAACGTTGTGTGCGACATCGACCCCGAAAAGCAGACAATGGACGTTTATGTAAACATCGCAGTTGTTGACGAAATTGAAGAGCCTCTTGCAGAAATGACACTTGAGCAGGCAAGAAACTACGACGAAAGCGCACAGGTAGGTTCATTCATCAGACTTACTCTCGAGCCCAAGAAGTTCGGCAGAATTGTTGCTCAGACAGCTAAGAGTGTTATCCGTCAGGGTATCAGAGAGGCTGAAAGAGAGCTTGCAAGTAAGGAATTTCAGAACAGAAATCAGGAAGTTGTTACTGCAAAGGTTAACATCGTATATCCCGAAACAGGCGACGTATCAATCGAAATCGGCAGAGCTAATGCAATTCTTCCGAAAGCTGATCAGCTTCCCGGTGAAACCTTCACTCCCGGTCAGCTTATTAAGGTTTATGTTGCTTCAATCAAGGAAGACGGCGGCACAAGCTATGCTAATATTACAAGAAAGCATCCCGGTTTTGTTAAGAGACTTTTCGAAATGGAAGTTCCCGAAATTTACGACGGTGTTGTTGAAATTATGTCTGTTTCAAGAGAAGCAGGCTCAAGAACAAAGATTGCCGTTGGCAGTAAGGATGAAAACGTTGATGCAGTTGGTGCTTGTATCGGTCCCAGAGGTCAGAGAGTAAACAATGTTGTTGAAATTCTCTGCGGTGAAAAAATCGATATTGTGCGTTACAGTGAAGATCCTGCTGAATATATTTCAGCTGCTCTTGCTCCGGCAGAGGTTCTTTCCGTTGCAGTTGACGAAAGCGGTGCAAAGGCTTGCCGTGTAATTGTACCCGACAGCCAGCTTTCACTTGCAATCGGTAACAAGGGACAGAACGTTCGTCTTGCAGCTAAGCTTACAGGCTGGAAAATCGACATCAAGCCTCTCAGCGCTGCTAACGAATAATAACCTCAGAAAGAGGTGCTTTAAATGGCAGAACGAAAAATCCCTATGAGAAAATGTCTCGGTTGCGGAGAAATGTTTCCTCAAAAAGAGCTTGTAAGAGTTGTAAAAACCAAAATCAAGCCCGAAACTGAAGATGGTGAAATCACCTATGAAGTAAGCCTCGATCTTGTGGGCAAGAAAAACGGCAGAGGTGCTTATGTGTGCCGCAAGGCAGACTGCTTCGAAAAAGCAAGAAAGGCAAAGCGTTTTTCAAGAGCTCTTCAGTGCGAAATAAGTGAGGATATCTACGAAAAAATGGCTGAGGAGATGAGAAAAGGTGAATGATAAATTCCTTAATCTCTTAGGTATGGCAAGAAAAAGCGGAAAGCTCAGCCTCGGTCACGATGCGGCAATAAGCTCAATTGTGAAAAACAAAGCAAAGCTCTGCATAATATCCTTTGAGGGCTCAGAGAGACTTAAAAAGGAAATGGCTCACGCCTGCAGTTTTGAAGATAAAAACATTCCCGTACTTATTACCAAATATGAGACACTTGAGCTTTCTAAGGCTATCGGCTCGAAGGCGGCAGTCATAACCGTTGACGATGAGGGCTTTGGCAAGGCTTTACAGGAAAGATATAACGAAGATATATAACTATACGGAAAGGATGATACTATGCCCAGAGAAAAATACAGAGTGCACGAAGTAGCTAAGGACTTCGGTATCAACAGTAAGAAAATCCTTGAAATTCTCGAAAAATATACAGATGAACCGAGAAAGCACATGACAGCTCTTGAAGACAGAGAGCTTGACCTTATATTCGAAACAATTACCCAGGAAAATGAGGTTCAGAATTTTGATGCATACTTTGCAGCAGGCGAGGCTCAGAAGAAAGCTAAAGAAGAAGCTGCAGAAGTAAAAGAAGAACCCAAGGTTCCCGAAGTGAAGGCTGAACCCAAGGCAGAAAAGAAGCCCGAAGCAAAGAAGGAAGCTCCTAAGACTGAAAAGAAGCCTGAAGCAAAGAAGGAAGCTCCCAAGGCAGAAAAGAAGCCTGCTCCCGCTCAGAAGGAAGCACCGAAAAAGCAGGAAACTCCCAAGAAGCAGGAAAAGGCACTTCAGCCCAGAACAAAGGGTGAAACAAGACGTGTTGACACAAGAAGCAGCAACGTTGACCTTGAAAAATATAATGAAAGATACGAAGAAATTGCTCCTGCTAACAGAATGAATGACAACGCTTCAAACAAGCAGAAGCTAAAGCAGAAGTCACAGCAATATAACAAGAAGAAGGGCTTTTCAAAGAAGAGAGAAACTGAGCAGGAAAGAATGGAAAGAATCCAGGCTGAAAGAGCAAAGAAAACTCTCACAGTCAAAATTCCTGACGAAATTACAGTGGGCGACCTTGCAAACCTTCTCAGAAGAACTGCTGCAGAGGTTATCAAGGAAATGTTCAAGCTTGGTGTAATGGCTTCTGTTAACCAGACAATCGACTTTGATACAGCTGAAATCGTTGCAACTGAGCTTGGTGCAAAGGTTGAAAAAGAGGTTGTTGTTTCAATTGAAGAAAGAATTATCGACGACCACGAGGATACAGAAGAAGACCTTCTTCCCAGAGATCCCGTTGTTGTAGTTATGGGTCACGTTGACCACGGTAAAACTTCAATTCTTGACGCAATCCGTAACGCATCGGTTGCTTCAGGTGAAGCAGGCGGTATCACACAGCACATTGGTGCTTACAGAGTTGACCTTGACGGTCAGAAAATTACCTTCCTTGACACACCGGGTCACGCAGCCTTTACATCAATGAGAGCAAGAGGTGCTATGGCTACAGACATTGCAGTCCTTGTTGTTGCTGCTGATGACGGTATTATGCCTCAGACCATTGAAGCAATTAACCACGCAAAGGCTGCAGGCGTTCAGATTATCGTTGCAATCAACAAGATGGATAAGGAAGGCGCAAATCCCGACAGAGTTAAGCAGCAGCTTATAGAATATAGCCTTGTTCCTGAAGAATGGGGCGGTGAAACAATCTGCGTTCCGGTTTCAGCTAAGACACAGATGGGTATTGACAATCTTCTTGAATCAATCCTTCTTGTTGCAGAAATGGCAGAGCTTAAGGCTAACCCCAACAGAGCAGCTAAGGGTGTTGTTATCGAAGCAAGACTTGACAAGGGCCGCGGTCCTATTGCAACCCTTCTTGTACAGAACGGTACACTCAGAGTGGGTGACATCATTGTTGCAGGTCAGTCAGTTGGCCGTGTAAGAGTTATGTCCAACGAAAGAGGCCAGAGGATCAAGGAAGCAGGCCCCTCTGTTCCCGTTGAAATCACCGGTCTTGACGTAACACCCAACGCAGGTGATTCCTTCGACGTTGCTTCAGATGAAAAGCTTGCACGTGAGCTTGTTGAAAAGAAGAAGCACGACGCTAAGGAAGAGCAGTTCAAGGCATTCCAGAAGGTTACTCTTGACAACCTCTTCTCCTCACTTCAGGAGGGTCAGATGAAAGAACTTAACATCATCGTTAAGGCTGACGTTCAGGGCTCAGTTGAAGCAGTTAAGCAGAATCTTGAAAAGCTCTCTAATGAAGAGGTTAAGGTTCGTGTAATCCATGGCGGTGTTGGTGCAATCAACGAAAGCGACGTTCAGCTTGCCGGCGTTTCAAACGCTATTATCGTAGGCTTCAATGTTCGTCCTGATGTAAACGCTCAGAGCCTTGCCGAAAGAGACAAGGTTGAAATGAGAATGTACAGAGTTATCTATGACTGTATCGAAGAAATTGAAGCAGCTATGAAGGGTATGCTTGCTCCCAAGTTCCGTGAGGTTGCTCTCGGCAGAATTGAAGTAAGAACAGTTATGAACCTTTCATCTGCCGGTAAGATTGCAGGTAGCTACGTTCTTGACGGAAAGGTTCAGAGAAATGCTCAGATCCGTGTTGTACGTGACGGTATTGTTATTACCGAAGACTCAATTTCCTCACTCCGCCGTTTCAAGGACGACGTTAAGGAAGTTGCTTCAGGCTTTGAATGCGGTATTGGTCTTGAAAAGTTCAACGACATCAAGGAAGGCGACATTTTCGAAGCCTTTATGATGGAAGAATATAGAGATTGATTTGTGCACAAATCAATCAAATGAATAATGAATGATGAATAATGAATAGTGAATAATTGTTATTCGACTGAGCTTTTGCTTTGGCAAAAGTTCAGAACATCATTCGTTTTAATATAAGAAACGAAAGGAACCCTATATGGCAGGATTCAGAATTAACAGAGTATCGGAAGATATAAGACGCGAGATAGTTGCAATTATCCGTGAGCTTAAGGATCCGAGAGTTATGGGTAAAATGCTCACTGTTGTCCGTGTTGAAGTTGCTTCAGATGCATCCTTTGCAAAGGTTTATGTAAGCGATCTTAAGGGTATTGAATCAGCGAAGGAAGCGGTAAAGGGCCTTACCTCTGCAACGGGCTATATAAGACGAGAGGTTGGCTCAAGACTTCATCTGAGAAAAACTCCCGAGCTTAAATTTATTGCTGACGATTCAATTGAGCAGGGCTTTAATATGTTCAAAAAGCTGGAAGAAACCAGAGGTGAGTAAGATGCTTACAGATTTTAATACAGCGGTTTCAATGCTGAAAAATGCGGATAAAATTCTTATTCTTACTCACAGAAATCCTGACGGTGACACCCTCGGCAGCGGGTTCGCACTGCTGAGAGCCTTAAGGAAAATGGGCAAGAGAGCAAAGCTTCTCAATGCTGACAGAATAAGCGAAAAGTATATACATCTTTATGAAGGTCTTACAGAAGATAATTTTTCCGAAGAATTTATTGTGTCAGTTGACGTTGCAGAAAGAAAGCTTTTAGGTGATACTTTTATGGAAAAGTATGCTGACAGAGTTGATCTTTCCTTTGACCACCACGGTGCCGGAAAGCCCTTTGCAAAAATGACCTATAATGAGCCTGACAGTGCCTCAGCCTGTGAGATAATTTACAGCGTTATAAAGGCTCTCGGTGTTGAAATTGATAAGAAAATTGCAGACTGCATTTATACGGGCTGCAGCACAGATACGGGCTGCTTCAAGTATTCGAATGTTACTGCAAGAACTCACAGAATTGCTGCTGAGCTTATTGAATACGGTGCAGATTGCAGCAGAATCAATGAGAAAATGTTCGACACCAAGAGTATGAACAGTATAAGCCTTGAAAGAATGTGTTATGAATCTCTTGAGGTGTTTGGCGGCGGTAAAGTTGCGGTTATTACTGTAACCAAGGAAATGCTGGTAAAAAGTGGCACGGACAAATCTCACCTTGATGCAATCAAGCCCATTACAAGACAGATTGAGGGTGTGGAAATCGGCCTTACCGTAAAGGAAGAGGACGGCGGTGCTGCAGGTGTTTCAATACGCACAAGTGAAAATTATGATGCTTCTCTTATCTGTTCTCATTTCGGTGGCGGCGGACACATAAGAGCGGGAGGTTGCGAAATTAAAGATACAACCGAAAACGCAAAAGCAAAAGTAGTTGACTATATTTTAAATAACATATTGTAAGGAGTGAAAAGTGTGACCGGTTTTGTATTTCTCGATAAGGAAGAGGGCATAACCTCTTTTATAGCTGCGGCAAAAATGCGCAGAATCTTTTCTGAGAAAAAAGCAGGTCACACCGGCACTCTTGACCCTATGGCTACGGGCGTTCTGCCTATAGCCTTAGGCTATTCGACAAGATTTATTGAGCTTATACCGAGTCACGACAAGGCTTACAGAGCAACTTTCATTTTAGGAAAAACCACAGATACTCTTGACATTACGGGTACAGTGCTTTCAGAAAATGAGGTTACGGCAAAAAAAGCCGACGTTGAAAGGGCTTTACAGAAATTCAAAGGGGAAATTATGCAGCTTCCTCCTATGTATTCTGCAATAAAGAAAAACGGTGTAAGACTTTATGAGCTTGCAAGGCAGGGCGTTGAAATTGAAAGAGAAAGCCGTAAGGTAACAGTTTACTCTCTGGAGCTTGTTTCTGCTGACGAGGAAAAGAGTGAATACACTATTGACGTGGAATGCTCAAGCGGAACTTATATCCGTTCACTTATTTCTGATATAGGTGAGGAGCTTTCCTCGGGTGCTGTTATGACCTCTCTCAGAAGAACAAAGGCTAACGGTGTTTCAATCGAAAAATGTTATACTGCAGAAGCTTTACAGAAAATGAAGGACGAGGGCAGACTGGGAGAAGCTCTCACAAGGGTGGATGAGTTTCTCTCTTACCCGAAATTAAAGGTCAGCGCACCTCAGGCAAAACGCTTTTCTAACGGAGGTGCTCTTGATGTCAACCGCTTCGGCGGAAAAAAAGAACCGGGATTTTATCTTGTATATTCCCCGGAAAATGAATTTCTCGGAGTTGGTGAAATCGACAGTGAAGTCACTGAGCTTTCACCGAAAAGAGTTTACAGAGGTGAGTAAAAAAGGTGCTTAATCTTAAAAAAGAGGAAAGAGAAAAAGGAACGGCAGTAGCTCTCGGCTACTTTGACGGTATTCATATAGGTCACAGAGCCGTTCTCAGAAAGGCTCTTGATTCTGCAAAAGAAAAGGACCTTATTCCTGTTGTAATGCTTTTTGACATTCATCCGAGAAAGCTTGTTTCAGACACTGTTCCTCCGATGCTTATGAGCGAAGAACAGAAGAGAGATACCCTTATAGAAATGGGCTTTAAAGTGGTGGATTTCAATTTCAGAAAGTCCGTGAACCTCACTTATGAGGAGTTTTCGGAAAAGGTGCTTCTTGATGCTCTCGGTGCAAAATTTGTCTCCTGCGGCTACGACTACCGATACGGAAAAGGCGGAAAGGGTAACGCCGAAACCTTAAAAGAAACCCTTTCTGAAAAGGGCGTTGAGGTTTCCACCGTGCCTGCCGTTAAACTCAGAGGTGAAGTTGTCAGCTCAACAAAAATAAGAGGGCTTATTTCAGACGGTGAAATAAGAAAAGCAAACGAAATGCTTGGAAAAGAGTTTTCTTATCACATCGTGGTTGAAAAGGGCGACGGAATAGGTCACGAAATCGGCACACCTACAATCAATCAGTATTTTCCCGAGGATTTCATTGTGCCGAAATACGGCGTTTATGCCTCAAAGGTAAAGGCACACGGCAAAATTTACCCGTCAGTTACAAATATAGGTGTAAGACCTACTGTAGGCGGCACTTCTCTGAGAAGTGAAACCTGCATCTTCGATTTTTCGGAAAATCTTTACGGTGAAAAAGTTGAGGTTTTTCTGTTAGAATATCTGAGAGAAGAAAAAAAGTTTTCGTCAATCGACGAATTAAAAAAAGCAATTGAAAATGACATTCAGAATGCAAGAAAAATATACTCTGAGTTTTGATTCAGAGTAAAATATGATGACACTTTTCAAAGGAGAATTAAAGAAAATGATTTGTAAAAAGTGTTCCAATGAATATGACGACAATCTTGAGCTTTGTCCTTTCTGCGAAAATAAAGAGGAGAAAGAGAAAAAGCCCTTCAAGGTTACAATAGACCTTCAGAAAGAAGAAGAGGCAAAGGAAAATCTGCCCACAAAAAGGCAGCAGAGAAAAGAAATAAGACAGGAAAAAGCCCACGAAAAAGGCAAGGAAAAGCTTAAAAGAATGGGTAAAAAGGAAAAAGGTGCGTCACGCTTCATTGTTTCAAGTGTGTGCATTATGGCTGTGATTATGGCGGCGGTTACCTGTCTTAGCGTGTTTACGGATGTTTTTAAGGAAGATGACGACACCGTGAAAACAATGGCACTTTCATCTCTTTCACCTATTGATGCAGGTGAGCTTGAAAATTATCTTTCAAAGCTTTATGTGCTTAAGGGCTTTGAACTTGACGATGACACTGCTTCCGACGAGTTTTATGTAAACATAAAGCCCGGAATTAAAAACGGTCTTTATGAAAACCTTGTGGGCAAGGCAAAATTTGTTGAAGATTCTGCTGACCCTGCAGAGCGTTTTGCTGACGAAGAGGGAAATTATGCTTACTATAAGCTTCCTCTAAAAGAAGTTGACGGCATTATAGAAAGCTTCGGTCTTATACCCAACCATACTCTTAACCTCAAGAATGCTTATTGCTATAAGGGCTACTACTACTTCGGTAAAGCCGAGGAAGAAGAAATTTCTTCAGTTGAAGCTGATGTAGTGTCCTCAAAGCGAATTCAGGACGGCAGCTATTATGTTGACTGTGTATTCTACAGTACGGGTGAGGGTAAGCAGGAAGGCAAGATTTATGCAATTGCCAAGAAAGACGAAGAGAATGCAGGCAAATGGATAATCTCACGCATAAGCAGCGAGCCTATTTTCGACGGCAGCGGAATTATGACTGAAAACGACGGGGTTTTCCGCTATGAAATGAAACGTGAGCTTTTTGAGGGCAAACTCAAAGACGGTACTGTTTTCTGTGAATACTCAATTGAATATCCTTATTTCAAGGGTGATTCAATGGGTGAGAAGGCTGCCAATATGCTTTACAGCGAAGTGCTTTCAAAATATAGGAACAGTGCAGACGAGGCTGACAAGTATTTTGAAGAATACAAGGGCAGCAAGGAAGATCTTCCCATAGTTGTGCACATTTCTTCTGAGGTTACTTATTCCGATGAAAAGTACATCTCAACCATTGTTGACATCAGTGAATATAATCCTGAGGAAGAGAAGAAAGCTGAGAAAACTATGATTTCAAAGCGGAGCGTTGAGGGATATATCTTCGATGCCGTTACGGGTGAGTATGCTTCAAGAGATGAAGTTATCGGCAAGGATTTTCAGCTGATTTATGACCTTCTTTACAGAATTCAGGGCGGATACACCTATGATGACCTTATATACGAAGGTGTAAGCAGACCGTCAGATATTCCGCCGAATAACACAATCGGCAAGGAAATTTATGAAGCCGGCGGTGCAATAACTCCCAACGGATACGTATTCTGCAAGGTTACCGAGGAAGGATATGTAAAAAGCGTTCTTCTGCCCCAAAAGGTTATAGACTTAATTAAAGAATAATCTCTGAGGGCTCTTGCTTTATGCAGCAGCCCTCATTTCACTCCGATTACACACTGCAGTAGTAATGTGAAAACGGATTAATTAATAAAAAGGAAGGAGAAAACATAATGACTATACTTGTTGTTGACGACGATATAAGAATCAACGAGCTTCTTACCGATATATTTACAATGGAAGGCTATGAAACCTACAGTGCCTTTGACGGTGAACAGGCTCTTAAAATAATTGAGAAAAAAGGCAAAAGCATTGACCTTATCGTGCTTGATGTAATGATGCCCGAATTTGACGGTTGGGAAGTGCTTTCATTTGTAAAGGATAACACAGACTGCAAGGTGCTTATGCTCACTGCTCTCACAGACGAAAACAGTGAGGTAAAGGCAATCAGAAGCGGTGCAGACGACTATGTGCCTAAGCCCTTTAAAAGAGCAGTTCTTCTTGAAAGAGCAAAGAGACTTATTTCTGACAGAAGAAAGGAACAAAGCAGAAAATATCAGTGCGAAAGTCTTGTTCTTTCTGTTATGGAGCATAAGGTTTATATTGACGAAAAAGAAGTGAAGCTCACTCAGAAGGAGTTCAACCTTCTTCATCTGCTTATGAAAAACAGTTCGATTGTTCTCACAAGAGAGGCAATTCTCGATAAAATCTGGGGTTACGTTTATGACGGAAATGACAGAACAATTGACACTCACATAAAAATGCTTCGCCATTCAATAGGTGATTACAGCGACAAAATCAGAACGGTCAGAGGCGTAGGCTACAGCTTTGAGGGTGAGGTTAAAATCCTATGAGGAAATCCTTCAGAACAAAAGTAATTGCGGTTTTCCTTGTGAGCGTTCTCGTGTGCATGCTTTTCCTCGACCTTATGTGCGGTGTTTTTCTTAAACAGATTTTCATTTTCGACACAAAAAGAGCAATGCTCAGTTATGCAGAGGAAATTGAAACCGATATGATAAACGGAAGTCGAAACATAAACAGTATACTGAGAGAAATGAACGATTCTTACGGTATAACTGCAAGTGCCGTTGACGGTGAGGCCAACGTATTTTTCAGCTACAGACTTTTTATTGACGACGATATAAAGGCTGCCTACAAACGATGGATGGCGTCCTATCTCGGAAGTGTTGCCGCAGACAAGGACAAAGATTTTTTTATCGAAGCAAAAAATGAAGAGGATACCCTCGAAAAGCTGGTTTATGTAACAAGAACTGAGCAGGGTGTTTTCCTTGTTATGAGTATGGAGATCAAGGGTATTGACCAGGATGTCAGGGTTATTACCGACCTTCTTCTTGTAATGACTGTTTTGATTTCTGCAATCGGTACGGTTGTATGGGGCTATGCCTCAAGACCCTTTACTACTCAGGTTGAAAAAATGAGTCGTATAACCGGAAAAATGGCAAAGCTCAACTTTGAGGAGAAAATAAACTACGATTCTCCCGATGAAATCGGTATGCTTGCAAAATCAATTGACAGTATGTCCGACGAGCTTAAGGAGAGCATTGAGAATCTTAAAGAAGACCTTGAAAAAAGAAAATGCACTCTCCGTGACCTTGCTCACGAAATAAAAACGCCCATAACCACTATAAGAGGCTACACGGAGAATATTCAGTATTTCTGTGAGGAAAATGAAAAGGTGCAGAAATACTGCAATATAATGCTTGATGAGTGCGACGAGGTTACCGCGCTTATCAATGAAATGCTTATGATGAGCCTTCTTGAAAGCGACGAGTATATCCGCAAGGCTGAAAAGGTGAACACATCCCGTCTTATGCACGAAATCATTATAAGAATCGGTAACGAGTTTGCAGATGAAAAAATAGATGTGCAGCTGGAAGGTGCAGAGCTTCTCTGCAACGCTGACCTTATTGAAAGAGCACTTCTGAACTTCGTCAGCAATGCCGTAAAATACGGTGACAAGGATTGCGAAATCCTTCTTCGAGGTAAGGCTGAAAAGGACAGATACGTCTTTTCGGTAACCAACTGCGGTGCTGAAATCGTAGGTGAAGACAAGGGCAGAATCTGGGAGGCTTTCTATAAAAGCGACAAATCCAGAAGACGTGGTGAAGGTCACGGACTGGGACTTTCAATTGTCAGCCGTGTTGCAAAAACTCACGGCGGTGACGTTGATCTTCAGAGTAAAGACGGAAAGAACACATTTATTATGTGGATTCCCTTAGATAACACATAAATCACACAAAAAGGGACTAATATAGTCAACGTTAAGGAATTTGTTTATATATGACGGACCGTTACGGATTTAACTCTATACGGTCTGTTATTTTTTGTTCTTTTTAACACAATATGGTTGGTAACTTTCCTTGACATAAGGGCGTTTTTTATTGTATAATATAGAATGTTAAAATTAAAAGCAGAATTATGTCGATTTTAATAGAATTCAGAATAAATGCGAAAGGAGTAAAACGATGAGTTTTTACGGTGACTTTTTAAAGTACGGTGACAGAAAGCTTGCTATTGACGACAGAGGCTTTTCCGTAACTTATAAAGATCTCGCAGTTCTTGCAGAGGAAATCTCAAAGGTAATGCCTGAAAGATCTCTTATTATGCAGTTCTGTTCAAATACCATTCCGAGTCTCTGCGGTTATCTTTCATTTCTTCATAACAGAAGCGTTCCCGTTATGCTTGATAAGAAGATTGATACTGCCCTTGCAGACAGACTTATTTCAATTTATAAGCCCGAATATTTCTATCTTCCCGAAACTCTTACAGACAGAATAGGGGATAGAGAAGTAGTTTTCAGCTATGAGGGATATGTACTCGTTAAAACCGAATTTCAAAGAGAAGAGGAGCTTTTCGAGGAGCTTGGACTTCTTCTCACAACCTCAGGCTCAGTAGGAAGCCCAAAGCTTGTCCGCCAGAGCTATAAGAATATCTCCTGCAATGCCGATTCAATTGCAGAATTTCTGAAGCTTGACGAAAATGAAAAGCCCATTACAACTCTTCCCATGAACTACACCTACGGCCTTTCAATTCTTAACAGTCATGTAAATGTTGGCGCAACAATTATGATGACCGAAAATTCAGTTGTAAGTAAGGCTTTCTGGGATTTCTTCAAAAGAGAGGGTGTAACCTCCTTCGGCGGTGTACCCTTTACCTATGAAATGCTTAAGAAAATCCGTTTCTTCAAAATGGATTTACCCTCCCTTAAAACAATGACTCAGTCAGGCGGTAAGCTTTCACCTGAAATGTATGATGAAATTGCAGAATATGCGGAAAGAGTGGGCAAAAAGTTTGTGCCTATGTACGGCCTTACTGAGGCTACTGCAAGAGTTGCATATATGCCTGCAGAAAAGGCAAGAGAGAAAAAACTCAGCGTAGGTCTTCCCATTCCCGGCGGAAAGCTTCTTCTTATTGACACAGAAGGAAATGAAATTGAAGGAAGCGAAATTGCCGGTGAAATGATTTACGAAGGACCAAACGTAACTCTCGGCTATGCTGAAGAAAAAGCCCACCTTTATTTAGGTGATGAAAGACACGGAAGACTTGAAACCGGTGACATTGCAAAGCGTGACGACGAAGGCTTCTATTATATCGTGGGCAGAAAGAAGAGATTCCTCAAGCTCTACGGTAACCGTGTAAACCTTGACGAAATTGAGCGCATTGTAAAAACCGGCTTCCCTGTTGACTGTGCTGCAGTTGGTACAGACAAGCTCTGCATCTGCTATGTGACAGACGAAAGTATACTTTTTGATGTTGAAGCTCACCTTGCAAAGAAGACCAACATCAACGCAAGGGCATTCAAGGCGGTTTATATCCCCGAGGTGCCCAAGAACGAATCAGGAAAAACAATGTATTCCAAGCTTGCGAATACAGTTGAATAAAAGAAAAGGAGCAGAAAAATGAACGAACTTATTGAAATTCTCAAAAGTGTAAACGACAAAATTGACTATGAAAACGAAAAGAGCCTTGTAACCGGAAAGGTGCTTGACTCAATTGACATCACAAGCATTATCGTTGAGCTTGAAGATCACTATGATATTGAAATCACAATGGAATATATGGAAAATGAAAACTTCGATTCCGTTGAAGCAATGCTCAAGATGATTGAGGAGCTTCAGGATTGATTACAATGAAAGGAAGCAAAGCGGTCTGACCGTTTTGCAAAGCAACAAAGATGACTTTTGTATCACTATCCTTTGTTGCTTTTCTTTTTGTCGGAATTGCTCTTTTTTATATCTGTCCCGTAAAATACAGATGGCTGGTGCTTCTTGGCCTGAGTGTCTGGTTCTATGCTCAGAGCAATGTAGCCTATCTTCCATATATTCTCCTTTCCACCCTTTCGATTTATCTTTCAGGCGTGGTTATGGGAAAATTCTGGACAGAGCAGGAAGAAAAACTTAAAGCGGAAGGTCTTTCTAAAGACGAAAAGAAAAGCATAAAAGAAAAAGGTAAAAAGAAAAGAAAAGCAGTGCTTATTGCTGCTCTCGTGCTTAATATAGGAATTCTCTGCACAGTTAAGTTTGCAAAGTTCTTTGTGGGTCCCATTAATTCACTTACAGCTTTTCTCGGCGGTGAGGGTGAATTTTCGGCTTCAAGCATAATTGTACCTCTTGGTATTTCCTACTATACATTTTCAACCGTAGGCTATCTGCTTGACGTTTACTGGAAAAGATATCCCCACGAAAACAACTATCTGAGATTTCTTCTTTATGCAATTTACTTCCCCCATATTCTTCAGGGACCCATTGCAAGATATAATAATCTCGGCACTCAGCTTAAGGGTGAACTTAACTTTGACCTTGACAGATTTATGAAGGGTGTTCAGCTTCTTCTCTGGGGCTACTTCAAAAAGCTTGTTATTGCAGACCGTCTCAATATTTTCATTGACGGCGTTTTCGAAAGCTATGACAGCAACTTAGGTCTTATCAACGTTATTGCTATGGTTGCCGATGCCTTCTATATCTATGCTGATTTCTCAGGCTGTATGGATATGGCAAGAGGTATTTCCGACATCTTCGGCGTGAAGCTTGAGCTTAACTTTGAGCGTCCCTTCCTTGCAACAAGTGTACCTGAATTCTGGAGAAGATGGCACATCACTCTCGGTGCATGGTTCAGAGATTATGTTTATATGCCCGTTTCAACCGGTGCAAAGCTTAAGGAGCTTAACAAAAAGCTTAAAAAGGCTAATGTTTCAAAGTCCGTTTCAAGAGTTATTCTCGTAACTATTCCTGTGTTTATCACCTGGATTCTTACGGGTCTCTGGCACGGTACGGGAAGCACCTACATTGTGTGGGGCTTCTACTACGCAATACTTATTGCACTTTCAACCGCATTTTCAGACGATTATCAGAGCTTTCTTAAAAAGCACAACGTAAAAACCGACACACTTTCATGGCGTATTCTCAGAATAATCAAGGTGTTCTGCATCTTTATGGGCGGACGAATTCTCACCGTTCCCGGCTCACTTTCAAAAACAAAGATTGTTCTGCAGAGTATTGTGCACAACATCAACCCCTGGGTATTCACCAACGGTACATTCTGGAAGTACAGCGAGCTTGACTCCTACGGTGTAATTATCGCTGTGCTTTGTGTGGCACTTCTTATAGGCGTTGACCTTATTCAGGAGCATCTCGGTGAAAAATCACTTCGTGACAGAATAGGTGAAGAAAACCTCTTCACAGGAATTATTCTTACGGTTGCACTTGCAGTTGCAGTGTTTGTGTACGGCATTTACGGTTCAGGCTATGATGCAGCATCATTCGTATATATGGGTTATTAATGGAGATAGGTATGAAAACAGAAATCAAAAATAAAAACAAAATAATTTCTGCTCTGCTCAGTCTTGTGCTTGTGCTGATTTCAATTTCTGCTGCCGGTGAGGTTCTGCAGAACAAGTTCTCCGACAAGTTTTTCCTTGACAGACAGAATATCTGGAACTTCTATGACCTGCCGAAAAACTCAATTGATGTTTTCGTAACGGGCAGCAGCCAGATTATCAGCGGTGTTTCCTCTCCTGAGCTTTATAACGAATACGGAATTGCCGCCTATGCTCTCGGCACCTGTTCTCAGCCTGTAAGAGCGGGCCGCTACTGGCTTTCAGAAATGCTTCGCACACAGTCACCGAAGGTGTTTGTCTATGAAGTAAGCGCTCTTTATTATGATGACAAGAATCCCGTGTCACATGCGAGAGCTTTTACTGATATGAAAAATACATCAAAAAACAAGTATCAGGCTCTTAAAGAGCTCACCGACGGTGATACCGAAGAAATGCTTGGCTACTACTGGGAAATCTACGGTTATCACAGCAGATGGAATGAGCTTGATAAAGCGGATTTTACTTTCACAGATAATATTTACAGAGACAGCCATTTAGGTTTTTCAATTATCAACACTGCATACGAAAACAACAATACAAGAGATAACTACGTTGTTTCCTATACAAAGGAGAAAAAGGAAGTAACCGAAGAGGTTTATCTTCAGTATCTCAGCGAAATGAAAGAAATCTGCGATCAAGAGGGAATCACAATGATTCTTCTCAAAACTCCCAGAACCGATTGGACAAATGAAGAATATTCAGCAATAAAAGACCTTGCCGATTCAATGGGCGTAGAATATATTGATATGAACTTCGCTGAAAACTTTGATAGGCTTGGCCTTGGATATAAGTCCGATTTTATGGATTTCAAGCATCTTAATCTTTATGGTGCAAGAAAGGTTACCTCATACTTAGGTAAGTACCTCAGCGAGAACTTTACTTTTGAGGATGAAAGATTAAAAAAACGCTCCTACTTCAAGGATGCTTATGAGGAATATACCGAGGCTGTGAAAACTTCAACAATGCCTTCAATTCAGAAATTCTCTGATCTTGCTGAATTTATCGGAGACGAAAAATATTCATTCACCCTTTCCAAAAAAGGTAATGTTGAATTTTCAGAAAAGGATCTGGAAACTCTTCTGATTATGGGTGCAAAAAAGAGCATTACCGAAAAGAAGAACTATGTGCTTATCAGAAACGGCAGCAAGGTGAAGCACGAGCATCAATCAAACGGCTCAATTGCTTTAAGAGGCTTTACTCTTGGCGGTGACTATTACAGAGGTATAATCGACAAGGACGGTATTCAGGCAAAATTCCAGGATGCATCTAAGAATTCAAAAATCGCGTCAGGTGTTGTGCTTTCGGTTTATGACAATACAACAAAACTGAAGGTGGGAACTTTCGTGTTTGATGCAGTGCTGAATATAGTATAAAAAGAATAAAAGAACTGTTTTTATGCCGAAATAAGGCAAAAGACAGTTCTTTTTTTGCTAAGTCTCTTTACCTTAATAAAAATTTGTGATATTATCTAACTATGAATGTGTAAAGGAGAGCTATAATGAAAGAAATTTTAATGTCAAACATCCCGGCAGGTTTTGCAACTGTTTGCCTTGCCCTTTACTTCTTCGGTATGGCAATCGTGTTTATTCTGAAGCCTCTCAAAAACGCAGAGAGCTTTTCAATCAAGCCTGTGGACAATGCGGGTAAAACGGAAATCAGAGTTTACTACGGCGGTATTTCATTTGCCCTCGGTGCGTTTCTGCTTTATCTCACTTATGCAACAAAAACACCCATGCACTCACTTGTCGGCGGTATGTTTTTTGCAACAACAGTTTTTGTTACAAGAACCATATTCCTCTTTGTTGATAAGGGATGGAAATGTCCCTACACAAAGCTTGCCATTCCCGCAGAGGGCGCTTTTGTAATTGCACTCTGGACCTGCTTCTTCCTTGCGAAGTAAGGGGTTATGAAAGTACATATTATACCTGAGCCAAACAGGATAACGGTTACCGATAAAATAGTTTTTGAACTTACGGGGCTTTGCAATTTAAATGAGCAAAAAGGCTGCAATAAGGCTTTTTCAGAGCTGACTGGATTTATATCGGATGAATTCTGCATTGAGCTTCTTGGCACAGGAAAAGAAGAAATACGGCTTTCTTTGGATGAAGCGTTAACTGCTTCGGAAAGCTATACTCTGGATATAACAGAAAACCTTATTGAAATAAAAGGTGCTGATGAAGCCGGTGTGTTTTACGGTGTAGAAACACTTAAACAGATTTTTCTTCAATGTGAAGAAAAGCTTCCTGAAGTTCATATTGCAGATGCTCCTGCATATTCCTACCGTGGCTTTATGCTTGACTGCGGACGCTATTTCTTCCCGAAGGAAGATGTAATGAAGTTTATTGATATTATGGCTATGCACAAGCTGAACCATTTTCATTGGCATCTTACCGAGGACCAGGGTTGGAGAGCCCAGATGCTTGATAATATTCTTCTTACTGAAATCGGTGCCTACCGTTCACACACCAATTTCGGTGTGAAGCCTCACGGTGGTTTCTATACCAAGGAGGATATGAAAGAGGTAGTTGAATACGCACATAAAAAGTGCATCAAGGTTATTCCTGAAATTGACACACCGGGACATACGGTCAGTGCAATTGCAGCTTACCCTGAGCTTTCCTGCTTTGAACGGAATCTGAATGTTGCGACCCACTGCGGTGTAAAGCACGACGTAATTTGCGTCGGCAAAGAAAGCACATATGAGTTTATGTTTTCTGTGTTTGATGAGCTTATGGAAGTTTTCACTGACGGTATAATTCATATCGGTGGCGACGAGGTGCCCACAACCCGTTGGGAAATCTGTCCTCACTGTCAGAAGAGAATCAAAGACGAAGGACTTAAAGGTACAGACGACCTGCATCCCTACTATCTTTCAAAAATTGCTGAACATATTGAAAGCAAGGGCTCAAAGGTAGTTATGTGGAACGACACCGTTAAGGAATATATGACGAAAAGCAGTATTGTAAGGCAGCTTTGGGATGAAGAAATGAGCGAAAGCGATGTTGTCAGTCAGATAAACAAGGGCACTGAATTTATAATTTCCTTTGTTAACGCTTATTATCTTGACTTGCCTTACGGTCAGACGAGCCTAAAAAAATGCTATGAATATAACCCATGCTATAAAGGGATTGCAGAAGATAAAAAGAACAAGCTGCTGGGTGTTGAAGCCTGTTTGTGGACAGAATTTGTGCCGGATATGAAAAAGGCAGGATATCAGATCTTTCCGAGGCTCGGTGCCTTCAGTGAAACCGCATGGACAGAAAAAGATAAGAAAAGCTACCAAAGATTCTTTGAAAAGCTGCCTTTTTATGAGTATATGATTTCATCCTATGGAATGAATTTTGCAAAAGAAAAAGAAGCTTTGCCGAAAGGCTTGAGAAAGCTTGGATCACTTCTTTATTGGGAAAGAAGGAAGCTTTGTTGGCAGGGACTTCACAATATCATAGATAATAATAAAGTTAAAAGAAAATATAAAGGAGAGGAAAACAAATGATTAATGTAATTCCAAAACCAAGAGTTGCAGTGGAGGAAGAAGGCTTTTATGAGCTTAGCTCTGGCGTAGTGAGCTTCAGCTACGACGAAAGACTCGGCAATATGCGTCAGTGTATCGCTTGCAGTCTTGGCGTTAAGAGCGTTGAAACCGGTGAACCCGATATCAGATTTATTTACACGGAAAAGGTAAAGGTTGAGGAATATCTTCTTAAGGTAACAGAAGAGGGTATCAGGGTTTATGCTTCAGATTACAGCGGTGCTTTTTATGCACTCATTACTCTTAAGCAGCTTATTGATGACGAAAATAAAATTCCCTGCTGTAAAATCAGCGACAGACCTCTTTATTCCTGGAGAGGTATGCAGCTTGATGAAAGCCGTCATTTCTTCGGCGCTGAAACTGTCAGAAAGCTTCTTGACTTTATGGCTATGTATAAGCTGAACCGTTTCCATTGGCATCTTACTGACGATCAGGGCTGGAGAATTGAAATTAAAAAGCATCCTCTTCTCACAGAAATCGGAAGCAAGAGAAAGGGCAGTCAGCTTCATCATTGGGGCAGTCTTGATATGAGTCATGTTCCCGTTGAAGGCTACTACACTCAGGATGAAATCAAGCAGATTATCGCTTATGCAAAGGCAAGAGGCATTGAGATTATTCCTGAAATTGATTTCCCTGCACACTGTGCATCGGCTCTTGCTGCATATAACAACCTTGCATGCCGTGAGATTGATTGTGAAGTTCCTGATTTCTTCGGTGAAAAGATTCCCGAAAGCCGTGGAATGAAGAATTGGAACAGAACTCTCTGCCTCGGTAAGGATGAGGTTATCAGCTTTGCGTATGACGTAATTGACGAGGTTGCTGAGCTTTTCCCGTTCGCTTATTTCCATGTTGGCGGTGACGAAGCTCCCACCGGTGAATGGAAGAAGTGCGATAAGTGTCAGAGCAGAATGAAGACAGAAGGCCTTAAAAATGAAACTGAGCTTCAGGGCTGGTTCACAAACAAGCTGAACGCATACCTTAAAACTCAGGGCAAGATTATGATCGGATGGAACGAGGTTCTTGCTGCTAAGAAGATTGACGCTGATGTTGTTGCTCAGTACTGGACACCTCTCAAGGACAAGAATGTTAATAAGCATCTTAAAAACGGTGGTGAAGTAATTCTCAGCAACCACAAGTATTTCTATTTTGATATGCTTCACTCTTACTGCACAGTTAAGGGTACATATTACTATGAGCCCAAGAAGGCAGGAATCAAGAGTAAGTATGACAACAGTGTTCTCGGTGTTGAAGGTGAAAACTGGACAGAGTGGACAGACACTG
Organism: Clostridia bacterium; assembly: GCA_017522205.1. Classification (GTDB taxonomy): domain Bacteria; phylum Bacillota; class Clostridia; order Oscillospirales; family Acutalibacteraceae; genus UBA6857. The sequence goes on from JAFWZS010000065.1 coordinate 22,927, forward strand.
CAGAAGAGCTTTTCTTCAAAATGTGCAACCGCGGTCTTGCACTTGCTGAATGCGGATGGAGCAGAAGCCGAGACTATGCTGATTTTATCGAGCGTCTTCAGGAGAACAAGCCTTTACTTGATAAAATGGGAATTTATTATGGTGAAGACTGGTTAACTCTTTCAAAGAGCAAGAAGAAAAAGAAGAAGGCTGCAAAGAAGCTTGGGCTTGACAGCAAGGCCTATGACGGAGAATACGAAATTTCAATTGCAAAATAAAAACTATCCCCGACAGTTTGTTATAACTGTCGGGGCTCATTGTTGTTAATTAAGAAGTGCGTTAAGAGAATCCATAAGTTCTTTCTTCGGCTCAGGTAGATGACCGAAAGGAAACTCTATTCCAATTTTGTCATACTTTACCTGACAGATTTTTCTGAAGGGCAGAAGCTCAATTTTCTGAACGCATTTATATTCTTCTGAAAGCGCTTTCAGCTTCAGAACGTTTTCCTCATTGTCGTTAAGGGAGGGGATAATGACCTGCCTTAAAACGGTGGGAATTTTTTTGGCTTCAAGATAGGAGAGAAACTCCGTTACCTTTTCCATTCTGCACCCAACGTGCTTCTCGTAAAGGCTTTCATCGGTGTATTTAATATCAAGAAGAACAATATCGGTTTCTTCCAAAAGAGCTTTTACGGAATCATTCATAATGCTTCCCGATGTATCCAGGCAGGTGTGGATTTTCTCTTTGTGAGCAAATTCAAAAAGCTCACGGACAAAGTCAGCTTGCAAAAGCGGCTCTCCGCCTGAAACTGTGATTCCGCCGTTTTCTTTGAAATACTCTTTGTAGCGTACCGCTTTTCTGATGATTTCTTCGGCTGTATATTCTGTGCCTTCATTGAAATCCCAGGTGTCGGGATTATGGCAGCAGCCGCAACGGAGATTGCAGCCTTGCATAAAAGTTACAAATCTCACACCGGGACCATCAAGAGTACCGAGAGACTGGAAGGAGTGAACTCGGCCCTTTAAATTCTGTTTACTCATACTGCCTCGTGGAAGGTACGGCTGATAACCTCACGCTGCTGCTCTCTTGAAAGCTTGTTGAAGTTAACCGCATAGCCTGAAACTCTGATTGTAAGGTTGGGATAAGCCTCGGGATTGTTGTAGGCATCCATAAGTGTTTCACGATTCAGAACGTTTACATTTATATGGTGAGCCTTCTTAGAAAAGTAGCCGTCAAGAATTGTAACGAGGTTGCTGATTCTTTCTTCCTCTGTTCTGCCGAGAGCTTCAGGAGTGATTGAGAAGGTATTTGAAACACCGTCACGGCAGTCGTCGTAGCTGATTTTTGCAACTGAGTTAAGGGATGCAAGAGCACCGTTTTCCTCTCTGTTGTGCATGGGGTTAGCACCGGGGGCAAAAGGTGCTGAAGCTTTTCTTCCGTCAGGAGTTGCACCGGTGTTTTTGCCGTACATTACGTTTGAGGTAATTGTAAGCACTGAAAGGGTGTGTTCAGCCTGTCTGTATGTGGGAGTTTTGCGAAGCTCGGTAATAACCTTGTGAGCCATATCTCTTGCAATAAAGTCAACTCTGTCGTCGTCGTTGCCGTATTTCGGGAAATCACCCTTTGTTTCAAAGTCCACAATAAAGCCGTCTGAATTCTTTATGGGACGGACATTGGCAAATTTGATTGCACTGAGTGAGTCGGCAACAACAGAAAGACCTGCAATACCAAAAGCCATAAATCTGCCTACGTCTGTATCATGAAGAGCCATCTGGGTTTTTTCATAGGCATATTTGTCGTGCATATAATGAATGATGTTCATTGTGTTTACATAAAGGTGGCTGAGCCACTCAATATAAGTGTTGAAGCGCTCCATAACCTCTTCATAGTCGAGCTTTTCTACATTGAGAACGGGCATCTGAGGACCGATATGCATACCGCTTGTGGTGTCATAACCGCCGTTCAGAGCAATAAGAAGAAGCTTTGCAAGGTTGCATCTTGCACCGAAGAACTGCATCTGCTTACCGATTTTCATTGCTGAAACGCAGCAGGCGATTGCATAGTCGTCACCGTAGATAGGACGCATAATGTCGTCGTTTTCATACTGAATAGAGTCTGTGTCAGCCGAAACCTTTGCACAGAACTTCTTGAAGTTTTCGGGAAGTGAGGTTGACCAGAGAATTGTAAGGTTAGGCTCAGGTGAAGAACCGAGGGTGTAAAGTGTGTTGAGCATACGGTAGCTGTTCTTGGTTACAAGGGTTCTTCCGTCTTCACCCATACCGCCAACCGCCTCAGTAATCCACATGGGGTCACCGCCGAAAAGCTCGTTATATTCTGGCGTACGAAGGTGACGGGCAATTCGAAGCTTCATAACAAAGTCGTCCATAAGCTCCTGAGCGCCTTCTTCTGTGAGAGTACCGTTCTGAAGGTCACGTTCAATGTAAATGTCAAAGAAAGTGCTTACTCTGCCGAGAGACATTGCGGCACCGTTCTGCTCCTTGATAGCTCCGAGATAAGCAAAATAAGTCCATTGAATAGCTTCCCTTGCATTTCCTGCAGGTTCACTTATATCAAAGCCGTACATTGCTGCCATTTCCTTAAGATAGCCGAGAAAAGCAATCTGCTGATAAAGCTCTTCATTGAGACGGGTGGTTTCTGTATTGAAGGTTTCTGCGGCAAGCTTTGCTTTATCCTTTTTCTTCTCTTCGATAAGCTTGTTTATGCCGTAAAGGGCAACTCTGCGGTAGTCACCGATGATTCTGCCTCTGCCGTAAGCGTCAGGAAGGCCCGTGATTACGTGGCACTTTCTTGCTGCTCTCATTTCATCTGTATATGCTCTGAAAACGCCGTCGTTGTGGGTTGTACGGAAGCGGAATTCCTCCTCAACCTTTCTTGAAAGCTTGTAGCCGTAAGCCTCACAGGCCTGACGGGCCATTCTCATACCGCCAAAGGGGTTGACACCTCTTTTAAGGGGACGGTTGGTCTGCATACCTACAATAATTTCGTTGTCTTTGTCAATATAACCGGGAGCATAGCTTGTGAGTGAGGAAACTGTTGCAGTATCAATATCAAGCACACCGCCATATTGTCTTTCAAGGGTAAAAAGCGACTGAAGCTTTTTCATCATTGATTCTGTGCGGGGAGTAGCTTTTGCAAGGAAAGTGCTGTCATCCTTATACTCGGAATAGTTTTGCTGAATGAAATCTCTTACGTTGATTTCGTTTTGCCACACACCACTTTTAAAGCCGTTCCAGTTTTTGTGTTCCATTTTTGTACCTCCTGTTTTTGCCGGGGCTACCTTAAACAAAAAGACAACCCAGCTTAATAAAACTGCGTTGCCCAGACGGTCGGCACTATTAACCTTCAAACTCCCTTGCGGTTATCCGCAAAATCCGTCAGTTGTATGAAGGGGTTTATTACAGTAATATTATATAAAAAAAGTAGCATTTTGTCAATGAAAATACGTCTTAAATGGTGCATAAAAAAATATGCACTTTTATCTTGATAATTGTGACAATTGAAAGTATAATAGAAGAAAGCGGCAAAAAAGCCGATTTAAGATCTATCTGAGGTGATTTTATGTACGGATATATAAAGGTTGCCATGGCAGTGCCGAAGGTGAGTCTTGCCGATGTAAAGGGCAATCTTCAGGACATAAAAGAAAAAATACTTAAGGCTGAAGGTGAAAAGGCTGAGCTTGTAGTTTTTCCCGAGCTTTCACTTACGGGTTACAGCTGCGGTGATCTGTTCTTTCAGAATGCACTTCTGAAAGAGGCCCTCTCGGGGCTTAAAGAGCTTTCAGTTTTTAGTAAGGATGTTTCTTCTGCAATTCTTGTGGGTCTTCCTTTAAATATAGGCGGAAAGCTTTTTAGCTGCGGTGCGGTTATTGCCGACGGCAAAGTGCTTGGTATTGTGCCGAAAACAAACGTTGCAGAAAACGGTGAAAAGTGCGAAAGAAGATGGTTTGCTTCTGCAAGTGAACTGAACGTAAAATCCATAAGCGAAAAGGCACTTGGCTTAAGTGAAAGCGACAGAGAAATTCCCGTAGGTAATGACCTTGTGTTCTCTCTCGATAACGAGTGCAGTTTTTCTCTTGAAATCGGTGAAGACGGCTTTATGCCGGTAACACCGGGTACTGTTCATTCTGCCGGCGGAAGTGAGCTTATCATAAATCTTGCGGCTTTCGGTGAAGCAGTAGGCAGAAGAGAATACCGAAGAGAGCTTTTCAAAAATCAGAGTGCAAGACTTAATGCGGCTTACTGCCTCGTCAGTGCAGGGTGGGAGGATTCCACAAGCGATACGGTTTACTCAGGACAGAGCCTTCTTTGTGAAAACGGAAGCATAGCAGCCGAAAACGAGAACTATGTTGATACAGACTATATTATCTTCGGTGAATTTGATACGGAAAAAATCAGAGCAGACCGTTTGAAAAATAAAGTAGCAGACGACTTCATTACAAAAAACTGCAGAACTGTATATGTAAGCACCAAATCAAAGCACGAAGCAACAGGGGAGAGCATAAAACTCAATAAGCTGCCTTTTGTACCCGAGAAAAAAGTGGACAGACAGAAAATATGTAAGGAGATTTTCTCTCTTCAGGTGACATCACTTAAAAGAAGAATTATGAAAACCGGCGGCAGACCCGTTATTGGAATTTCAGGCGGACTTGATTCAACCCTTGCTCTTCTCGTTGCTGTTAAGGCAGTCAAAGAGCTGGGTAAAGACCCTTCGGAGGTTGTGGGTATCACTATGCCTTGCTTCGGTACAAGTGATAGAACATATAATAATTCATGGCTTCTTATGGAAACTCTCGGCATTACCGCAAAGGAAATCAGTATCAAAGACGCTTGCCTTCAGCATTTCGAGGATATCGGTCAGGACAAAAATGATTACGACCTCACCTTTGAAAATGCTCAGGCAAGGGAACGTACTCAGGTGTTGATGGATTACTCAGGAAAAATCGGAGGTTTTGTTGTGGGTACAGGCGACCTCAGTGAGCTTGCCCTGGGCTGGTGCACTTATAACGGTGACCATATGAGCATGTACGGTGTGAACGGCGGTGTGCCGAAAACCCTCGTAAGATGGATGGTTGCAACTCTTGCAGAGTCAGAAATTTTCTCTGAAAGCAAAGATGTTCTGAAAGATATTCTTGACACTCCCATCAGTCCCGAGCTTCTGCCTGCAGACGAAAAGGGCAACATATCTCAGCAGACGGAGGACATTGTAGGCCCTTATGCTCTTCACGATTTCTTTATCTATAACTTTGTAAGATACGGCTTTTCACCCGAGAAAATCTTCCTTCTCGCTAAACGTGCTTTCAAGGATGATTTCAGCGATGAGATTATTCTTAAATGGCTGAAGAGTTTTTACAGACGCTTCTTTACGCAGCAGTTCAAGCGCAGCTGTCAGCCGGACGGAGTGAGAATCGGGTCGGTTGCTTTGGGCTCAAAGGATTCTTACCGTATGGCAAGCGATGCTTCATACAGTATGTGGATGGAACAGGTAGAAAAGCTTTGATTTGCTATGAATAAGTCAGATATGCTTAGAGTGTGGTATTTTGGTGAAATGTATTGATTTTACCGTGTGCCTGTGTTAAACTGTTATTAACATACTTAATGAGGAGGAAATAAAGATGTTAGTTATTTTAGCAGGTCTTTCAGATGTGGTATATTTCATCAAGAAGTTCTTTGATGATATCATCGCAAAAATTACAGGTAAAGCTGAATAAGAAACGAACCCCCCGGCTATGCCGGGGGGTTACTATTTTAAAGTTCTTATTTCTTGTTAGCCTTTTCTTTTTTTCTGAGCTTTTCAGCTTCTTTTTCTGCCTTGAGCTGTCTTGTTCTTTCAGCCTTTTCAGCGTCAAGACGCTTCTGCTCTTCAATTTTAGCAGCACGTTCAGCTTCAGCTCTTGCCTTTGATTCCTCATACTTTGAAGCAAGCTCGTCAAGGTGAGTGTAGTTTTCCTTTTCCTTAACAACCTTTTCAGCATCAAGATAAGCCTTTGCAGCTCTGCCGAAGTAAGCGTGCTTATCCATTTCAGCCTTAGCGTCGTCCTGAACCTTTTCCTTCTGCTTTTTAACCGCCTTGATTTCAGAGGTAAGCTCCTTGAGCTTGAAGGAATCTTTTGCTTTCTTTGCTTCAGCCTGTTCGAGATAAAGCGCTTTAAGTCTGAGGTCACATTCGTCTTCTATTGCAAAGAGTGATTCAAGTGCCTTGAAGTCGGGCTGAACGAATGAAGCAGCATCCTTGTAATACTTCTTAACAGCCTTTGCTGATGAAAGAAGGTTTCTTGCAATGTCGAGCTTGAACTGACGAAGCTCTTTTTCTTCGGGAGTAGTTTTGGGAAGAGCTCTTGCTTCTGCAATATCTTCCATTATCTTAGAAATATCAGCGTTGTAAATGCCTTCAAGACCTGCTGAGTAAATTCTGTAGCTTGCTTCATATTTAGCGTTGTAAGCCTTTGATGAGAACTTGTCAAGCTCAGCGCAAACCATCTTTGCAATTTCAATGCTTTCATTATACTTGAGAGCAGCTCTGTATGACTTTCTGCCCTTGCTCTTATCAGCTGTCATAGCTTCAGCAGCTGCAAGCTCTCTTGCTTCATTGATGATATCAATAGCTTCAACGAGAGTCTGGTCGTTTGTGATACCGTTGCCGTAGTCCTCGAACATAGCACGGATTTTAAGAATTTTAACGATACCCATCTGATCCTTTTCCTTAAGGTCATAGAAGAAATAGGGAACCATATTAAGGAAAGCACCGGCAGCAGCCATAATGATAAGCGCTGTGAACATTTTATCAAGAAGACCGGGCTGACCTGTTGTTACGTCAAGAATATCGAAGGGCTTTTCATAGCCGTTGCCTTCAAAAATGCCCATTTTTTCGTATACGAAGGGAAGCACGGATGAGGTAACGAGAGTTACAATGTCACCGATTGTTTTAACTGTTGCAAACATACCGTCAACACGTTCACCTGTTTTGTATTGGTGATAGTCACGGATGTCAGCCTGAATTGCAGGAGTTGTAATCTGTTCAAAAGCACCGAAGAGCCAGTTGAAGTATACACAGGTCGCAAGCCAGAAAATGCTCTTGGTGTTAAGTCCCATTGCAAGAATGCAGACGATATTCATAAAGTTTACACCGAGAAGCACCTTTTTCTTACCGAAGGCTCTTACGCAGAAGGGAGCAATAATCATACCCCACATTGAAGCGTTACCTACAACGGTGTTGATAATACCCATAACGGTACCGGTTGTTGCGTGGCCGTAGTTGTAAGCCCAACCGAGAACGTTACCGTAAGCACCTTCAAGGAAGCCGAGCCAGCCTGCAAGGGAGATAATCCAGAAATACTTGTTCTTGGCAACTGACTTGAATGCATCGGAAAAACGCACCTGAATAACTCTTGTTTTTGCCTGAACAATCTTTTCCTTTGTGTTACCGAACACAACCACTGTAAGGCTCATACCGAGAACTGCAAAAACAGGGTAAGCGATACGGTACAGCTTAAGGTCGTACATATCGTTGTTTGTTGCATACTGAGCAACAATGGGAAGAACAATGTTTACAATTGAGGGGGCAAGTGAGTAAACAACGCTCTTGATTGCAAGAACATCTGTACGTTCCTGAGTATTTGGTGAAAGTACATGAATGAGGTTAGTATAAGCATCGTTGAAGAAGTTAAAGAAGAATTGAAGCAAAAGGTTGAAAATCAACACAAGTGCACATTTTGCAATATATCCTCCGTCGTAGCCGAAAAGCTGCATGGGGAAGAACTGATAAAGAATATCATAGGGGAAATATACATAACCGAGAACAACGAGCACCGTAGGGATACCCATAGAAATAAGGTAAGGTCTGTATTTACCGGCCTTGTTTCTGGTGTTGTCGATCATATTCGCTCTGACAGCAGTCAGGGGAATGTTTGCAATTGTTGAAATTATGTAAAGAAGATACATATGGGTAGGTGAAACACCGATAGCACCGCCGACAATCATGTTGTTGGTGTTAACGAGAAGTGCGTTACCCATAGTGATAATGAAATATGCACCGATACCGCCACCGGCATAGGCTGCAATTTCCTTGAAGGTCATATAACGACCGGGCATAGGAATATTCCAGTAAGTTCTGAAATCACCTAAAAATGCTTTTGCTTTCTGAATCAAGTGAGTTCCTCCTCTTTGATTGGATTTTTTTTGAAAAATGCTTACGATTAAATCTCCTGTTCAATCAATTAACTATTATATCATAAATGAGAAAAGTTTGCCACAGTTTAGGGCAAAGTCGACTTTTTTCGTTGTTTTGTATGTTTTGAAAGTTTTATTTTGTGCGAAACTTACAAAAGAAAAAGCCGCCTTCAACCTGAAAGGTCAAAGACGGTGAGTTTAAGTTTTAGTCTTCTCTGCCTACGAGCCAGTTGAGAGATACACCAAGTACATCAGCGATAGCAACGAGTTCATAATCGTTTACGCTTCTTATCTGGCCTTCAAGCTTTGAGAGTCCTGATGCTGTAAGCTCTACACCTTTAATCTGGAGCTGTGTAAGAAGGTCAATCTGTTTAATGCCAAGTTCCTTTCTCTTGGCTTCGATTCTTGCACCGACGATGTTTCGGTCTCCGAGAGCTTGTTTCCTTATTCTCATACTTTTCACACCTTATATATATTTTGGCTTTCAGCCACCACGTAAGATGTTAACATAATTACCCACCTTTGTCAAGGGGAAAAAAGCAGACAAGTGGTACAATAATATTGCCTAAAAGCATAATGGATTGTTATTAATGCACAGAAAATAATTCTAAAAAATTAAAATAATCTTTGTTGTGGGTTTCCTGTGAAAAAAATATGAAAAAACCTTTAATTCATTGGGAAAAGGTGATATAATACATTTGTATATTTAATTTTCAGTTCTGAAAGGTAAGTGGTACATATTATGGGTAACACACTTGAATCAAGAAATCTCACAATGCTTGTGGACTTCTATGAGCTTTCCATGGCTAACGGCTACTTCACAAACGGGCTTAAAGACAAGATTGCATATTTTGATATGTTCTTCAGAAAGGTTCCCGACAATGGCGGCTTTGCAATTATGGCAGGTCTTCGTCAGCTTGTGGATTATCTTAAGAATCTTAAGTTCACTCAGAAGGATCTTGAGCTTTTCCGTAAAAAGGGCTTTTGTGAAGATTTTATTGAGTATCTTAAAAATTTCAGCTTCAGCTGTGATGTGTGGGCAATTCCCGAAGGTACACCCATTTTTCCCGGTGAACCCATTATTACGGTTAAAGGTCCCATAATTGAAGCTCAGCTTATTGAGACAATGGTGCTTCTTACAATCAACCATCAGAGCCTTATTGCAACAAAGGCAAACCGACTTAAAAGAGCATCGGGCGACAGAATGGTTATGGAGTTCGGCTCAAGAAGAGCTCAGGGCTTTGATGCTGCCATTTACGGAGCGAGAGCTGCTTACATCGGTGGCTGTGATGCAACAGCATGCACAATCGATGAAAGAGACTTCGGCATTCCTGCTGTGGGTACAATGGCTCATTCCTGGATTCAGCTTTTCGGTGATGAACTTGAGGCCTTCTGTGCCTATGCAAGACAGTACCCCCACGACTGCACTCTCCTTGTTGACACATATAACGTAATTAAAAGCGGTATACCCAATGCAATTGAGGCTTTCAGAAGAGAAGTTTTACCCAGAGGCTTCAGACCCAAGGGCATCAGAATTGACAGCGGTGACATAACCTACCTTTCAAAAAAGGCAAGAAAGATGCTCGACGAAGCAGGTTTCCCTGACTGTAAGATTGTTGCCAGCAACTCCCTTGATGAAAACATTATCAGAGATATGCTTGTTCAGGGGGCAAAGGTTGATTCATTCGGCGTAGGTGAAAGACTTATAACGGCTTCCTCAAATCCCGTATTCGGCGGTGTTTATAAAATTGTTGCCGTTGAAGATGAAGAGGGTGTACCCGTACCGAGAATCAAGATTTCGGAAAACGTACAGAAAATCACCACACCCTGTGCAAAAAAGGTCTACCGACTTTTCGACAAGGAAACGGGCAAGGCAATTTCCGACGTTATCACACTTCTTGATGAAGAAATTGACGACAGCAAGCCCTATGAGCTTTTCGACCCTAACTACACCTGGAAGCGTAAGGTTGTTACCGATTATGTAGCAAAGCCCCTTCTTGTAAAGATTTTTGACGGCGGAAAGTGCTGCTATGACTGTCCCGATATTAAGGATATAAAGAAGTACTGCAATGAGCAGGTAGACACACTCTGGGATGAAGTAAAGCGTTTTGAAAATCCCCACGTTTACTACGTAGACCTTTCACAGAAGCTCTGGGATGAAAAGAAGAGACTTCTTGATGATTTTGCAGAAACAATGAAATAAATTCAAAAACCACCGTAGGGGCGCCCATTGGGCGTCCGTACAATTTTAAAAGAAGAAAGGAGAAAGGCTTTGAGAACAATAAGCTACATTGTACCCGAGGAATACGACGGTGCAAAGGTATACACCTTTCTTAAAACCCATATGAAAATATCTCTTACCCTTCTTCGCTCTTTAAAAAGGGTGGAGGACGGTTTGCTTCTTAACGGAGAGCATACAAGAACGGTTGACATTGTACACACAGGCGACACCGTAACGGTGAATATGCCTGAAAAAGAGCCGAAGACAATTCCCCTTGACATTCCTCTTGATATAGTTTATGAGGATGAGGATCTGCTGGTTATCAATAAGCCGGGTAATCTTGCAATGCACGAATCCCACAATCATCAGGGTGATGCTCTTTCAAATGCAGTTGCCTCATATCTTATGAAAAAGAGAAAATCGGCAGTTTTCAGGTGTGTGGGCAGACTTGACAAGGGTACTTCCGGTCTTGTAATCTGTGCCCTTAATGCTCATGTGGCAGCAAGACTTTCGGGTAATTTTGAAAAGAGATACCTTGCAATCGCCACAGGTAAGTTTACGGAAAAGGGTGAAATTATAAAGCCTATTTACCGACCTGACCCCATAAAGACCTACCGTACCGTTGATGAAAGTGGGGATTATGCCGAAACTCACTTTGAGCCTCTGGAGTACGGTGAAAACTATACCCTTATGAGAATACGCCTTGAAACGGGCAGAACCCATCAGATTCGAGTTCATTTTGCTTCTCTCGGTGCACCTCTTTACGGCGACACAATGTACGGAAAAGCTGATGAGGACTGTTTCCGTCAGGCACTTTACTGTGAGAGTGTAAGCTTTACCCACCCCGTAACGGGTGAGAAAATGCACCTTAAGGCAGAGATGCCAAAGGAGATGCAGACTTTGCTTAAGAGGCTGAGAAATGAAAATAACAAAGCTCTCGATTGATTCGGGAGCTTTTTAATTGCATAATACAAAATGTCGGTCTAAACGCTCCCTCAGTCAAAATCTTCGATTTTGCCAGCTCCCTCAAAGAGGGAGCCTTAATTGCCTCCCTCTTTGAGGGAGGTGGGTTTTACGCAGTAAAACTCGGAGGGAGTAACGTAGGGGCGCCCATTGGGCGTCCGCCAACCTTACGCAATTAAATATAAACAACATAACAACATAACAATGTTTCATATAATAATTTATTCAGGGTTATTTATAAATTTTATAAATACTTTTTATTGTTATATTGTTATAAATCTCTCAAAACCCTTATAAATAGGGGCTTTGTAGCTATAACAAAGACATAACAACAGCATTAGCTTTGTTATTGATGTTATAGAATTATAAAACTTCTTCGATAATATATTCTGTTTTTCCACCATCGTTGAACACCAAAGTTCTCAAAATTTTTTGCTTTCTTCTGTTTCACCCAATCTCTCACACACTGCTCAAAAAGAATCATCCCGATTGACTCAGCGGGATGACTTTTCATCATTATATTTAACTTTAAGCGATATTTTGCATTTTGCACTTTGCATTTTGCATTTTGCATTTAAATAGGGAACCTTTTTATCAAGCTTTTGTTCCTTTTGCACCCTTTGTGCCGCCACCAAGATTTACACCCTGAAGTACATTTGAATCAAAGGTGTAGGTGATGCTGCTGTTTTCACGCTCTCTCTTAAGGGCAAGAGCAATCATTCTGTCAAGAAGCTCAGTATATTTCACACCGAGAGGCTCCCAGAGATAGAATGAAAGTGAGCCGGGAATGGTGTTGATTTCGTTGAGCCAGATGTTACCTGTCTTGGTATCCATCATAAAGTCGATTCTTGAAACACCGCCGCAACCGAGGCACTTGAATGCCTTAACTGCATATTCTCTTATAATTGTTCTCTGCTCGTCTGTGATGTCAGCAGGGATTTTTCTTTTAAGTGTAGCCATACCCTTGCTGCCGCCTGAGCCTTTCACACCGCCCTTAGTGCCTTTTGCCCCCTTACTGCTGCCGTCACCGATGTACTTTTCAGCGAAGGTGAGAATCTTGTCTGATGAAACAGGCTCTTCACACTCTGAAGCCTCTGCCTCTTCATAGTCGCCCAGAACGGAGCAGTTGATTTCCTTAAGGTTCTGCACTGCAGTTTCAATAAGCACCTTTGAAGCGTATCTGAAGGCTGTGTCAAGTGAATCGTAAAGCTCGTCACGGTTTTCAGCCTTAGAAATACCGATTGATGAACCGAGGTTTACAGGCTTTACAATTACGGGATAGCCGATTGCTTCTTCAACAGTATTGATTACTGTATCCACGTCGTCGTCATACTGCTTTGCAGTGAAGCACTTGCAGTCAAGAACGGGAATGCCGTTATCCTTAAGCACGGTTTTCATAACGTATTTGTCCATACCCACAGCAGAGGAAAGAACATCACAGCCCACATAGGGAATATTGAACATCTGCAGATAGCCCTGGAGTGTGCCGTCTTCAACGTTTGTGCCGTGAACAACGGGAAAGGCTACATCAATATATGTGAGCTCATTTTTGCCGAACTTCTTCATAGGGTAACGGATGAGCTTTGTTTTGCCGTCTTCGTTCATCATAATCACTCTCTGACTTTCCTTAAGGAGAGTGCCGATGTCTGTGTATGATTTGATATCGCCCACCTTTTCACCAATATAGAACTCATTGTTCTTGGTTATGTAAATGGGAATTACATCGTATTTTTCTTTGTTCAGATGTCCGATTGCCTGAATGGCAGAGATGATTGAAATTTCGTGTTCAACACTCTTTCCGCCGAACATTACGCCTACTTTAATTTTCATTTAGCTCACCTGTCCTTTATTAATAGTTGTCGGGAAGGTCGTTTTCAAGAAGAACGATTTTCTTTTTACCCTCTGATGAAAGTGCATAAACAAAGTTTATTGCTTCATTGATATTGTCAGCAACGAAGATTTTTTCTTCGCTGTAGTTTTCGTCGAGAAGACCTGCCTTAATGGGTACAGCCTGCTTTTCACCTACAAGCACCACAAAGTCGCACACCTTTGAGGCGTTTCTGCCGAATTCACGGTTAAGCTCATCCTGTTTTGAGCCGAGCTCAACCATACCGGGAGTAACTAGAATCTTGTAGCCGTCAAAAAGACTGAGTGCTTCAAGAGCTGCTTTTGTACCGCTGGGGTTTGAGTTGTATGCGTCGTCGATTATTGTAACGGCACCGTTTTCCTTAAGCTCAAGACGGTGAGGCACACCCTCCAGCTTTCTTACCGCACCCTTAAGGTCTTTCAGGGCAATACCCATTTTGTGGCTGATTGCAATTGAGCCTACAATGTTAAGCACGTTGTGTCTGCCGATAAGCTTTGTTGTGTACTGCTCAGTTTCGCCGCTCGGTGCCTTTACTGAGAAAGAAGTACCTCTTTGTGAAACGGAGATATCGTAAGCCTTGTAGTCGGCATCGTTTTCGATTGCATAGGAAATGTAAGGACGGTTGCTGCCGTGATCTTTGATGTTCTGGTCGTCAGCGTTAAGGAAAAGCATACCGCCTTCGGGAAGTGAATCTGAAAGCTCAAACTTTGTGCTTTTTACAGCATCGAGCGTTTTGAAGGATTCAAGGTGCTGAGGTCCGATTGAAGTAATAACACCGTGGTGGGGGTGAACAATGTCGCAAAGCTCCTTGATATCGCCCACCCATTTTGCACCCATTTCGCATACAAAAATTTCGTGAGTAGCCTTAAGTGAGCCTCTGATTGTCTTTACAACGCCCATGGGAGTGTTGTAGCTTTCGGGTGTCATAAGCACATTGTACTTTGACTTGAGAAGAGTTGTAAGGTAATATTTTACGCTTGTTTTACCGTAGGAGCCTGTGATACCGATAATCTTAAGGTCGGGACAGCTCTTAAGGATTTTCTTTGCATCTCTTGTATAACCGTTGTTGATTGAAAGCTCCATAGGCTTGTTGATAAGATTTGCAATGAGAACAAGAAACGAAGCAAAGGCATAAAGAAGTACTGCCACAAGCAGAACAACGCTTTCGTGGTGGTCCTTAAGCATAAGACTGCAGGTAATGAGAAGCAGAATTGCAGAAAGTGTGATGATTGTAACAAGCATTCTCTTTACTCTCGGAGTGTAAACGAGAGGCTTTTTTGCTTTCTTGGGCTTTTCCCAGATGCAGGAAAGTGCAAAAAGCAAAATAATAACTGCCGACTTGATGTTGATTGAAATTTCAAGGAAAAGGCAGATAAGCATAAGTACAGAGAAGGTTGAGTGGGGAAGAAATCTTCTGCCGTTTTCTCTCATCCATTTTGTGTGGGTGTCGAATCTGTATGAGTTAAGCTGGAAAAAATGCATTGAATCCACCGTACAAAGTGAAGTTGCAGCAGCAAAGGCAACGATGGAAAGTGACATAAGAATTTCAGTTATCATAGCGGTATCCTTTCAGGGAAGACAGGGGACGGTTCTCTGTCTTTTTTATCTCTATTTAAAACTTATTGACAATATGAGGAGACAGAGAACCGTCCCCTGTCTTTTCTCAGATTTTCATAAACGAAGCGAGAACTCTCAGAAACTGTGCTTGACATTCAAGAAAGCTGTAGTGACCTGCACCCTCAAATTTTACAAGGGCTGCTTCGGGCATCAGCTTTTCCATAGTTTCACCGTCTGAAAGTGGAGTTGCATCGTCAAGCGTACCCCAGCAAAGAAGCGTGGGAGACTTTACGTTGGGCATAAGGTGGCAAAGATCTTCGTTGACAACCTTTACAAGAGTTTGTCTCATAATAGGTGAAGCTGCATTGTAGTCTGCAGAGCCGTTTCTTTTTCTGAGATTTTCCAGAGCATTGGGGAACAGCTTCATAACAATCGAAAGGGAGAAAATCCACTTTGTGAGCTTGTAGATTTTTTCCTTGATTTTTTGCTTGAGGCTCTTTTTCGGTTTTACACCTGCAGCATCGACAAGAATTGTTTTCTCGACCTCAAAGGGCAGCTCTCTTGAACAGAGCTTGATTATTACTCTGCCGCCGAAGGAATGGCCTAAAAGCGTGATTTTGTCAAAGTCGTAGTCCTTCAGAAATTCAAGCACGAAGTCAACGTAATCGTCAACACACCAGGGCTCTTTCGGCTCTTCACTTTCACCGAAGCCCGGCATATCCATAGCAAGAACTCTGTACTTTGTTTTAAGAACGTTAATCATAGCTTCGAAAAGCTTTATGTTTGAGCCCCAGCCGTGAAGCAAGAGCACTGTTTCGCCTTCGCCCTCACAGATGTAATTTATATTAAGTCCCTTTACGGTTTTGTTCATAACGGGTGCTTCCTTTCAACAAATTGTTAATACCAACTATTTATTATAACACAATAGCTTTCGAATTACCATATTTATATTGATTTATTCTTAAATATTTTATGAAAGAAACTTCTTTTTCAAAACTCTTACGGCATCCTCTTTTGTAAAAGAGCCGGGAGAGAACTTGAAGTTGTTTGGAATACTGTCGAAACGAAGTGTATATTTTTCAATTTCTTCCTCGGTCATTCTGATATCGGTTACATCTGTAAGCTCGTTTATAACCTTTATGAATTCATTTATGTCCGTACCCATTACGGAAAGAGCACGCTGAGTTTTCTCTTTTTCGAATTCGCTGCTTCTTTTTATGAAGTCCTCCATAAAAACAGTACAAGCCTTTCCGTGTGGAATGCCGTAGTTTTCTGTGAGAATATACCCGAGAGGATGGGGAAAGGCAGTTCCGCAATAAGCAAGAGTTACACCTGCATAAAGTGAGCCGTAGTAGAGCTTTTCACGAAGGGTGCTGTCGGGAAGTGTCTTTTCGCAGTGTAAGTACTTAAGTCCCTCCCAGATAAGCTCAATTGCTCTTTCACCGAAAAGTGTGGGAATGTCGCTGCACTTTATACTCATATAGCCCTCAAGTGCATGGGAAAGAGCATCAAGAGCCGTTGAAACCGTAATATCATAGGGCATTGATTCGGTATAGGTGCTGTCTGCAAAGCTGAGAGTGGGATAGCAGTCATCGGGAGCAATGCTTTTCTTTCTGCCTGTTTCAGGGCTGGTAAGTACACTTACTCTGCCCACCTCGCTGCCTGTTCCTGCAGTTGTACCTACAAGCACAATGGGAAGTGCCTTTTTTCTGTCTGTGACTGTGTAAATATCGTTTGGTGAGAAATCCGGATTTGCAGTATAGACTGCAACCGCCTTTGCAGCGTCAAGAGGTGAGCCTCCGCCGATACCGACTATAAAATCAGCACCGAATTCCCTTGCAATTTTTCCGCATTCGTGACAGTGGTCAAGACGGGGGTTAGGGCCGATTCTGTCATAAACCGTGAAGCTGATTCCGTTTTCTGTTAAAGCTTCCTCTACGTCGGAAAGTGCACCTGAAAGAACGGCACTTTTTCCGCCGGTTACAATTACACATCTTTTCCCGAGAGGGGAGAGAAGATGAGCATTATTTTTAACGGCATTTTTGCCGCTTACTATTTTAACGGGAATATTGAGATTGAAATCCATAGTTTGTTACCTCACTTTTCTTAAATGCAAAATGCAAAGTGCACAATGCAAAATATCGGGTCACTTCGTTCCGATTGTAACCGTATCAGTTACTGCCGAATTTTTAGATCCGTACCGCCAAAAAGCATAAATCCGACGGGCAGGATACCATTTTAAATTCTGATCAAGCGGATAAAACAGCTCTTTATCCTTTATGTCTGAATTGATTTCGCAGACTATATCTGACAGATTTCAGACACATAAATCTGCGACCATAATTTTGCATTTTGAATTTTGAATTTTGCATTCTATATTGTATTATAGCCAATTTCATCCTTTTGTGCAAGAATTATTTGAATACACTTGAAAAAAACTGAAAAATGTTATAAAATAAGCTGATACACAATGGGGATGATGTTTTTCTTAATTATGTGTGTTGATTATGAATTTAATTTTCGGGTGATGAATTATGGCAAACAGAAAAAGATTAATCAGTATGATTGCAGCTCTTTCTCTGACAGCTTTAATAATTATCTCCGTTTTTTTTGTGTCAGAGAGGAATAAAAAATACCCTCTTTCTGAAAAAAGTGTAATTGCTATGGGTACCGTGGTGACGGAAAAAATTTATTCTGAAAATCCCGGTACGGCAATAAGAGATATAACAAGTATTATAAACGGCCTTGAAGACACAATTTCCTGGAGAAAGGAAAGCTCTGCCATAGGTATCCTCAACAAAGATGGCAAGGTGCAGAATAAATATCTCGGTGAAGTGATTTACGATATGCAATCTCTTTCAAGGCTTACTGAGGGGAAATTTGACCTTACTGTAGGCAGGGTCAGCAGACTCTGGAATATCGGTGAAGAAAATGAGAGAGTGCCTTCAGAAAATGAAATAGAAGAAGCATTGAAAACTGTCGGTACAGACAAGGTTCAGGCACAAGGCTACACACTCACCGCAGACGATGGTACACTTCTTGATCTTGGTGCAATCGGCAAAGGCTATGCCTGTGATTTGATTTACACCTATCTTTCTGACACAGAAGCAGAAGGTGCAATTGTTTCTGTCGGTGGTAGTATTGTGGCTTACGGAAAATATAACGCAAAGGGTGACAAGTGGCGCATTGCTGTAACTCATCCCAGAGAGACGGACAGATACCTCGGTGTGATTTCCATTGATGAGGGCTTTGTTTCCACCTCAGGTGACTATGAACGCTATTTCGAAAAAGACGGAAAAAGATATCACCACATCCTTGACGCAACAACGGGATATCCCTCAGAAAGCGGACTTATAAGTGCTACTGTTGTGGCAAAAAGCGGTGTTATGTCAGACGCACTTTCAACTGCCTGCCTTCTTGTGGGTGAAAAAAAAGCAATTGAAATTCTGGAAGGTGCAGGTGCCTCTGCAGTTCTCGTGGACGAAAACCTTAATATAACCACAGTAGGTGAAATTGAATTTGAACAGCAGTAAAAAAAGAAAACTGCCCCTTTTAAAGGGAGATATAATTCTCATTGCTTCGCTCTGTCTTCTTATTGTAATTTTATTTCTCTGTTCTTTCAAAGGAGAAAATGAAAAGCTTACTGCAGAAATTTATTTTGAGGGTGAGCTTATAAAAACAGTAGCTCTTTCTGAATGTACGGGAGAGGAATTTACTGTCGGAGGTTGCACACTTCTTTTGGAAAAGGACTCAGTCAGCTTTACTCATTCTGACTGCCCCGACAAGCTCTGTATAAAAAGAGGAAAGCTTAAGAGAAAGGGTGACACAATGGCGTGTGTGCCCGAAAAGGTTGTTGCAGTTATAAAGAGCGAAAACAAAGACGATTTCCATATTGCAACTTATTGAATGAGACAGGGGACGGTTCTCTGTCTTATCACGCCATCGCTAGCCTTTAAAAGAGAAGATAAAAAGACAGAGAACCGTCCCCTGTCTCGTTGAGGAAAACTATGAAAACAAACAAAACTGCCTTTCTCGGAATAATGGCGGCGCTTGCTTTAGTGCTTTCCTTCCTTGAAAGTATGCTTATACCTGATATACCCTTTCTGCCCGTTGGGGCAAAGCCGGGACTTTCCAATGTTGTAACAATGTATGTTGCCACGGTGATGGGCTTTCCCGGAGCAATATGTATTACAGTTATAAAAGGAATTTTTGCCCTTATTACAAGAGGGGCAACGGCAGCCTTTATGAGCCTTTTCGGAGGTGTACTCAGCACAGCTTTGCTGTGTCTCGTAATAAAGAAGAGAGGAAAAGTCTTTTCTTTTATCGGCATCGGAATTATTTGTGCCGCTGCACACAATGTAGGTCAGCTTATGGCTGCTCTTTGTGTAACAGGCACGTATTCACTTATAAATTATTTGAAATACCTTTTAATTTTTTCTCTTATAACGGGAAGTGTCACGGGCTTTATGCTTACGGTGCTTATGCCGAGAATTGAGAAAATCACTGTTAAACAAAATAAGGAGATGAGTAAATGAGCAAGAAAACCCAAGGGGTGCTTTCCGCCGTAAGACGTGGTCGTGGCGGTGTAAGAGTATCCCACAGCAAAAACACTGCTGAAATGCCTGTTGAGAGAATGCCCATTCCCTCAAAGGTTGTAATTTCTATGCAGCAGCACATCGGTGTACCCTGTACTCCTCTTGTAAAGGTTGGAGATATAGTAGCCGTCGGTCAGAAAATCGGTGATTCAGATAAGTTTGTTTCTGCACCTATCCACGCAACAATTTCAGGTAAGGTTACTGCCGTAGGCGATATCAAGCTTGCAAACGGTATCATTACCAAAGGTGTTACAATTGAAAGTGACGGCGAAATGAGAATGTGCGAGTATATAAAGCCTCCCGTTGTTACTAACAAGGAGGAGCTTTGTGCAGCCGTTCGTGAATCAGGCCTTGTAGGTCTTGGCGGTGCAGGCTTCCCCACCCATGTCAAGCTAAACGTTCCCGCTGATAAGAAGATTGATACTCTTATTATCAACGCTGCTGAATGTGAGCCCTATATCACCGTTGACTATCGTGAGTGTGTTGAGAACTCAGAAAACGTGATTAAAGGTGTTGAAAAGGTAAGACAGCTTCTGGGAATTGAAAAGGTAATTATTGCAATTGAAGATAACAAGCCTAAGGTATTTGAAATAATGAAGGAGATTGCAGACCGTGATAACGAAATCGGCGACGCAATCAAGCTTATGACCCTTCGTTCACAGTATCCTCAGGGTGCTGAAAAAATGATGGTGCTTTCCGCAACAGGCAGAAAGGTTCCCCCCGGAAAGCTTCCTGCAGACGTTGGTTGTATTGTAATGAACGTTGCTTCAATTGCCTTTATTGCAAGATATCTTGAAACAGGTAAGCCTCTTGTAAGCCGTTCAATTACCGTTGACGGCGGTGCGATCAAGGAGCCTAAAAATCTCCGTGTGCCTATCGGTACCAATATTCAGGATATTATTGACTTCTGTGGCGGATTCAAATCAGAGCCCAGAAAGATTATCTCAGGCGGTCCTATGATGGGTATTGCAATCTGTGACACAAATGCTCCAATCTGTAAGCAGAACAATGCACTTTTAGCCTTTGACGACAGAAAGGACCTTATAAAAACAGAGCGTGAGTGTATCCGCTGCGGCAGATGTGTTGATGTATGCCCTATGAGCCTTATGCCTACTCTTATTGAAAGATATGCAAGAATCAAGGATGCCGAAAAACTCGAAAAAATCGGTATCGGTGTTTGCATGGAATGTGGCTCATGCGCTTATGCGTGTCCTTCAGGCAGACCTCTTGTTCAGTATATGAGACTTGCAAAGCAGGTCCTCAGAGAGGAGAGTGCAAAGAAATGAGTAAAAGATTAACCGTAAGTGCTTCACCTCACGTGCGTTCAAACGAAACAACAACAGGCATTATGCTTGACGTGATTATTGCACTTATTCCTGCTCTTATTATGAGCGTTGTTTATTTCGGCACAAGAGCCCTTGCTCTTACAGCCGTAACAGTAGCCTCTGCAGTAATTGCAGAGTACCTTTCAAGAAAGGTTATGAAAAGGTCAAACACCTTAGGTGACCTTTCAGCAGTTGTAACGGGACTTATCCTTGCTTTCAACCTTCCTGCAACCCTTCCTTTATGGATGGCAGCAGTAGGCAGTGTAATTGCAATTGTGGTGGTTAAGCAGATGTTTGGCGGTATCGGCCAGAACTTTGTAAACCCTGCAATGACAGCAAGAATTATCCTTATGGTATCCTTCCCTACAGCAATGGCTAAGTGGGTAACACCTTTCCAGAACTGCTGGAATGCTGACGCAGTTACTTCAGCTACACCTATGGCAACTCTTGCTTCTGCAAAGGGCGGTGACCTTTCAGCAGTAGCTGATGCACTTCCCACACTTACTGATATGCTTTTAGGTAAGCACGGCGGTTCAATGGGCGAGGTTTGTTCAATCGCTCTTATCTGTGGCGGACTTTATCTTATGCTCAGAAGAGTTATTTCTCCCATTATTCCCTTTGCTTTCATCGGAACTGTTGCAGCAACAATGTTCCTTTACAGTGGCTTTAACCTCGAGTATACCGCATATCAGCTTCTTGGCGGCGGTCTTATGCTTGGTGCCTTCTTTATGGCAACTGACTACACAACTTGCCCCATCAACAAAAAGGGTAAGCTTATCTTCGGTATCGGCTGCGGACTTATTACCTTTGTAATAAGAGTGTTCGGTGCTCTTCCCGAAGGTGTTTCATTCTCAATTATTCTTATGAACATCCTTGTTCCTCATATTGAAAACCTCTCAGCAGCAAAGCCTTTTGGTACACTCAAAGAGAAAAAGGGTAAGAAGGAGGAGAAAAAAGCATGAAAAAGATGAATCCTAAAGCAATTCTCCTTCCTGCAATAGCTCTTCTTGTTATCTGCCTTGTGGCAACAACTCTTCTTGCAGGAACAAATATGATAACATCAGAAAAAATTGCTCTTAACGCAGTTGAAAAAGAAAACGCAAGCCGTATGGTGGTTCTTCCCACAGCAGGGGACTTTTCAGAGGTTACAACTCTTGAAAGCGGAATTACCTATTGTGCAGGTCTTGACAAAGAGGGTAACACAATCGGTTATGTATTCACCTCAGGTGCAAAGGGCTACGGTGGTACAGTTGCTGTTATGGTAGGTCTTGACACAGAGGGTGTAATTACCGGCATTGAAATTCTCTCACACAGTGAAACTCCCGGTCTTGGTGCAAACGCAACGGGTGAAGCTTTCAAGAGCCGTTTTTCCGGAAAATCAGGCCAGCTTACCGTAGACAAAAACTCAAACGACGGTCAGAACATTCAGGCAATTACAGCAGCAACAATCACCTCAAAGGCAGTAGTAAGTGCTGTAAATGCAGTAATAGGTGAATTTGAAACAGTATTGGGAGGTGCAGAATAATGGCTGAAAAGAAATCATTAGGCAAGGAGTTCAGCAAGGGTATAATTGCAGAAAACCCTGTTCTGCGTCTTGTACTCGGTACTTGTCCCACCCTTGCAACGACAACCTCAGTTGAAAGTGCAATCGGTATGGGCCTTGCCGCTTCAATTGTTCTTATCTGTTCAAATATTGTTATTTCTGCCCTTCGTAAGGTTATTCCCGATAAGGTGCGTATTCCCGCTTATATCGTAATTATCGCTTCCTTCGTTACAATTGTGCAGATGGCAGTTAAGGCTTTCCTTCCTGCGCTTGACGAACAGCTTGGCGTTTATCTTCCACTTATCGTTGTAAACTGCATTATCCTCGGCAGAGCAGAAGCCTTTGCAAGTAAGAATCCCGTTCTTGCTTCAGCTCTTGACGGTCTCGGAATGGGCGTAGGCTTTACTGCAGCGCTGTTCGCAATGGGTGCTGTAAGAGAGATACTCGGTGCAGGTACCTTCCTCGGTATGAGCGTACCCTTCCTTTCAGAGAATCCCATGCTTATCTTCATTCTTCCTCCGGGTGGCTTCTTCACCTACGGTCTTCTGATGGCTGCTGTTAACAGAATGGCAGAGAAAAAAGGCAAGCCCAGAGCAGAGCTTCGTGGCTGTGAGGCTTGTCCCATGGCTCATAACTGTGCCCTCAACAGTGCTAATAAGAAAGAGGAGGTAGCTGAATAATGGAAATGACAAAAGGACTTTTAGCTATTCTTCTTACAGCTATTCTCACTAATAACTATATTCTTGCAAAGTTCCTTGGCATCTGCCCCTTCCTTGGCGTATCGAAGAAGCTTTCAACTGCAACGGGTATGAGTGCTGCCGTAATTTTCGTTATGGCTCTCGCAACTGCAGTAACCTATCCTATTAACAAGTTCCTTCTTGTGCAGTTTGACCTTGAATATCTCCAGACAATCGTATTCATTCTCGTAATTGCTGCTCTCGTTCAGCTTGTTGAAATTATCCTCAAGAAGTATATGCCTGCACTTTACAACGCACTCGGCATTTATCTTCCTCTTATTACAACTAACTGTGCAGTTCTCGGTGTTGTTATTCTTAACATTGACAGCGGCTACAACTTTGCAGAGTCAATGTTCAACTCCGTCGGTGCAGGTCTCGGCTTTATGCTTGCAATGGTAATGTTCTCAGGTATACGTGAAAGAATGGAAAGTAACGACATTCCCAAATTCCTTCAGGGACTTCCAATTACTCTTATTGCCGCTTCATTGGTAGCTGTGTCCTTCCTTGGCTTTACAGGTATCGTTGAAAACATTTTCGGTTAAGGAGGTAAAGTGATGAATCAGATTTTAATTCCCGTAATCATTGTTGCAGCCATCGGTCTTATTGCAGGTCTTGGTCTTGCAATTGCCTCCATTGTTTTCGCAATGCCCGTTGACGAAAAGGCTGAAAAGGTGCGTGAGTGCCTTCCCGGTGCAAACTGCGGTGCCTGCGGATATACCGGCTGTGACGGTTATGCTGCTGCTCTTTCAAAGGGCGAAACAACTGAATGTAACCTCTGTACTCCCGGTGGTAATGATGCCGCAAAGGCAATTGCAGAAGTAATGGGTCTTGAAGCGGGCGAGGTTATGCCTATGGTTGCTGCTGTTATGTGTCAGGGCAACAGAATGAATGTAGAAGAAAAGCTCGATTACAGCGGTGTACACTCATGTAAAATTGCAACTCAGCTTTTCGGCGGTCCTAAGAACTGCGTTCACGGCTGTATCGGCTTTGGTGACTGTGTTGAGGTTTGTCCTTATGAGGCAATTTTCATCTGCGACGGCGTTGCAAGAATCAATCCCGATAAGTGCAAGGCTTGTAAAATGTGCATCAAGACCTGCCCGAGACAGCTTATTGACCTTTTCCCCCTTGATACAATGAAGGCTGCAGTTCTCTGCAAAAACCACGCTAAGGGTGCAGAGACAAGAAAGCAGTGTAAAGCAGGCTGCATCGGCTGTATGAAGTGCGTAAAGGCTTGCGAAGCAGGTGCGGTAACAGTTGAAAACTTCTGTGCAAAGGTTGATTATGACAAGTGCATAGGCTGCGGCAAGTGCCATGAGGCTTGTCCCGTGGGCTGCATAGACCTTTACAAAATCAGTAAGAACTGAATATAAAGAAAAAGAGAGCTGTCATTGATACAGCTCTCTTTTTCTTGTCTGCTTATCGGAAGTGCTAAGTGAAAACATCTGTGCAAAGCACCTTGAAACCAAAAGCTTTGCAAAATTCTTCCAAAACAACGCCTAAAACTCATTTGATGTTGAAAATGGTAAAATTACCAATAAAAACCAAAACCGCCTTAAAGGCGGTTTTTAAGCGTTATTTGAACTGAAGAGATTTCCGTAGAAGTCAAGCAGCTGATTTACTGCTGAATTTTCGTTGCTTTCAGGTGCGGGAGCAGGCTCTGTTGTCACCTTAAGTGTTTTTGAAACCTTTGAATAAGCTGTTTCATCCTGACTGTTATTGAAAGCCTTCACTCTGAATTCGTAGGTTCTTTCGTTGTCAAGATTCTTAACTGAAATCTCGGTTTTGCCTGAGTTGATTGTAGCAATCTTCTGCCACTTATCGCAGATTTTTGCATACACAATGTAACCGTCAGCAAACTTGAAATCATCCCAGGTTACCTTGAGTGTTGAATCTGTTACATCAATTGCAGAAACATTGTCAACTCTTAAAGTCTTGAGGTAATCCTCAAATTGATAAGCCTGCTTCTTTACTGTGTCACAAACCTTACAGGTAAGGGTCTTCACACCATCCTTCTTTTCAGTGGGAAGGGAAGTAACCTTTGTAGTAAATTTGTGGTCGGGACACTTGATTTTGATGTTAAGCACGTTGCTCTTTTCTTCAAGGCCGGTAGCCTTATGGAAGGCATTGACATAAACCTTGTAGGAGCCGATTTTCATGTTGTGCGCTTTGATTGTAAAGCTCTTGTCGTCTGAATCAAGCTTTGCAACCTTTGCATTGTCGTAATCATATTTTCCTGTTTCTGCGTTCTTTTTTACAAGGTAAACCTTGTAACCGTCTGTGTCACTGCCTGCTGAAGTCCAGTTGACTGTGAGCTTCTTTTCAGGTTCATAGGTTGTGCCCTTTGCAACAGAAAGCTTGGGTGTTTTAAGCTCTATGTTGCCGTAAACAGGCCAATAGTTCTTTGTTGCTGAGTTACCCCTCTGAACTGACTTTGAACCCCTGTTAGCGGGAATTTCAAAGTAGTAGCACCAGTAGTGAGCTGCGTTGTATGCGCCCTTTGATGAATCAGCTACGTTTTTGAGGTATTTGTAGATGTGCTTGTACTGGCTCTTCTGAAGCTCATGTTCAAGGTAACTGAGCTGACCTTCAATTGAAAGGTAGTTGAGGCCCTTTTTTGCACAATAGTTTTTGAGGTTGTTAAGTCTTCCTCCGTTCCACATGCAAAGACCGCCGCTGGGAAGTCCGTTGCTGTCACGGATAATAACGTTTGATCTGAAGCTGGATTCTTTTTCAATGTTTGCCATGATACCGCATGCTGCTGCCGAATTGAATCCTAATTCTTCTGTGAGATATTTAAAAATTGTTGTTTTATTGCTGCTGGTGGTGGAAGCTGCGTTTGCTGAGAGTGGTATGACACCGGCGATTATAACAATACTGAATGCAATAAGCATTAATCTTGCTAAGGCCTTTTTCATTTTATCACCTCTTGGTTTGTCTTGCCTTCGGTACAGTTTAGCTTAAGTAAAGTTTTTTGCTGAAACCTCTGGCAGAGCGGTTTAAAGAAATGAAAGCTTTTTACTTTTGCATTTTAAATTTGCATAGACCTTGAAATCAGAACACAAAAAAATCCTTTTCTAAATTATCGTTTCTGTGTTGTACTAAGCTAAGGTGTTCTGTCCGGTCTCTGACCTTGCAGATGCAAAAGTTAACTTATCATTTACCGCTTGGAAGGGAGGCGTCCCTTCAGTTTTATTACTTTTTCCATATCGGCAACAGGAGGTATTATATCTATTTATGACAAAAATGTCAAGTTTTATACAGCCCTACGAGGCTTATAATTATAAAATAGAATAAAAAAACCTTGTGAAAGGGGTCGAATCAGGAGTGGATTTTGTGAAAGGTTTATAAAATCACGGGTAAGCACTTCACTACTTTGTGGAAAGGTGACGAAAATGGCTTTTTTTGCCTTTTTAATAAATTTTGTGAAAAATTATCAACAATATTTATTAATAATTTAGCTAATAATCCTTATAAAATCAAGAAAAAAACAAATTTAAAGATAATATAATTCACAAAACTTTTTATTTCTAAAACGGAATAAAAGTCCAAAAAACGGCTTTTCCTTCCAAAATCGAAATAGAATATTCCAAAAGAGAATAAAAAGGCGTAAAAAAACACCGAAGTGCTGAAAAAATTAAAACACTTCGGTTGATTATTATTCCAATCGGGAAACAAAAATCAATAAGCTTTGCCCCAATATACCATATACTGTGCTTTTTTACCGCAGCATACACAAGTTTCGGAAAGGTTTTCCTGAACAAGAGGGATGCATCTTGAACCAACGCCTGTCTCTTCCTTAACCTTGTCTTCGCATTCTTCATCGCCGCACCACATAGCCTTGATAAAGCCGTCGCCCTTTTCGTCGAGAGCCTTTGTGATTTCATCCATAGTTGTGCAAGCGTAGGTTCTGTTCTCTCTGTTTTCGAGAGCCTTGTTGTAAATGCCCTCACGAACCTCTGTAAGCTTTTCCTTAACTGTATCCGCAAGTCCGTCAAGTGAAACGAAGCTCTTTTCTCGGTTGTGTCTTGTAACAATTACGCACTGATTGTTTTCAATGTCACGGGGACCTACTTCAATACGAACGGGAACACCCTTCATCTCATATTCTGAATACTTCCAGCCTGCGCTGTTGTTGCTGTCGTCGAGCTTAACACGGATGCCTGCTGCTTCAAGGCTTGCCTTAAGCTCTGCTGCCTTTTCAAGAACGCCGGGTTTGTGCTGAGCAACAGGGATAATAACTGCCTGAATAGGAGCAACATCGGGAGGAAGCACAAGACCGTTGTTGTCACCGTGTGTCATAATGATAGCACCGATAAGTCTTGTTGTCATACCCCATGAGGTCTGATGGGGATATTCAAGCTTGTTTTCCTTGCTCTGATACTGAATACCGAAAGCTTTTGCAAAGCCGTCGCCGAAATAGTGTGAGGTACCTGCCTGAAGAGCCTTTCCGTCGTGCATAAGTGCTTCAATCGCATAGGTTGAAACTGCACCCGCAAACTTGTCGCTTTCGGTTTTCTTGCCCTTTACAACGGGAATTGCAAGGTATCTTTCGCAGAAATCTGCATAAACATTAAGCATCTTTTCTGTTTCAATAATTGCTTCTTCAGCAGTTGCGTGGATGGTGTGACCTTCCTGCCAGAGGAATTCTCTTGAACGAAGGAAGGGACGGGTGGTCTTTTCCCATCTTACAACGCTTACCCACTGATTGTAGAGCTTGGGAAGGTCTCTGTGTGACTGAATTATGTTTGCATAATGCTCACAGAAAAGTGTTTCTGAGGTGGGACGAACACAAAGTCTTTCTTCGAGTCTTTCGCTGCCGCCGTGAGTTACCCAAGCAACCTCGGGAGCGAAGCCTTCAACGTGGTCCTTTTCCTTCTGAAGAAGACTTTCGGGGATGAACATGGGCATACATACATTTTCGTGACCTGTATCCTTGAACATCTTGTCAAGAATTCTCTGAATGTTTTCCCAGATTGCGTAGCCGTAAGGTCTTATAACCATACAGCCCTTTACGCTTGTGTATTCAACAAGCTCAGCTTTTTTACAAATATCAGTATACCACTTCGCAAAATCTTCTTCCATAGAAGTGATATCTTCAACCATTTTCTTGTCGTTTGCCATGGATTTTCTTCCTTTCTTTAAAAGCAGAAAAATCTATATATAATAGTATACGGAATTTTGGATTTTCTGTCGAATTTTGTCGAAATAAAATCCTTATGTATAATAGTATACGAAAATATGTAATCTGCTGTCTTTTAAGTTCACCCCACAGCGCTTACTGCGGGGTGAAAAATTCGTTTAATTTTTATGCTTTCTTTACTGAAATTGTAATTTCATCGTCGCCGATTGAAACTGTTTTTGTAAGGTCTGCTGCAATTTCACCGCCGAGAACGATTTCATCAGCAAGAAGCTCTGAAGCCATATGGTCCTTAGCTTCTGTAAGAGCAGCCATAATGCTTTCAGAAGCAGAGGAAAGAGCCATTACAACTCTCTGCTCAACTTCGTAGCCTGCTTCCTTACGGATAAGCTGGCACTGACGTACAACATCACGCACTGTACCTTCCTTGATAAGCTCTTCTGTAAGAACAACGTCAAGAGCGATTGTGTCCTCGCCGAATTCAGCCGAAACGATACCTGCCTTGGTCTTCTGCATAATTGTGAAGATTGAGGGATCGTAAGCTTCATCAAAGCCATTTACGAGAACAGCTTCGCCATTGAGTGCCTTAGCAGTATAAGCAGCCATTTCGTCAGCTGTAGCAGCTTCAAGAGCCTGCTTCATCTTGTTTACATTTTGCTTCAGAACTGCACCTGCAACCTTAAAGTTAACGGTGAGGTAGCTGTCCTTGAGAACAGATGAATCTGTAATATATTCGAGAACCTTGATGTTAAGCTCATCAAGAATGTTCTTTTCGTAAATCTTTACGTTTTCAGCCTTAGCCTCGTCGCAGCATACAAAGAGAGTTGAAAGAGGCTGACGAACCTTCATCTGATGCTCGTTACGAAGCTTAAGCGCTGTTGCAATGATTTCTCTTGCATAAGCAGTGCCTTCGATAATGCCGTCATCCTCGAAGCCTTCAATTGCTGTGGGCCAGTCTGAAAGGTGAACTGAAAGCTCTGATGAGGGAAGAACTCTTCTTGTAAGGTTCTGCCAGATGCTTTCTGTCATAAAGGGAATGATGGGAGCCATAACCTTAACGCAGGTGTTAAGAGCGTTAAAGAGTGTCCAGTAAGCAATCATCTTATCCTTTTCGTCGCCTGTTTTCCAGAAACGGCGGCGGTTTGTTCTGATATACCAGTTGGAAATATCGTCAACAAAAATTTCAAATTCCTTAACGAGGTTATATGCCTTGTAGTCGTCCATCTGAGCAGTTGCCTTCTTTATGAAGTCGTTTGTTCTGATAACGAGCCACTTGTCTGTGATTGTCATTGCACTCTTGTCGGGAGTGTAGCCTTCAAAGTTGGGCTTGTCAATTCTTGCATAGGTTTCAAAGAAGGTGTAAATATTCCAGAATGAAAGGAGCTTTCTTCTTGCTTCGTCACCGAGATTGAAGCCGAAACGCACGTCGTTGGCAACAGGACCGCCTGCATAGAGGTAACGTACTGTATCAGCACCGATTTTTTCTGCTGCTTCGTCAAAGCGGATCATAAAGCCTGTCTTTGAGAACTTTTCACCGCTTTCCTGAACAACACTTGAATGGCAGAGAACTCTTTCATAGGGAGCTCTGTCTTCAAGAACAGTACTCATAAAGAGAAGTGAATAGAACCAGAGACGAACCTGCTCACGCATTTCAACAACCCATTCTGCAGGGAAGTTCTTCTTCCATTCTTCCTTATCGGTAAAGTAGCCTGTTGTTGAGAAGGGAACAATACCTGCATCAAGCCAAACGTCGCCGACGTCGGTGATACGCTTAACATTTGCACTACACTTGGGACATTTGATTTCAACTTCGTCAATCCAGGGTCTGTGAAGCTCGGGAAGAGCATCAACCTTAGCGGGGTCAACTGCAAGGCTCTTGAGCTCGTCAATTGAACCTACAACGTGAACATTTCCGCATTCCTCACATACATAGAAGGGGAGAGGCATACCGTAGTAACGCTTACGTGAAATGTTCCAGTTGCCCATATTGTTGAGCCAGTCAAGCATTCTCTTGCCGTTTGATTCGGGCTCCCACTTAACACTCTGAGCATTTCTGATAAGTCTGGGCTTAAGCTCCTCAGTAGCAATAAACCATGAGGGAACAAGACGGTAGATAAGCTCTTCCTTACATCTCCAGCATACGGGATAGCTGTGCTCGTGGGGCTTTACAAGGTAAAGTTTATCTCTATTTTTAAGTTCTTCAAATACTTCGTCAGCGATTGTCTTTGAGTTCTTTCCTGTGAAGAAGCCGAAGCCCTTAAGGAAGATACCCATATCGTCAACGGGCATAATTTCGGGAAGACCCAATCTTTTACCAAGCTCGTTATCTTCTGCACCGCAACCGGGAGCGATATGAACAACGCCTGTACCTTCTTCAG
>JAFWZS010000007.1 GCA_017522205.1 Clostridia bacterium
AAAAAAGGTCAAAACAATACTAAAATCGCACAAGGTTCGACACTTTGTGCGATTTTCAGTTAAGATCAAATTGGATAATTATTTATTTTTTATCGTTGTCAAATCGGTATTGTTGCTCTTGTGCGTTTATCGACAGTCTGGAAGCCTCTCGAATCGAGAGGCTCTTTTATTTTATCTTGGCATTGTGGGTGGTACCTGCTGAACAGGAATCTGCACCTGCTGATATGCAGCAGGGTTAACCGGCTGATAAGCTACGGGCTGTGCCTGAGGCATCTGAACGGGCTGATAACCCATCTGCTGAGGATTCATCTGTACAAAAGGCGGTGTTGCCGTTGTGTATGTAACCTGATACTGTGTCTGAGGCTGTGCCTGAGCAGCGGGACGTGGCTGCTGAGGAGCTTTCGCTGCTTCTGTGGGACGTTCAGGTGCTTTTCTGTCAATAAGCTGCTGGAGGAGCTTAATTGCTTCTGCAAGTCCCCAGAACATAAAAGCAACAAGAATACTGATAAGCATTGAAATTGAAATGTAAGCAATTTTTGAGCTTTCAGCGAAGGTCATAAGTGCAAAGCCTACAATGAAACCTACAACAATGGTGCAGACTGCAACAACGTTAAGCGCCTTTGCAACATTGTTACGGCTTGCAACTGTGTTTACACCGTTAGCGGCAATAATAAGTTCTTCATATTCCTCGTCGGTTATTGCAAGTGGTACTTCCTTTCCGCTTGCATCCTTTTCTGTAAGTCCCCAGGAAAAGAGGTCGGCATCCTTTTTCTTATAGTATTCTTCTGACTGAATTCTTTTGAGTTCCTGTATTTTAAGATCAACTCTTTCTGTCATCTCATTCATCCTTCCTGATTAAATAGTTCATCTATTAGATTAACATATTTTTATGAAATGTTCAAGTCATATAAGCAAATTATCTGCTATTGCCTTTTTGAGGTAAAAGGATTATAATTAAGATATAAAACTCAGGAGGAAATAAAAATGAAAAAGAAAAAAGGTCTTAAAATTGCACTTATCTCTCTTGCAGCGGTTATTGCTCTGCTAATCGGTATTATCCTTCTTCCTATGTGTATGGAAACAATTCCGGGCTCACTTTCAATTTCTCAGCACACAGGAAATCCGCCAAAGCTCATTGCGCACCGTGGCTTTTCAGGCGTTTATCCGCAGAACACCATCCCTTCCTTTAAGGGTGCAGCCGAAGCAGGCTTCTGGGGTATGGAATGTGACATTCACACCACAAAGGACGGAAAATGGGTTGTTATCCACGACGATGAAATTTCAAAACTTACAAATGGAGAAGGACGTATTGCCGATTTAACATTCGATGAGCTTATGGAATTCCAAATGGACTCAGGCAACGGCATTGAAAGCTACGGCACTCTGCCCATCCCCACTCTTGAAGAATACCTTCAGATCTGCGTGAACGACGGAAAAATTATTCCTGTTATTGAAATCAAAAACTGCGACACCAATTATCTGCCCTTACTTAAGGAAACCGTAGCTGAATACGGACTTTCCGAAAAAGCTGTGTTCATTTCCTTTAACGGCGACTTCCTTACAGAATACAGAAAGCTTGACAAAGACGCAACCATTCTTTATCTCAGACACAATCCCACAAAGGAAGAAATCGATTTCTGCATGGAGCATAACTTCGGTATTAACTTTTATCACAAGGATTTCTACAAGTGCTTCTCTTCTATAAAATATGCACGTGAAAATGGTGTACCTATCGGTGCGTGGACTGTTGATAATACTGTTTATGCTGATGTAATGGCACTCTTCGGTGCAGAATTTATCACAACAAACAAAATCACACCGTAAAAAGAGCCGAAAGGCTCTTTTTTAATGCAAAATGCTAAATGCTAAATGCAAAATAACTGACGAAACTTGAAATGTTTCGGTGTATATTTAAATGAGACAAAAAGAGAGGACATCCCAACTTATTTGGCGGGATGTCCTTTTATCGTTGATAAAACTTATAGCGCAATTTTGCATTTAGCATTTAGCATTTTGCATTTACGGAAGGTTATTCCCTGCAGCAGCATAAATGTCATACCAATGCTGACGCTCGATTTTTACACCGCTGGCTGTCAGGTAATCCTTCAGTCTGTCCACATTTGTTGTGCCGAGAATTGCCTGCATATTTGCGGGATGACGGAGAATCCACGCAATTGCAGTTGCTTCCTTAGAAAGTCCGTATTTCTTACCAACTTCCTCAAGCTTACAGAGAAGAGCTGTACAGTTTTCATCGTTAAAAATTGTCTTACCCTTAACTGTACCTCTGACGGGGCCCCACGCCTGAATTGTTGTGTCCGTAAGTCGGCAATATTCGAGCACTGCACCGTCTTTCACGTTTGCGGAGGGAGTTTTCATATTTACGTTGATGCCGTTTGCAATCATTTCGCAATGGGCAACGCCAAACTGAAGCTGATTTGCAACGAGCTTTTCGCCTGTAATCTTTTCTAAGAGTTGCATCTGCGCAGGATTGTGATTGGATACACCGAAAAAGCGCACCTTACCTGACTGTTTAAGTTCAGCGAAAGCCTCGGCCACCTCTTCGTCAAAAAGAGTGTCGGGTCTGTGGAGAAGAAGCACGTCAAGGTAATCTGTGCGAAGTCTTTTAAGTGAGCCTTCAACGCTTCTCAGTATATGCTCCTTTGAAAAATCGTATCTTGCGTGAGGCACAATTGCACACTTTGACTGAAGAATCATTTTGCTTCTTTTTTCGCCGTTCATATTAATGGCTGAAGCAAACTTTCTTTCACTTTCACCGCCACCGTAAATATCAGCGTGGTCAAAGAAATTTGCTCCCATCTCCAGAGCAGTTTTTACAAGCACTTCAATTTCTTTCTCTTCTTTTCCGCAATAGTTCATACAGCCTATTGCAATGTCGGGTACCATAAGCCCCGTTTTTGAAAGCTCAATCTTTCTCATAAATTAATCCTCTAATTCTCTTACAAAATCCTTGAACATTGTTCCTCTTTGCTGATAGCTTTTGAACATACCCCAGCTTGCGCAGGCAGGTGAAAGCAGACAGCAGTCACCTTTCTTTGCACTTTTGGCACAGATTTTTACGGCTTCCTCGAGACTTTCTGCATAGCAGAAATCTCTGAAATCAGCCTTCATACAGGCCTCGGCAATTTTCTCTCTTGTCTGACCGATAAGCACAAGCTTGCGCACCTTACCGGGAAAACGGCTCACCCATTCGGTATAGTCACCGTTTTTGTCGTAGCCGCCTGCAATAAGCACCGTCTTTGATGGCATTGCGTCAATTGCCTTTATTGCCGCATCGGTATTTGTACCCTTTGAGTCGTTGTAGTATTTTACACCCTTTTTCTCGCAGACAAACTCAATTCTGTGTTCAACTGCAGTAAAGCGCATAACTGCCGCCTTGATTATGTCGAGAGGAACACCAAAGCTCATGGTAATGCCGAGAGCCGCCATAATGTTTTCGTAGTTGTGTACACCAACGAGGTTGGTTTCTCTCACGTCGCAGAATTCCTCTGCCTTACCGTCTTTTGCGATATAGATAATGTTGTCCTTGTAGTAAATGCCGTTTTCGAGCTCGTGCTCTGAGCTGAAGTAAACTACCTTGCATTTAAGTGTCTTTCCGAATTCACGAAGCACCCCGTCCTCATAATTGAGCACGCAGTAATCCTCTTCACCTTGATTTTTTGCAATGGACTTTTTGATTTCAATATAGTTTTCCATTGTCTTGTGACGGTCAAGGTGGTCGGGAGTTATATTGAGAATTGCACTTACCTTTGGCTTGAAGGTGTGCATTGTTTCAAGCTGAAATGAGCTTATCTCCGCAACGGTTGCTCCACCCTCTTCTGAAGTGAGAGCAAGACCTGTGTAGGGAATTTCAATATTGCCCACAAGAAGTGTTTTTTCGTTATAGCTTTTTACAATCTCGTATGTAAGTGAGGTTGTTGTGGTTTTTCCGTTGGTGCCTGTGAGAGCAATAACCTGACCCTTGTCGTAAAGGTAGGCAAGCTCAATTTCGCCGATAACGGGAATCCCCTTTTCAGCCACAGCCTTCATCACGGGCGTATCAAGTGCCACACCGGGGCTTACAACACACTTGTCAATGCCGTCAAAATCATTTGCCTGAACATTACCGAGAATGAAAAGTATATCCTCAGTTGTTCCGATTTGTTCCTTCACTTTTTCTGTATCAAGGTCGGTGTTGCCATCGTAAATTACAATCTCTTTTCCGAGGGAAATGAGCATTTTACCTGCAGCAATACCGCTTCTGCCTGCCCCCACAATGAGAAATTTTTCTTCTTTCATATTCTTCCTCTCCGTTTTCGATATTAATCTATTATATATTATATCTATATACGGGAATAATTACAAGGTTTAAAAGAAAAAAATTAAGGAGCTTTTGAAAGCCCCTTTTATTTTATGAAATTGTACCGTTTGTGTCTATATTATAAACCTGCACAAGACCGTATCTCGGTCTCGAATATTTCTCTTTTAATAATCTGTTTGAATTAGCCGCAGTACATATTACTGCTATCACAAAAATTATAAACGCTCCAATTATGGCATATCGTATATAGTTTTCTTTTTTTGCAGTTTTTTTGATTTCTTCAAGTTCTTTTTCACTGTAATATGTTTTAGCAATTTCTTCAGGTGTTCCGAAATGACCGTAAACCTTTTTTATATCATTGATATTATTGTTTTCAACAAAATCATATACCGATTCCCTTATATCTGAAACTATTCTGTTTTTCTCTTCTTTTTTGCAAATCAGATTCACTTTGATTTTATCAAGGTAAAGTTCAATATCTCTTTCTATATTGTTCATTTTATTTCTCCTCACGATCTAAAATAAGACATATTCCCTTTGAAATCTCATCATATTCGTTTATCATCTCTGAAAGATACTTTCTTCCGCTTTCTTCAAGATGATAATATTTTCTTGTTCTTCTTTTACCCACAAGCTTTGTGTATGTTGTAAGATATTCAAGTTCTACAAGCTTATAAAGGATAAGATAAAGAGAGCCTTCAAGCATTGTGAATCTGCCGCCACTTTTTTCTTCCATAAGCTGACATATCTGATAACCGTATAAATCTTCTTTTGAAAGAAGATAAAGAGCTATCAGTTCCGCACAACCTCTTTTAAAATTTTCCTGATTCTGACTCGCCATAACGTTCACCATCTTTCATTGTCTTGAGTATAGCATAAATTACTTTACGTGTAAATACTTTTAGTGTAAATATATATTGACAAAAGTATATTGTATGTGTATAATGTGATTGGAAGAGAAGTTTTTAAGGAGGTAATAACTATGTGCAGATAAAATTCAAAAATAAATAAGGCATTAAACTCGATTTTGTTTTAAATATAAAGGAGATGTGATTATGAACAAGAATAACATTATCAGAAAAATCAGTTTAGCTATATACACCATTCCTTGGCTCATAAATATAATAATTTTCATTTACTTTATCATATTCCCTAATTATCCGCATTTTGATAATGATGAAATTATGACCATTATGTATTTAAACATGATAATATGTGCTGTAGGTTCATTTGTACTGTATATCGCATTCCGTTCTTTAATAAAGCTGAGTGACCGTTTGATTCTTTTTTTGAACATATTTGTAAACTTGGGGTCGTATTCGGTTTTCCTTATAGGTGGTTTCGGCGAAGCTACAGGCTTCCTCTGCCTTGCCGCTGTAGTTTCTGTTATAATTGTTTCCTATTCATTAAAAACTGCAATTAAGGTTCTGAGAGCCTGAATTCTTATACCAACCCTGCCCACCACGGGCAGGGTCTTTCATTTTAATCTCACTCTTGAAAAGCAATTTCACCTATGATATAATTATAATGTATTTTTATGTATTTCCGGAGGATGTCTTATGATTTCCGTTGCTTTAGCCGCCTATAAGGGCGAAAAATATATTGAACAGCAATTAAGGTCAATTCTCCCTCAGCTTTCTCACGAGGATGAAATCATCATTTCTGATGATGCTCCCGGCGGTATGACGGAAAAAATTGTCCGCCGTCTTGCTGACGAGGACAGCCGTATTATCTACGTTGAGGGTAAGGGCAGAGGCGTTGTCCCTAACTTCATCAACGCAATCCGCTACACAAAGGGCGACAAAATTTTCCTTTGCGACCAGGACGATGTGTGGCTTCCCGACAAGGTGAAGAGGGTTATGGAAGCCTTCGACGAGGGCGCTGACCTTGTTCTTCATAACGCTTATGTCACCGACGGAAATCTCAACATCACCGAGCATTCCTTCTTTTATAAGCGTGGCAGCAAAAAAGGCGTACTACACAACATTATGAAAAACTCCTACATGGGCTGCTGTATGGCTTTTGACAGAAAGCTCCTTAAAAAGATTATGCCTATGCCCCGATTTATCCCCATGCACGACCAATGGATAGGGCTTATGGGTGAAATTTACGGCAAGGTAAAATTTATCGATATGCCTCTTATTTACTACCGTGTTCACGGTGGAAATGTAACAGGCGGTGAAACTTCGTTCAAGCAGAAAATGAAGTGGCGCAGATATCTTGTGAGCAAGCTTATCAGAAGAGTTGTGTTTAAGAAGTAAGCCCTCGCCCCTGACCTCTTTTCGCTTTGCGAAAATCCACCTTCCCCTGAAGGGGACGGCTTAACAAAAGGAGAGAAAATATGAAAGATTACACTGTAAGCGGTTGCATAGTAACCTATAACAGCAAGGATAAAATTTCACCTACAATCAAATCTGTTCTTGAAATGACAAAGGGCGTACCCTTCACTCTTTATATCGTTGACAACAACTCAACCGACGGTACTGCCGATTTTATTGAGGCAACTTTTCCCGAGGTTGTGGTTATCAGAGCAGGCAGGAACAGCGGCTTCGGTGCAGGCCACAACAAGGTTATACCTTTCCTCAAAAGCAAATACCACGTGGTAATCAATCCCGATATTCTTCTTCGTGAAGATTCAATCACACAGCTTTGCGAATATGCAGATACCGATGAAAAAATCGGTCTTCTTTCACCGCAGATTCGCTTTGAAGACGGCAGACTGCAGATGCTTGGCAAAAGGAATCCCACGGTGCGTTACCTCGGCGACCACTTCTTTCACAAGGGTGACGAGCCTTCAAAGACTATGATTGAATACTGTATGCTTGACAAAAAGGGCGACGAGCCCTTCCCTGTCACCAACGCAACGGGCTGCTTTATGTTCTTCCGCACCTTTGTTTTCATGGAGCTTGGCGGTTTTGATGAACGCTTCTTTATGTACCTTGAAGACTGCGACATTGCAAGAAGAACTGCAGAAAAATATAAGGCTCTCCACATTCCCGCCGTTACCGTTTATCACCTTTGGGAAAGAGAGAGTAAAAGAAACTACAAGCTGCTTATGATTCATATTGAGTCTATTCTTAAATACTTCCTTAAATGGGGGCTTAAGTTTTAAATGAAAAATCTTTTTTACACTTTGTATGCCCTGTTTTTTAATTTCAGCAGAGCTGTGTTTCCTCTTAAAAAGAACCGTGTGGCTTTCGTTTCAATGCACAACGAAAATTTCTGCGATGCTCTCGGTGCAGTAAGAGACGAAATGGAAAGCCGTGGCGGATTTGAGTTCGTTTATATCACCCGCCAGGATTTGTCTCTCAGCAACCCCCTCAAAGTACTCGCCTTCTTTCTTGTGAAATCGAGACTTCTTGCCACATCAGAGTATGTTTTTCTCAACGACAATTTTCTGCCTATGGGTAAGCTCAATTTCCGCAAAGATGCGGTAATCACTCAGCTCTGGCACGCAGAGGGAGCTTTCAAGAAATTCGGTCTTCATATTCCGCAGAATGAGGCTCTCAGAAAAGCTGAAATTGCAGCCAACAGTAAGCTCAGCTACGTGGTATGCTCATCAGAGGGTGTAAGAAAAATCTATGCCGAGGCCTTCGGCGTGGATGAAAAAAAGGTGTTGCCTTTAGGTGCACCGAGAGTTGACTATCTGAAAGACGAAAAGCATAAAGAAACCGCTATTGCAGAAATTCACCAAAAGTACCCACAGACAAAAAACAAAAAAATTCTCCTTTACGCACCCACCTTCAGAGATGACCCCGAGAGAGACAAGGAGATTCTGAAAAAATTCAACATTGCGGCACTAAAAAAGGCTTTGGGTGATGAGTACGAGATTTTCGTAAGACTTCACCCACAGATACATATAAGCGACAGAGATACCGAGGGTGCAACAGATGTAACGGATTTTCCCGATGTGCGAAAGCTGATTCTCGCTTCGGATGTGCTTGTGACGGACTATTCATCAATCTGCATGGATTTCGCTTTTCTTGAAAAGAAGACGGTTTTCTTCGCTTACGACCTCAATTGGTACACAAAAACACGTGACTTCTATTTTGACTATGAGAGCTTTGTACCCGGTCTTATTGCAAAAACAACAGAGGAGCTAATTGCTGCGGTTAAAGCTGATTTTCAGAAAGAACGTAACGACCGTTTCAGAGATTTCAACTTCTCTTATACTGACAGTCTCAGTGCAAAGAGAGTTGTGAACACAATTTGCAAATAAATATTTAACCCGTAAAATCTCAGTTGATTTTACGGGTTTGTTTTATGGTTTGTAGCTTATTATACCGCCAATATTTGCCGCATTGGTGTATCCCATACAAGAGAGAATCTTCTGTGCTTTGCCGCTTCTTTTTCCGCTTCTGCAATGAAGAAAAATCGGTGTGCTTTTATCGGGAACAACTGAGGTTATCTTCTCAATTTCCTGCAAGGGGAGATTGATA
The DNA here is from genome assembly GCA_017522205.1 of Clostridia bacterium. Classification (GTDB taxonomy): domain Bacteria; phylum Bacillota; class Clostridia; order Oscillospirales; family Acutalibacteraceae; genus UBA6857. The sequence continues at coordinate 8,758 of JAFWZS010000007.1, forward strand.
CTACCGTCGATTTTTCTTTCAGCATACTCCTCTTTTGTGCGAACATCAATAAGAACTGCGCCACTTGTGGTTTTGAATTTTTCCAAGCCTTCGTTTATATCAGGCCTTTTAAAAAAGCTGAAAAATTTCATAATCAGCTCTCTGCCCACTTTACAATTTCATCCTTTGAGCGAAGACCGACCATCATATCGGCAGCTTTGCCGTCTTTGAAAAGAATGAGTGTGGGAATGCTTGAAATTCCAAAAGCCTCGGCAAGGTCGGGCTCGTCGTCAACGTTCACTTTACCAACCTTGAAGCTGTGATTTTCCTCAGCAATTGCTTCTATTGTGGGTGCAAGCATTTTGCAAGGTCCGCACCAGGATGCCCAGAAGTCAACAAGAACGTTTTTGTCTGATTTAAGAACCTCGTTTTCAAAATTTTCTGAAGTAAGAATAATTTCTGCCATAGTTTTAAACTCCTTTTTATTAGTTTTCTTTTATAGGTTTTCCTTTTTATAATCGATACATACATATCTGCTTTTGCCTTCTGTCTTTTTGCCTAAGTTTATCGCTTTTTCGGGACATTTGTGGATACAGGCGTAGCAGCTCATACATTTATCAGCAAACTGAGGTTTTCCGTTAAGCATTTCAATATTATTAACGGGACAGAGCCTTTCGCATTTTCCGCAGCCTGTACAGTTTTCATTTACGGTATATTTCATATTTGAGAGCATATACTTGCAAAAGCCGTAGTTTATGAGTCCCGATTTAAGTCCGCCTGCCGAGCTTTTCACTCTTATATTGAGTTCGTAACCCGACTTAATTGTTTCAGCAATCTTGTTAAGTGTGGGGTGTGCCGCTTTTACAATGTCAACCATTTCCTGCTCATTCTTGATATTGAAGCCGCCGAAATAGTTATCAGGCATTATAACATCAGCAAAGCCACCGAAGGTCATGCCTTTTTCACTCACCAGCTTCTCGCAGATTTTCTGACAGTTACCGCTGTCGCCGCCCATTGTTGCAACGAAGTAAACAGTTTTGTTTCCCTGAAAATCAAATTTTCTGAAAAGCTCATCAACCGCACAAGGAAAACGCCACGCATAAATCGGAGCGATCCACACATAGGGCTTTTCGCTTTCCGCAACCAAAGGCAGACTGTTTTTAAGCATATCTCCGAGTGACACAATCTCATCCTGAAGTTTATCAGCAAGGAAGTCGGCAACATATTTACTGTTACCCGTTCCTGAGAAATACAGAATCATATTATCAGTCCTTTTTTGTATTCTGATTTTATTATAATAGTTTAGTTATGTACATATGTGAACTATATATTAAAAACACAGAGGCCGAGCCCCTGTGTTTAATTAATTTATAAGTAACTGCAGAATTACAGATGAGCTTCTACATTCTTTGCATAGTGACCTGTATCCTGGAAGCCGGTCTCAGTATTAAGTCGTTCTGCCGACCATGCTTTTGCGATGTCCTCGTATGAGCCGTTTGCAATATCAGCTCTCCAGAAGCCGTTCTTCGCACCATACATACACCAGTCTGAGCTCCACATGCCGTGACCGGTTGCCTTATAGGTCCAGAGCATCCAGCTGTAATCAAGCTTATTCATTGTGCTGAAGCAGTTTTCCCAAGTTGTCTGCTTATGGGGATAGAACTCACCAACCATAAGAGGCACGTTGGGATGAAGTGCAATTGTGAGAAGAAGGAAGAAGTTGAAAATAAAGTCGCTATTGTTGTAGAAGTGTACCTGATAAACAATGTTCTCCCAGCCCTTAAAGAAGGTCTTGGGAAGTGCAAAGCCGGTCCAGATTGCTTCCATTGTAATTACGTGATCTTTGTCAACTGTACGGACTGTATCATAAAGAATGCCGTAAATCCATTCGTTCTTGATTCTTCTGTCGATTTCTGTGCACTTAACGTCGCACATAGGCTCATTGAGAAGGTCGTACATAGCTACTGCAGGGTTACCGTTGAAGCGCTCTGCAATTGCAGTCCAGAGTTCCTTCGTAAGTCTTCTGTACTCTTCACCTCTCTCACTCTTTTCATAAAGCTGAGCACCCTGGAAAGCACGACCGCTGTGGGGAGCATCACTCTGTGAGCCTACTGCACCGTGCATATCGAGAATTACATAAAGCTCTCTCTTTGAGCATTCTTCAACAACCCAGTCAAGAATTGAGAAATCCCATTCGCCTTTTTCATCAAGGATTTTTGTGCCCTTGTCGTCATAATAGAAGTTTCTGTACCAGAAGGGAACACGAACACAGTTGAAGCCTTTTGCCTTAATATTGTCAAGGTCCCATTCTGTAATCCAGTTTTTATAGTAAAGATCCATAAGCTCTTTTGCTTTTTCTTTGCCGAAACGCTCATCAAGAGTTTCATAGATATATTCACCGTCATACTGTGTTCCTTCGGGAACATGATCAGGACAAAGCCAGTCTTCACGGACAAGCCACGCACCAAGGTTTACGCCCTTGAGCTGAATGTGTTCACCTTTTTTGTTGTACAGCTTTCTGCCCTTAACAACGATAAAGTCCTCGTCTGTAAAACCTGTTACACTGTCAGCTGCTTTTGTTTCGTTTTCTGCACCTGCAAAAATTACTGTCGAGCATATCATAAGAAGTGACAACAGTATGCAGAGAGCTTTTTTTAATGTTTTCATTTTGAATTTCCTCCGCTTGTTAAAATTTAATATATCACTGTTTTATCTTCGCCGAAGCCGCACATTCCGTCAAGTATATACTTGTTGCCGTCTTCGTCGCAGACAAAACCACTGATTTCGCCGAACACAATGTGATAATCCACATTAAGAATAGGTGCAAATTTCATTCTGATAATGCATCTGTCACCGATATCAAAATTAACATCAACCATACCGTAAACGTCTTTTACATGCCACTTGTTATATTCAAGATGCTCAAAACGTACAGGAGTAAGTCTTGTGGTTTTCCCTTCGAACCAGATAAGGTTCTCGTTATACTCTGTCTGATTAATTGACTGATTTCTTGTAAGATTGAAGGCAAAATACTGTTCTTTTCCGTCTACGGTGTTTCTGCCCATTGTTTAAGCCAATCGTAATGGGAATTGTGGGGATAATATCCCTTGTGGTCATCGATAATTGCCGTTGCAAATTCGTCGCTTTCAATTCTTTCACCGTTAAACTCTATGTAGCCCTTACATCTGAAAAGATCCTTCTGAGTATAAAGAGGCTTGTTTTCACCAAAGGGTATACTTACAACACAGGGAAGTGATACTCTCTGAAGCTCAAGCTCATATTTGATGAAGCCTTCCTTTTTATGGAAGCCCTCACCTGTTATTACGGCTGCGCCACGCTCAAAATTGTTGACCATTTTGATTTTTACGTTATCGCCCAATGCCTGGCAGGTTGAACCGCCAAGCAGGTTTTTATTAATTTTAATCTGCTTTCTTGATTTAAAAAGAGTTTCTCTCCACGAAATATTCTTCTTCTTTTTCTTGTCATAAAAACAGATAAGTCCCGTGTTGATAATTCCCATATCATTGACACCCATAAGAAGCAGGTGATCTTTGAAATTAACCTCAACGGCTTCCCACTGTGTAAGTCGGAACCAGTTTGCCTTGTCAGGCAGATAGGGACTCTGTTTTACTATTTCTTTAAGATTCAGATTTTTAAATTCTTTATCAAAGGTGCCGAATACTGCTTTACCTGAAGAATCTATAATGCTGTCAGGCGTTGCAACCGGTATTCTCTTTTCTGAAAGAACATTTTTAAAGCTCATCATTATTCCCTCCTATCCATAATATTTTATTTACACTTTCATAATAATATTATATCTTCTTTGTTAAAAATGTCAAACATTTTTTACTGTTTCTTTGTATTTTTTATAAAAAAAGTAGAGTGTTTTGTGTATTTTTTCCAAATTATAATATAGACTCACGTTTAAAATTCCGCATATGAAAATATAAGCATTCTTATCTATAAAACAAGCTCCGTGAAACCACTTTCACGGAGCAAAATTTATTTATCGTTTACTTTATTGAGGAATGCTTTAAGTCTTTCTGTCTGAGGATTGAGGATAATGTCCTCAGCCTTGCCTTCTTCAGCGATTACACCCTGATCCATAAATACGATGTAGTCGGAAACCTCTTTAGCAAAGTTCATTTCGTGAGTTACGATTACCATTGTCATATTGGTTTCCGCAAGCTCACGGATAACCTTAAGAATTTCACCCGTAAGCTCAGGGTCGAGAGCTGATGTGGGCTCATCAAAGAAAAGAATTTTCGGCTCAAGAGCCATTGCTCTTGCAATTGAAACTCGCTGCTGCTGACCGCCTGAAAGCTGACAGGGATAGTTATGTACCTTATCGGCAAGTCCCATTTGAGCAAGAAGCTTCATTGCCTTTTCTTCAATTTCCTTATATATCTCAGCCTTGTTCTTTTTGAAATCGGGACGCTCCTTTGCACGGAGTTTCGGAGCAAGAGTTACGTTACCGAGAACGTCATACTGAGGGAAGAGATTGAACTGCTGAAAAACAAGGCCGATTGAAAGCTGCTTGTCTCTTTTCTGTTTTGCAGTCATTTTCTCTGTGCTGTCTGAATCGAAAAGCACATCGCCGTCAACTGTAATTTTACCGCTGTCTGCAGTTTCAAGGAAGTTTATACAGCGAAGTAGTGTCGTTTTACCACTACCTGATGAGCCGATAATTGAAAGCACCTGACCTTCCTCAAGAGAGAAGGAAACGCCTTTGAGAACCTCGGTTTTACCGAAGCTCTTATTAATGTTTTTAACTTCAAGTATAGCCATTCTTCTCCCCTCCTTAACTGTGGAAATAGTCCAGCTTCTTCTCGATTCTGCCGAAGATAACCGTCATAAGTCCGCAGAAAACAAGGAAGAAAAGTGCAGTATAGAAAAGCGGCCAGATAATACCTCGTGCAGAGAATGAGCCTGCAGTCATAATAATGTCAACCACACCGATAACTCTTGCAAGAGCCGTGTCCTTGATAAGTGTCATAAACTCGTTACTCATTGGCGGAACAATATTCTTCACAACCTGCAGAAGAACAACCTTGAAGAAAGTCTGTGTTTTTGTCATACCAAGCACCTGACCTGCCTCATACTGTCCCTTGGGTATACTTTCGATACCGCCACGGTAAATTTCTGAGAAATAGCAGGCGTAGTTGATTACGAAAGCAATTGCCGCCGCAGTCATTCTCGGATTATCACCGGGAATCTGCCAACCGAAGACAAAGCCCGGCACATACATAACTGCAAAAAGCTGCAGCATAAGAGGCGTACCTCTTATTACCCAGACAAAGCTCTTTGTTGCTCCTCTTATAACCGTAACTTTGGACATTGAGCCGAAAGCTATGATAAGACCTAAGGGCAGAGCAAAAAGAAGGGTTATGGTGAAAAGCTCGACATTTTCAAAAAAGCCTTTCAGAAGTTCACCGTTAATAACTCCAAAACTCATATATACATCCTCAATTTACTTAAATTTAGTCGGTTGATTTTAAATTCTGAAGACAACCAAAATGCCGCCCATTAGAGACGGCATTCGGTATATCGTCAGTTTAATTATTTTGCGATAAGCTGTGCTTCAAGCTTATAGTTTGCAGCGATTTCAGCAAGCTTGCCGTTTGCAACGAGAGCTGAAATAGCATCGTTAACTGCTGCTGTAGTGTCGCTGTCCTTACGGAATGCAATACCGTATTCTTCGTCAGCGAATGCAAGTGAATCAACAACTACAAGATCTTCATAGTCTGTGCCTTCACCAATCATACCGATTGAAAGAACATAGTCAACTACACAAGCGTCTGAAACGCCTGAAGCAACTTCCATAAGAGCTGTTGCCTGGTCAGCAACTGATGTGTACTGAGCCTTTGCGAAGAAAGCATCTTCCTTAGCAACGCCTTCACCTGCTGATTCAACTTCAGCAACGATCTTTGCGCCGTCCATATCTTCGGGCTTGAGGTACTTGTCAGCATTTTCAGCCTTAACGATAAGAACCTGCTTGTTAGCCATATAAGGAGTTGAAATTGACATAGCTTCAAGTCTTTCGGGAGTGATTGTCATACCGTTCCAGATACAGTCGATTGTCTTAGCTGCAAGCTCTGTTTCCTTAGCTTCCCATGAGATAAGCTGGAACTTTGCTTCAACACCCAGTTCTTCACAAACTGCCTTAGCAAAATCTGTTTCAAAGCCTACAAATTCACCGTCATCATTCTTGTAGTTCATGGGAGCGAATTCTGTGTAACCGATAATCATTTCGCCTTTTTCCTTGATGTATGCAAGGTCTGAAGCAACATTTTCAGGGTTATCTGTTGAAGGTGTTTCACCGCCCTGTGTACCGCCGCAAGCAGCGAGAGCGAAGCACATAATTACTGCAAGAGCAGCAAGAATGAGAGCAATTGATTTCTTTTTCATTTTAATTACTTCCTTTCGGGATATGTATTGTGACTTATGCCACTTTAGTGTGGTAACATATTAACACATTAATGAGATAATGTCAAGAGATTTTGTTCTTAAAATTGAAAGTTCAAAGTGGAAAGTTGAAATGCGGGTTACTTTGCTCTGAATTATTCATTATTCATCAGCCGAAGGCGACTTCATCATTCATTATTCATTAAAAAATCAAAAAAGACCGCCCACGAGGGACGGTCTTTGATTATTTCTCTTATTCAGCGTCGGGAGCGTAGAGATCCTTGAGCTTGAGAAGGTGTGCGTATCTTGCCTTTGAAGCTGCTTCGCTCTTCTTGAAGAGGTTTTCAGCTCTTTCGGGGAATTCACGCATAAGTCTTGTATAACGAGCTTCGCTCTTGATGAATGCCTGATAATCAGCATTGGGTTCTTTTGAGTCAAGAGTGAACGGATTCTTGCCTTCTGCCTTGAGAGCAGGATTGTAACGGTACATGTTCCAGTAACCGCATTCAACAGCCTTCTTCATTTCAGCCTGACAGTTTGTCATACCGCCCTTGATTGAGTGCATTTCGCAGGGTGAGTAGCCGATGATGAGTGAGGGACCGTTGTAAGCTTCAGCTTCCTGGATAGCCTTGAGTGTCTGGTTCATGTTAGCACCCATAGCAACCTGTGCAACGTATACATAGCCGTAGCTCATAGCAATTTCAGCAAGGCTCTTCTTAGCAATTTCCTTACCTGCAGCTGCGAACTGAGCAACCTGACCGATGTTTGAAGCCTTTGAAGCCTGACCGCCTGTGTTTGAGTAAACTTCTGTATCGAATACCATTACGTTTACATCCTGACCTGAAGCGAGAACATGGTCAAGACCGCCGTAACCGATATCGTATGCCCAGCCGTCACCGCCGAAGATCCATACGGATTTCTTTGAAAGGTATTCCTTGTTAGCAAGAACGTCCTTGCAAAGGTCGCAGTTAGCACCTGCTGCTTCGATAGCTGCAACGAGAGCCTTTGTAGCTGCTGTGTTCTTTTCGCCATCGTTTACGGTTGCAAGATATTCTTCAGCTGCTGCCTTAACTTCTGCTGTGCAAACGTCTGAAGCAGCGATATCCTTAACTTCTGAGATAAGTCTGTCTCTGATAGCCTTCTGGCCGTAGTACATACCAAGACCGTGTTCAGCGTTGTCTTCGAAGAGTGAGTTAGCCCAAGCAGGACCGTGGCCTTCACCGTTTACAGTGTAGGGTGATGTTGCTGCGGGACCGCCCCAGATTGATGAACAGCCTGTAGCATTTGAGATGTACATTCTGTCACCGAAGAGCTGAGTGATAAGACGAGCGTATGATGTTTCAGCACAGCCTGCGCATGAGCCTGAGAACTCGAGGAGAGGCTTCTTGTACTGGCTTGCAACAACGTTCATTGTCTTTGTTGTTTCTTCTTTTTCTGTTACATTTGCTACGCAGTAATCGAATACTTCCTGCTCAGCAAGCTGTGATTCACGGGCAACCATCTTAAGTGAGCTTGTGGGACATACGCCGATACAAACTCCGCATCCCATACAATCCATGGGAGAAATTGCAAGTGTATAAGTGTAATTTGTCTTAACAACGGGCTTGGGAGCCTTCTTCATGTTTGCGGGAGCTGCAGCAACTTCTTCTTCGTTCATAGCGAAGGGACGGATTGTTGCGTGGGGGCAAACAAATGCACACTGGTTACACTTAGCGCACTTTTCGGGATCCCATTCAGGAACGAGAACAGCAACGCCGCGCTTTTCGTAAGCTGATGCACCGTGTTCGAAAGTACCGTCAGCGTGATCAACGAATGCTGAAACGGGAAGATTGCTGCCTTCCATAAGACCAACGGGCTTAAGGATTGAGTCAACCATCTTAACGAGCTTTTCTTTGCCTTCGCTCTTAACTGCAGCCTTGTCATCTGTAGCGTTAGCCCATGCAGCGGGAACTTCTACCTTATGGAAAGCTGTAGCACCTGCATCGATAGCGTTGTGGTTAGCGTCAACAACATCCTGACCCTTCTTTGAGTAGGACTTTGTTGCAGCATCCTTCATATACTGAATAGCTTCAGCTGAAGGCATTACGTTTGCAAGAGCAAAGAATGCGGACTGGAGAATTGTGTTTGTTCTCTTGCCCATACCAACCTTGATAGCAAGGTCAATAGCATTTACAGTGTAAAGCTGAACGTTGTTTTCAGCGATATACTTCTTTGTGTCTGCTGAAAGGTGCTTGTCAAGCTCTTCGTCGCTCCACTGGCAGTTGATAAGGAATACACCGCCGGGTTTAACATCGTTAACCATCTTGAAGCCCTTGTCGATATATGAGGGGTTGTGGCAAGCTACGAAGTCAGCCTTGTTGATATAGTAGGGGCTCTTGATGGGCTTGTCACCGAAACGAAGGTGAGAAATTGTGATACCGCCTGTTTTCTTTGAGTCATACTGGAAGTAAGCCTGAACATACTTGTCTGTATGGTCACCGATGATCTTGATTGAGTTCTTGTTAGCACCAACAGTACCGTCACCGCCGAGACCCCAGAACTTACATTCGATTGTGCCTTCAGCAGCTGTGTTGGGAGCAGCCTTTTCTTCAAGTGAAAGGTTTGTAACGTCGTCTACGATACCAAGTGTGAACTGAGTCTTGGGAGCGTCCTTCTTGAGTTCATCGTATACAGCAAAGATGCTTGCGGGAGGTGTATCCTTTGAACCGAGACCGTAACGGCCGCCGATTACCTGAACACCTGTTCTGCCTGCAGTTGCAAGAGCTGTAACAACGTCAAGGTAAAGAGGTTCACCAAGTGAGCCGGGCTCCTTTGTTCTGTCGAGAACTGCGATCTTCTTAGCTGTCTTGGGGAGAACCTCAACGAGCTTGTCAGCGCAGAAAGGTCTGT
>JAFWZS010000066.1 GCA_017522205.1 Clostridia bacterium
CCCGTTAAACTTCGAAGAACCTTAAATGCCCGAGTTATAGTGCATTTGAGGATTTCTTCGACGAAACAATACTCGCGTCTTGCGAGGAGAAAAATCATCAAAGGTGCTGTAAATCGGACATTTAAGGCTTATCAGGTTCGATTACTGTCACCCTGTAGAGGAAGTGAACGGATGAAGCATAAATTCGGAAAATCTATCAGCGCAAAGCTGAACCTCTGGTATACTATGCTGATGTTTGTACTTTCTGTGGGGCTTATCTTTTCCGTTGTTACGGCGGCACGAATGGCACAGAACTCTCAGGTTCAGCAAGAGCTTGTAAGAAGCGTTGAAAGAAACATTGACGAAATTGAAGTTGAAAACGGTCTTCTTGACATTGAATCAGACTTTGCATACACAAACGGCAACACCTACGCAGTTGTATTTTCAGAAGACGGAAAAATTCTGGGGGGTGAATATCCCGAAAGCTTTACTGCAGAAATACCCCTTTCCGAAAAGCAGTTCGAAAAATATGACGGGTTTTATGTTTACGACACAAAGGTTCAGTTCAGTTCACCAAGTACGATTACAAAATTGACGGTGAAGACGGTGAAATTATCAGCAGTGAGGTTGAGGGTGCCGACTACTATACTCCCTTTGAGGGAACTCTTGACTTTTATGGCAACGACTGTGAAATCTCCTGCAGAGAGGCATTTACAATCGCAGTAAGAAAAAGCGGTCTTAACCCCGACCATATCAAAATCATCAACGTAAAAAACTACGAATACAACGACGACCCTGTTTATGAGGTTGAGTTTTACTCCACAGAAAAAGCCTTTGATGATATCTGGGTGCGTGGTGTTACGGCAGTGAACGGTGTTGACGGTATATGGGCGGTGCTTATCCGTCTTGCCCTTATACTTCTTCCTGTAATTCTCGTGCTTTCAGTTCTTGTGGGCAGAGTTATTACAAAACGGGCACTTCAGCCGGTAAAGCTTTTAAGTGAGGCTGTTGAAGAAACCCACGACGAAAAGGACCTTACAAAGCGCATCAGAATCGACGACGGCGACCCGCTTATTACGGGACTTGCAGACAACTTCAACGAAATGTTCCGAAGGCTTCAGCTTTCATTCCAGAATGAAAGGCAGTTTTCAGGCGACGTATCCCATGAGCTGCGTACCCCTACGGCGGTTATCCTTGCTGAATGTGAATATCAACTTTCAAGAGATGAGCTTGACAGCGAGGACAGAGAGAGCTTTGAAACAATTGAAAAGCAGGCGCAGAGTATGAAGCAGCTTATTTCTCAGCTTCTTGAAATCACAAAAATGGAGCAAAACAGCACAGAGCAGAATTTTGAAAAGGAAGACCTGAGCCTTCTTGTGAATGCGGTCTGTGACGATGCTGAAGCTCTTTCGCAGAAAGGCATCACCCTCACCCGTGATATAGACGAAAATGTGGAGCTTCCTCTTGATATTATGCTGATGACACGGCTTGTGACTAATCTTGTTTCCAATGCATACCAGTACGGTAAGGAAAACGGCAACATTAAAGTCAGCCTCAGAAAAGAAAAGGGCAGAGCACTTCTCAGCGTTGCTGATGACGGAATCGGCATTGACAAGGAGCATCAGGACAAAATCTGGAACCGTTTTTACCGTGTGGATAAGGCACGCTGCAGAGAAGAGGGCTGCTCAGGTCTCGGTCTTGCAATGGTAAAGCAGATTGCACTTATGCACGGCGGTGATGTATCGCTGCAGAGTGAAATTGGAAAAGGCAGTACCTTTACGGTGGATTTGCCGATGGAATAACAGTAGCAGAATATAAAAAGCACAGGATTTAACATTTAACCCTGTGCTTTGTTTGCTGTAAAGCTTTCTCTCATCAACGATTCATCATCTTTTTCTGATATTCTTTTACAAACCGTTCGAATTCAAAATCACCAACTAAAAAAATATTATCACAACGAAGTCTTTCTTTTCCAATGTATATGTCCAGATATTCGCTGCTTAAATTAATTCTGTCAATATCAGATAAGCTCACCTTATGTTTTTTGCACCTTGCAACAAATAAAATCCTGTTACTTTCATCTGAATATACAACTCTTTCTCCGTGCAGCAGTATCAATGCTATTGTCAAGCCTATATAACAAACTAACATCATACTTATGAACCACAGTTCAGTATCTCCCCTGAAAACATAGGCTAATCCGTTTGTTAAAAATCCGAATATAGCTACAAATGTTCCTAAAAAACAAACCACCATTAAGGCAACTGAAACTCTGACAGCTTGTTTGTTTTTAACTCTGTCATAAACATCAAGTAGCATTGTGATGATGTTAGGCAAAGCCATTGCAATATACAAAACAAAAAATAATTCTTTAGAACTCATTTACAAATCACCTTTTTGCATCAATATGTCCATCTTTACGATAATTATATACCATGTTACCGTTCAGGTCAATTAATTATTTGCCACGAAAAAATTTTTCAGTTTTTTTGAAAAAGTTAAAAATTCTAATCGTTTTTTAATTTAACCTATGTATTATGTAGGTGTAAACAGAAGAGAGGAACACACAAAACATAACCTCTCAGGTTACAAATAAAAAAATACTAAAATAATAAAAAACAAAAATGAAAGGTGGACAAATCCATGAAAAAGAATCTCAAAAAATTATCATCACTCTCACTTGTACTCGCACTTGTATTTTCACTCTCAGTTTCAGCCTTCGCAGCTGACATCTCAGCAGACAGAGCAAAAGAAATCGCTCTCGGCAAAGCCGGTGTTGCAGCAGAAGATGTTTTAAACCTCAGAGCAAAGCTCGATTACGACGACGGTCTCAAGTACTACGAAGTAGACTTCCTCGTTCCCCAGGCAGACGGCAGTTACCTCGAATACGAAGTTGAAGTAGGTGCAGCAAACGGCAAGGTTTATGACTACGACGTTGACAGAGAAGGCAGAGCAAACGTAAAGGCAGAACCCAAGGCAGAAGCAAAGCCCAAGGCAGAAGTTAAAAAGCAGGTAGTTAACGGTGGCGACATCGGTCTTGCAGAAGCTAAGAAAGCTGCTCTTGCACACTTCGGTCTTAATGAAGCAGACGTAAAGTTCGTTGAAGCTAAGAAAGATTATGATGACGGCGTTCTCGTTTACGATTTCGGTTTCGCAAAAGGCTATGAAGTTAAGTACTCATGCGAAGTTGTTGCAGCAAACGGTCTTGTAAAAGATGCTGAAAGAGAAGTAGTAAGAGGCTTCTTCGATAAGGTTGAACTCTTCTTCGAAGTTCTTGTATATGCACTTCTTAACAGAAAAAGCTGACTCAACAGACAAATGAAAAACTCCTCTTCGTGAGGAGTTTTTTTAAGTGTGGAAAGTTTAAAGTTGAAAGTTGAAATGTGGTCGCATCTTTATATTACTGCAAATTGAAAGATATCATCTGCGGAATCAGTTGAAGCGTAAGGGTTATAGAGCAAATTTTAATCGGACGACCGATGGTCGCCCCTACGGCATACCTTTAGTTTGGCAGAACCAAGCTATCCTACTCCTGTTTGCAAAGGCGAATATAATCGGAGCGTAGCGTTAAAATCATATAACCTTAGCCTTGCCGTCCCTGAAAGGGAAGGGGGACCGCTTTAGCGGTGGAAGGGTTTATTTCAACTTTCAACTTTCCACTTTCAACTTTTAATAAACAACCACGCGTCAAACGCGTGGTTTTTCACATGCGGGCATAGCCCTATGTTCTTCGCAGGACGCGTTAACGCGTAAGTACGACTGCCAACTGCGTAAGATTGTTATCTGCTGC
>JAFWZS010000067.1 GCA_017522205.1 Clostridia bacterium
AGCACTTACATAGTTTTGAAACAGCTCCTTATCTTCACCGGTCAGCCTTGTGGTAAGCTCTTCTTCTTTCTCAGCGAGGTTACTCAGTTTCTTTTTGAGTTTAGGGGTTAATTCTGAATTGACCTCTTGTGGCTCGATGTTGCCATAGTAAAAATCTTCAATGATATTTGACATTATGTATTCCTCCATATCCGAGGAAATATATTAGAGTACGAAGTATAGAATATGTATTGCCGGAGAACTACTTGTGTTATGAACATCCGCACCAGTTAAAGAGATTACCTGAAAGGGTAGTCTCTTTTATTTTTTTACAAGGCCGATTGACCCCCAGTTGGGGTCAGGCTCAGAGCACGACCGCCGCCGGTGGCGGATGAAGGGAGTGCGATTGAGGCGCAGCGGTCAAAATCGCTCGGCGCTCCAAGCCGAAAAGCGATTTTGGTAACCGCAAGAGGTAGCCGCAGTTGGGGTCCTGTCACTCGGACCAGTTAAAGAGATTACCTGAAAGGGTAGTCTCTTTTGTTTTTTCATAAGGCCGATTGACCCCCGGTGGGAGTCAGGCATAACCAACGAAGCACTCGCAGTACGAGATGAAGCGAGTTGATTATACGGCAAAAGAGGGCAAATCCGATTTATTAATTTTTAATTTGCAAATTGCTTCTGCATACTATATAATATAAGCAACAAAAGGGGAGGGGTTCAGCAATGAAATCTGTAATAATCAATGAAAATCTATGCGTTGGCTGCGGAAAGTGCGTAACCGACTGCGTAAGTGAAAAAATAAAGCTCATCGGTGGCAAGGCTCAGTTTATGTATGAAAGGTGCATCGGGTGCGGCCACTGCTATGCAATCTGCCCTATGGGTGCGGTAACTCTCACAAAGTTCGGCGACATTCCCGAAGAAAAGCCGATTTCAATGACAGAAATTGATTCCGATATGCTTCTTCATGCAATGAAAAGCAGAAGAACAATCCGTAAGTTCAAGGATGAAAAGATAAGTGACGAGGATATAAATACAATCATTGAGGCAGGTCGTTACTGTCCTACGGGTACCAACGCTCAGGATTTTTCTTTTACCGTTATAAAAAACACTGATTTTCTTGAAAAAGAGGCTGTAAGTGTTTTCAGAAATGCTCAGAAAATAGGCGGCTCTTTCGTTAAGTATATCCGTAACACAACAATTGACGATAACTTCTTTTTCAAGAAAGCACCTTTGGTAATTGTGGTGAACGGCAAGGGCAAAACCTCACCCTGCCTTGCTTCTTCATATATGGAGCTTATGGCTGAAAGTCTTGGTCTCGGTGTACTTTACAGCGGTTTCTTCATTGCAGCAACAAAGTTCTCACGGAAAATTGCCAAAGCTCTGAACACTCCCGAGGGTCACACACCCGTAACTTGTCTCGTTATCGGCTATCCGGACGTGGAGTATAAACGCATACCTCCGAGAAATGAAGCACAGGTAAACTTTATATAAATGCAAAATGCAAAAAAATCCTTGCAAGTTGATAAGGTAAGTTTAGAAAAACAAGTTTTTCAACTTTTTTTGCAAAAACACTTGCATTTTGTTTTCGTTTCTGCTATTATATTGTCTGCTTATGTAGTTCTATTTAATTTAAGGAGGTGCGGTACATGGCAAAATGTGATTTTTGCGGTAAGGATGTTTCCTTCGGCATCAAAGTTTCTCACTCACACAGACGTTCAAACAGAACATGGAAACCAAACGTAAAGCGTGTTAAGGCTATCGTTGACGGCTCACCTAAGAGAGTACACGCTTGCACTCGCTGCTTACGCTCAGGTAAGGTTACACGCGCTATCTGATCATAAGAACTTGGTTAGTACGGACTTTCCTTTAAGGGGAGTCCTTTTTTCTTTTGATCCTCGGTACGTTATGCAGGTCGTATTCTTCGGAATAACCAACATTGACATACAGAGTAAAAAACTTTTAAAAAAATTTTCTTTAAAAGGTTGCATTTTAAATAATAATAGTATATAATACATACAAACGAACATTTGTGCGGTTGGAGGTACAGAAAATGTCAGATAAAAAAAGTGCACTGAATACGGCTCTGGCTCAGATTGAAAAGCAGTACGGTAAAGGTATAGTTATGCGCCTCGGTCAGAACACCGAAATGAACGTTGAGGCTATCTCAACAGGCTCTCTCGGTCTTGATTTGGCTACAGGTATCGGCGGACTTCCCAAGGGAAGAATCGTTGAAATTTACGGTCCCGAATCTTCAGGTAAGACTACACTTGCTCTTCACTGTGTCGCTGAAGCACAGAAGGCAGGCGGTGAGGCGGCTTTTATCGATGCTGAGCACGCTCTTGACCCTGTTTATGCAAAAGGTATCGGTGTTGAAGTTGACTCACTTCTTGTGTCTCAGCCTGATAACGGTGAGGATGCACTTTCAATTACTGAGGCTCTTGCACGTTCAGGTGCTCTTGACGTAATTGTTGTGGACTCTGTAGCCGCACTTGTACCGAGAGCTGAAATTGAGGGTGAAATGGGTGACAGTCACGTTGGCCTTCATGCCCGCCTTATGTCTCAGGCTCTCAGAAAGCTCACTGCCGTTGTTGCAAAGAGCAACACTCTCGTTATTTTCATTAACCAGCTTCGTGAAAAGGTTGGCGTAATTTACGGTAACCCCGAGGTTACTACAGGCGGCCGAGCTCTTAAGTTCTACGCTTCCGTTCGTATTGACGTAAGAAAAATTGAACAGCTTAAGGCTCCCGGCAATGAATTTATCGGTGCAAGAACACGTGCAAAGGTTGTAAAAAATAAGGTTTCTCCGCCATTCAAGGATGCTGAATTCGACATTATGTTCGGTACTGGTATTTCCAAAATCGGTGAAATTGTTGACCTTGGTGTCAAGTTTGATATTATCAACAAAAGCGGTGCATGGTTCTCCTATGGTGAAACAAGGCTCGGTCAGGGCAGAGACAACGTAAAGCTTCTTTTACAGAGAGAAGATGATCTTCGCAAAGAGATTGAAGCAAAAATCCGTGAGAAGCTCACCGAGAAAAAGAACGAGGAAAAATCAAAATCAGCTCCCAAGGCGGAAACTGATGCTGAATCGGTTGTTATGCCCGTAAGACCGAGAGGCAATGTCAGAGCTAAAATCGACATCGCCGTTGATGATGACGATTAATGAAGATTACACATAAAAAAGGCAAAGGCGATAAAATTCACATAAGTGTTGACGGTGAATATGCTTTTACTGTTGATGAAGTATTTTTCGCCGGACTTTGCCTTGATGAAAAACGTGAATACTCAGCCGAAGAACTCAGGGAAATTACAGAAAAAGCAGGGGAGAGACGAGCATATAATTATGCGGTTTCTCTCCTTTCAAGGCGTGACCACTCGGTTAAGGAAATCACCGACAAGCTCACTCAGAAGGGCTACGGACAGTATGCTTCTTACGTTGCTGAGAAGCTGGCAAAACAGGGCTATCTCTCTGATGAAAGATTTGCCGAGATGTACGTCAGAGAGCTTCTCAGTCTTAAAAATTACGGAAAAAAGCGCATCAGACAGGAGCTTATCCGTAAGGGTGTCAGCCGTGATATAATTGAAACCGTTCTCTCTGAAGCCGAATTTCCCGACGGCAGACTGAGAGAGCTTATCGAAAAAAAATATATGCGTTTTCTCGACACCGAAAAGGGTGTGCAGAAAACAATTAACGCACTTCTCCGTCTCGGTTACTCCTACGGTGAAATCAGAGACGCACTTAAAGAAATAGCAGAAAACGAAGAATTTTACGAGGTAATGTATGAGTAAAATTGCAATGATTGGTCTTGGTTGCCCGAAAAATCAGGTGGATGCCGAGGTTATGCTGTCTTTACTTATTGAGGCAGGATTTGAAATAACGGGTGACACCGAAGACGCCGATCTGGTGATAGTCAACACCTGCGGTTTTATTAATGATGCCAAAAAAGAGGCAATCGACACCATTCTTTCCGCTTGTGAAATGAAAAAGGAGGGAATCATCCGAAAGGTTGTTGTAACGGGCTGTCTTTCCGAACGATATAAGGACGAGATAATGAAAGAGATTCCCGAGGTTGACGGCTGTGTGGGTATCGGTGCCAACGGCGAAATTGCCGAAATCTGCAAAAGAGTTCTTGAGGGTGAAAAGCTTGCAGAATTTCCGTCAAAGTATAATCTCAGCCTTGACGGTGACAGAGTGCTTACCGCTCCGTCACATTACGCATACCTTAAGATTGCAGAGGGCTGCTCAAACTGCTGCACCTACTGTGCAATTCCCAAAATCAGAGGAAAATTCCGTAGCCGCACCTTTGCAAGTGTGGTTCTCGAAGCAAGCGAGCTTGCGAAAAACGGGGTGAAAGAGCTTATTCTCGTAGCTCAGGACACCACCAAATACGGTACCGACCTTTACGGTGTGCCGAGGCTCAGCGATCTTGTGAGTGAAATTGCAAAAATTGACGGTGTAGAAAAAATCCGTCTTCTCTACTGCTATCCCGAAAGCATCACCGACGAGCTTATTGAGGTCATTGCAAATGAAGAAAAGGTCTGCAAATATATTGATATACCCCTTCAGCACTGTAACGGTGAGGTTTTAAAGAGAATGAACCGCAAGGGCGACAAGGAAAGTCTTCTCGCTCTTATAAAGAAAATGCGTGAAAAAATACCCGGTCTCGTACTGAGAACCACCTTTATTACAGGATTTCCCGGTGAAACCGAGGAGCAGTTCACCGAGCTTTGCGAGTTCATAAACGAGGTGAAATTTGACCGTTTAGGCTGCTTTGCATACTCACCCGAAGAGGACACACCTGCCGCAAAAATGGATGGTCAGCTTGACGAAGACATCAAAAACAAGCGTGCAGAAACCATAATGAATGAGCAGATGCTCATTATGGACGAAAAGCAGCAGAAGCTTATCGGCACTTATCTTGATGTAACCGTTGATTATTTTGATGAGGACAATCTTCTTTATATGGGCAGAAGCTATATGGATGCACCTGAAATCGACACAAACGTTATCATTTCAAGCGAAGAAGAACTCGCACCCGGTCAGACCGTTAAATGCAAGGTTATCGGTTTTGACGATTTTGATATGGTGGTTGAAAATGCAAAATGCTAAATGCAAAATGCAAAATGACTGACGAAAAATTAAACGGTACTCCTTATTGGGGTACCGTTTTGGATTTATGTATACTCTTCAAAAATTCTGTTCATTTCGCTGTATCTCAGATCTGAGGTTTCTGCTCCGCAGATAATGCCGATATATGTGTTTCCGTTTTTATTGAACAGAGCAATAAGACAGTTACCTGCATCTGCAGTTGTTCCGGTTTTCATACCCACAGCATATTCGTTATAATGCTTATTATCACTGTGCAGAAGCTGGTTTGAGTTTTTCCACGTCACATTCTGACCCGAAGCAAAGACAACATATTTCTCCTTCGTGCTTACCGTTTCTGAAATAACCTCTATTCCACAGGCGTAACGGGTGAGTGTAAGCAAATCTTCAACGGTTGAGTATTGATTATCGTCATCCCATCCGTCAGGTGAGGTGAAATTGCTGTCAGTCATTCCGATACTCTGAGCAAATTCATTCATAAGCTTGCAGAAGTATTCAACTGCCGCTTTGTCCGTAAGCTCGTTTTTGCTGACATTTCTTGCAACATTTACCGCAATTGTATACGCCGCATCGTTGCCCGACGCCATAAGCAGACCTTTGATAAGGTCGGAAAGAGTCAGTCTGTGTCCTTTGCTGATAAGGCATAAGCTTGAACGGGGATTGAGAAGAGAAAGCTCCGTGCCGACTCTGAATTCGGTCTGTGGGTCTGTATAATGAAGAGCTACACAAGCCGTCAGAATTTTAGTCAGACTTGCAGGAGCAATTTTCGAACGTAGGTTATATTCAGATAATATTTCGTCGGTATCAATATTATAGAAAGCAGCACTTTTGAAATGCTGTTTTTCGTCGGCAGCTCTCTGAGTTTCAGTTTGCCTTGTTGCTGCGCTGCCCACTGCAGTCTGTCCGGCTTCTGTTTCAGCTTCGGAAGTCAGTTGAATATATGTGGCAGAGGTTACGGTGGTTGTTGTATCTGATGGGGATTCGTTTTCTTCTTTGAAATGTATAAGATGTATGGTGAAGACAGATATAATTGCAACTGCACATAAAATAATTCTTCTGATTTTTCTTCGGGACATAATATTTTCTCCTTGCTTTTTGCTTGTGAAATATTAGATAGCTACGAAGTGTGAACTGTTGCAAGAAAAAATATTATATTTTGAGCCCACGAATAATTACAAAAAATAAAAGTCCTGTCTGAAAAAACAGACAGGACTTTTGGCGGAGAGTCAGGGATTCGAACCCTGGGTGAGTTTCCCCACACAGCATTTCGAGTGCTGCACCTTCGACCACTCGGACAACTCTCCGTAACGTGCAATATTTTAACAGATTAAATAAAGTTTGTCAACCATAAATTAAGTATTGACACACAGGAAAATATCCCTATAATAATATAGTATAATTTTTTCGAAAAGGAGACAACTAAATGTCCAATCCAAAAGTAAAAGTAACAATGGAAAACAGGGGAGAGTATACAATTGAGCTTTACCCCGAATTTGCACCTGCAACTGTTGCAAATTTCCTCAAACTCGTAAACAGCGGCTTCTATAACGGTCTTACATTCCACAGAGTTGTTGACAACTTTATGGCTCAGGGCGGTGACCCCGAAGGAACAGGCTGCGGCGGCAGCGACGAAACAATTATGGGTGAGTTTTCATCAAACGGCTTTACTCAGAACAAGCTCAGCCATACCCGTGGCGTTCTTTCAATGGCAAGAAGCATGAACAAGAATTCAGCGTCAAGTCAGTTCTTCATTTGTTTCGGTGACTGTAGCTTCCTTGACGGTGACTATGCCGCTTTCGGTAAGGTTATCGAAGGTATGGATGTAGTTGATGCTTTCTGCGGCGTTGAAAGAACCTTTAACTCAATGGGCGAGTATGCACAACCCAAAGAACCTCTCAGAATCAAAGAAATGACCGAGATTAAATAAGAATTTAAAAATTTACAAAAAATTACAGATTTTTTTAATAAAGCCCTTGACTAATACTTGCAAGTATGTTAAACTACTTGTACCTCTTGCAGAGGGCTTTATTTTTGTGCCCTGAAATAGAGGGAGGCCTTAAGCGGTCTGACAGCAGTTCTTGTTTCTGTTTTCAGGCTTTGAAATTTCCAATAATGGAGGTGCCGTTCATGAGAGTAAAGATTACTTTATCTTGCACAGAGTGCAAACAGCGCAATTACAACACAATGAAAAACAAGAAGAACAATCCTGACAGGTTGGAGATGAACAAGTATTGCAGATTCTGCAAGAAGCACACTCTCCACAAAGAAACCAAATAATTACGGGAGGCAAGAATAATGGCTGATAAAGAAAAGAAAGCAGTCCAGGATTCAAAGGTTGAAAAGGCCACAACTGATGAAGCAAAAGCTGCTGAAAAGGTTGCCAAAGCTGCAAAAGGTGCAGGCAAAAGTGACAAGCCAGGCTTCTTAACCCGCGCAAGTAAGGGCACAAAGAAATTCTTCAAGGATTTCAAAGGCGAATGTAAAAAAATCGTTTGGCCCGACGCAAAAACTGTTCTTAAAAGCACAGGTATCGTTATCCTCGTTGTTGCAATCGTAACAATCATCGTTCTCGGTATCGACTCAGCTCTTTCAGCCGGTGTTAAGGGACTTAAGGGTCTTGCAACCGGTGAAACTGAAACAACAACTTCTGCAGTTGCTGATGATCACGATCACGACCACGAAGACGAAGGCAAGGAAGACGAGAAAAAGGCTGAAGAAACTACCGAAGCTAAGGCTGAGGAAAAGGAAACTGAAGCTGAAGAAACTACTGCTGCTAAGGCAGAATAATTACGTGGTTAACCGGAGGTGTAGAAATGGCTGACAATGCCAGATGGTTTGTAGTACACACCTACTCAGGCTATGAAAATAAAGTAGCCTCAAACATCATTACGGTTGTTGAAAACCGTAAGATGCAGGATCAGATTTTTGAAGTAAGAATCCCCACCGAAACCGTAACCGAAATCAAGGACGACAAGGTTCGTGAGATTGAACGTAAGCTCTTTCCCGGTTATGTGATGGTTAAGGTTGCCTGCATCTACAAGAAAAAGAGTGAGTTTGAAGACGAAGAGCTGTCAATGACAGACGAGGCTTGGTATGTCATCAGAAACACTCGAGGCGTTACGGGATTTGTTGGTCCCGGAAGCAAGCCCGTTCCTCTTTCAGATGAAGAAGTTATTAAGCTCGGAATTGAAAAGAGAAGCGTTGAAGTCAACTATAAGGTAGGGGACTTCGTAAGCATTTTAAGTGGCCCCTTCGACGGCTACAGCGGTATCGTAGACTCAATCGACCTTGAAAAGGAAATCGTAGTAGTTATGATATCAATGCTCGGCAGAGAAACTCCTGTTGAGCTCGGTCTTAACCAGATTGAAGTAAACGAAATCTGAGTTGAGTTAAGCGCTATAATTCACGGCATTTGCCGTTTATTATGACGAGAGGGCTTCGGCTCTCTGTGGGAGATTTGTAAATCTTATGCAAATCGCCATCAACCACATAAATTTGGAGGTGCAAAAAATGGCTCAAAAAGTTGTAGGTTTAATTAAGCTCCAGATTCCTGCAGGTAAGGCTACTCCGGCACCGCCTGTTGGTCCGGCTCTCGGTCAGCACGGTGTTAACATCATGGCTTTCACAAAGGAATTCAATGAGCGCACAAAGAATGATATCGGTCTTATTATCCCTGTAGTAATCACAGTTTACGCTGACCGTACATTCTCATTCGTAACAAAGACACCGCCCGCAGCAGTACTTATCAAGAAGGCTTGCAGTATCGAAAGCGGTTCAGGCGTACCTAACAAGAACAAGGTCGCAACAATCACTAGTGAACAGGTCAGAAAAATTGCTGAGCAGAAGATGCCCGACCTCAATGCTGCAAGTGTTGAAGCAGCTATGAGTATGGTTGCAGGCACAGCTCGCAGTATGGGCATCGTAGTCGCTGACTAATTGCTTCCAAGTGGGAGGAAGAATCCGATTACACCACTTCTATAGGAGGATGAAAGACAATGAAACATGGTAAAAAATATGTCGACGGCTCAAAGCTCGTAGACAAATCAAATCTTTATGATCCTGCGGAAGCTCTTGAATTAGCTATTAAGACTGCTACCGCAAAATTCGACGAAACAATTGAAGCTCACATCCGTCTCGGCGTTGACTCACGTCATGCTGATCAGCAGGTTCGTGGCGCAGTTGTTCTTCCTAACGGAACAGGTAAGTCTGTTCGTGTTGCTGTATTCGCAAAGGGCGAAGAAGCAAAGGCAGCTGAGGCTGCAGGCGCTGAAGTAGTAGGTGCTGAAGACCTCGTTGCAAAAATCCAGGGCGAAGGCTGGATGGAATTTGATGTTGCAATCGCACATCCCAGTATGATGGGCCTTGTAGGTCGTCTCGGTAAGGTTCTCGGTCCCCGTGGACTTATGCCTTCACCCAAGGCCGGTACTGTAACTCCCAACGTAGCTCAGGCTGTTACTGAAGCTAAGGCAGGTAAGATTGAGTACCGTCTTGACAAAACAAACATTATCCACTGTCCTATCGGTAAGGCTTCATTCGGTACAGATAAGCTCTTCGAGAACTTCAATACTCTTCTCGATGCTGTTATCAAGGCTAAGCCTGCTGCTGCAAAGGGTCAGTACATTCGCTCATGTGTTGTTGCTTCAACAATGGGCCCCGGCGTAAAGATCAACCCAAATAAGGTTGGTACTGCTGCTGCCGAAGCAAAATAATTTTAAATAATGCTTGACAAAGTGAAAGCTTTGTGGTATTATAACTAAGCTGTCCAGCCCTAAGACAGCAGGTGTCAGACTTCAAGGCGTTAAGCCGCCTGCCGAGGAACGGAGCATAATTAATTTCGATTTATCTGAGTTAACTCTGTCACCCTTTCTCTCGGTATGAGGGAAAGGGTTTTATTTATTCTGACAACAAGGGTAAAAATTTTTCAGGAGGTGAATTCATTTGCCAAGCGTACAGGTTTTAGAACAGAAAAAGCAGGTTGTTGCTGATCTCGTTGAAAGACTTAACGGTTCATGTGCCGGCGTTATCGTTGACTACAAGGGTATCAATGTTGAAGACGATACAAAGCTCCGTAAGGAACTTCGTGAAGCAGGCGTTAACTACACAGTAGTTAAGAACACTCTTCTCAAGCGTGCTATCGCTGAAACAGAGCTCGCAGGTCTCGATTCAGTTCTCGAAGGCACATCCGCTCTCGCAACAAGTGCAGATGATTACGTTGCTGCTGCTCGCATCCTTTGCAAGTTTGCAGACACACACAAGAATTTCGAAGTTAAGAACGGTTTCATTGACAAAGAAGTTATTGACGTAGCTAAGATTACAGGTCTTGCTAAGCTTCCCTCAAGAGAAATCCT
>JAFWZS010000008.1 GCA_017522205.1 Clostridia bacterium
AGTTGTGTTTGCTTCCTCGTCGCCCTGCTTAAGAAGCTCTTCCTGAGCCTTGAAGCGTTCTCTCTGATCGATGGGATCGTTAAGCTCGGAATATGCGTTTGCCATTTCCCAACCGTTCATAAAGAACTCGAAGCGTTCAACATAATCGGGGTTTTCAGGCTTTCTCTTTGTGAGAGGTGAAATTTCAACGGGGTGATCCATAAGGAAGGTGGGCTGAATAAGGTGATGCTCAACGAATTCTTCAAAGAAGAGGTTGAGGATATCGCCCTTCTTGTGTCTCTTTTCGAACTCAATGCCCTTTTCCTTAGCGAGAGCCTTAGCTTCTTCGTCTGTCTTGATTTCATTGAAGTCAACGCCTGCATACTTCTTGACTGCGTCAACCATTGTAATTCTCTCAAAGGGCTTGCCGAGATCCATTTCAACACCGTTGAACACTATCTTTGTTGTGCCGAGAACCTCCTGAGCTACATGACGGTAAAGATTTTCTGTAAGGTCCATCATGCCGTGGTAGTCAGTGTATGCCTGATAGAGCTCCATAAGTGTGAACTCGGGGTTGTGTCTTGTATCAAGACCTTCGTTACGGAATACTCTGCCGATTTCGTATACTCTTTCAAGGCCGCCTACGATAAGTCTCTTAAGATAAAGCTCAAGTGAAATTCTAAGCTTGAAATTTTCGCTGAGTGCGTTGAAGTGAGTTTCAAAGGGTCTTGCTGCTGCACCGCCTGCGTTTGAAACAAGCATAGGTGTTTCAACTTCAATAAAGCCTTCTGCATCAAGATACTTTCTGATTGCTCTGATAATAAGTGAACGCTTTACGAGAGCATCCTTTGACTCGTCATTCATAATAAGGTCGAGGTAACGCTGACGGTATCTTGTGTCAGTGTTTGTAAGACCGTGGAACTTTTCGGGAAGAGGAAGAAGTGACTTTGAAAGAAGAGTTACTTTTTCTGCGTGGATTGAGATTTCTCCTGTTTTTGTTTTGAAAACAGAACCCTCAATACCAACAATGTCACCGATATCAAGCTTCTTGAATGCCTTGTATTCTTCTTCACCGAGGCTGTCACGTGCAACATATGACTGAATGTTGCCCTTAAGGTCCTTGATATTGCAGAAGGATGCCTTACCCATAATACGCTTTGACATCATACGGCCTGCAACACGTACTGTTTTACCCTCAAGCTCGTCATAGTTTTCCTTAACTACTGCACTGTGGTGAGTCCAGTCGTACTTTGTGATTACAAAGGGATCGTTGCCCTCAGCCTGAAGAGCCTGAAGCTTGTCCACTCTTACTTTTCTTAATTCATTAACGTCCTGCTGAACTTCTGCTGCAGGTGCGTTTGCAATGTTCTGCTCTGACATTTATTTCTGTCCTTTCGCTTTTTACTTTGTGATTTCGATAACCTCGTACTTGATGATACCGATAGGAGCTTCAACCTCTACAATGTCCCCTGCTGCGTGACCGATAAGAGCCTTTGCAACGGGTGATTCGTCACTTGTAAGGTAGTCAACACCCTTATCCTTTGAGGTTGATGTTGAAGAAATAATCTGATACTTATAAATATCGCCGTATTCGATATCCTTGATTGTTACCTTTGAACCCATCTGGATAACATCTGTGCTGAGTGCGTCCTCGTCAATAAGCTTTGCTCTTGAAAGAATGTCCTCGATTTCACTGATACGTGCTTCAAGTTTACCCTGGTCGTTTCTTGCTTCGTCGTACTCTGCGTTTTCTGACAAGTCGCCGAATGAAAGAGCAACCTGAATCTTTTCTTTGATTTCCTGACGGCCTCTTACTCTTAAATCCTCAAGTTCAGCCTCAAGTTCTTTAAAACCGGCAGAAGTAAGCAAAATTTCCTGTGCCATATATATCTTCCTTTCGTGTGTATATATTTAATTATAAACTGTCAGTGTAATATTATATAAAAATTTTTCCTGTATGTCAAGGGAAAAGTGCATAAACATTAGACCGCTACGCAAACTTATTCCTTACTTTTTTGCTTATAAACCGTATTTACGTCAGAAACAAACCCCATTAACATTTTGTTAATGAATTCACAACAGATACATCCAACTTAACTGTTAATTTTATTTTAT
Source organism: Clostridia bacterium (assembly GCA_017522205.1). Lineage (GTDB taxonomy): Bacteria > Bacillota > Clostridia > Oscillospirales > Acutalibacteraceae > UBA6857. The sequence continues at coordinate 2,095 of JAFWZS010000008.1, forward strand.
ATAGAAATTTTCTATGGAAGGAAATGAATTTTATGAAGAGAATTTTATCAGTTGTCATCGTTCTGACTATGCTTTTTTCATTAGCCGTTCCCGCTTTTGCTGAAAGCTATGAAGAGCTTCCCACAATTTACGTTATGGGTGCTCATAAGAACGACATTTACAACGCCAAAGGCGAAACAATTTATCCCCTTCAGTCAGACATTGGTGCAATTATAAAAGAAGCTCTTGAGCCTTGCCTTAAGGAGCTTGCAAAGGGCTTTGTAACTGACGATTTCACCGCTTACGCTGAAGAATTCAACAAAGCTATGGCACCGATTTATGAGGAGCTTATCCTGGACAAAAATGGTGACGTATCTAACGGCTCGTACACCCGTTTCCAATCCTCTGTTGACAATTGCCGTGGCAAAACCTCGGGCTATGAAACTTTCGATTGCAGACTGTGGTATGACTGGCGTGAATCGCCCATGAAAACCGCAGCTGAGCTCAGGGATTATATTGATGATGTTCTTGAAGCTACCGGAAAAAGTAAGGTGCAGATTGTAGGTCGCTGCTATGGAGCTAACGTTATTGCCGCTTACCTTGAGATGTACAAAGACCACGCCAAAGCAAATGTTGCCGACGTTTCATACTATTCATCATCTGTTCTCGGCATTGACTTTATGAGTGCTTTGTTCTCGGGCGAGATTTATCTTGACGACGTTGCAATTGAAAATCTTCTGGACTATTATGTAGAAAAAGAGGAAATCATTGAAGATGTCACCGCAGCAACCCTTGTTACAAGTCTTGTTGAAGTAATCAGACAGGCAAAGCTTTTAGGCCTTGCAGGACAGGCGCTCGTTAACTTTGTAAACAACTTCAAAACCGATCTTCTTCCCCTTATTATCCGTGACTCTTACGGTGGCTGGCTTTCATATTGGGCAATGATTACTCCCGAGCTTTATGAAAAATCCAGAGACTTTATTTTCAACACTGATGAGCTCAAAGCAGACTACAAGGGACTTATTGAAAAAGCAGACAGCTTCCACTATACGGTGCAGCTCAACGCAGTAAAAACAATGACTGAGCTCAGTGAAGCAGGAATTAACTTCTACATCTTTGCTAAGTACAATTTCCCCGAAATGCCCTTCTATGAGGGTGCCAGAGCTCAGGGTGACGCAGATACAACAGTATTCAGACAGTCCTTCGGAGGTATAGCTTCAGATTACGGTAAGGTTCTTTCTGAAAGCTACCTGAACTCTGTGCCCGAATCATCAAAGAAGTATATTTCTCCCGACAAAAAAATCGATGCTTCTACCTGCCTTTTCCCTGACACTACCTGGTTTGTCAAGGATCTGCACCATGATTTCTTCTCCCCTCTTCATAAAATGTCATTTGAAATAATGCGTTATGACTGGACGGTGGAAAACGAAAAGTATCCTCAGTATCTTACTCACACAGGTAAGGGTGATGTAGTAATAGACGAACTTATACCCACTATAGGTACAGATGAGGATTATCAGAAAGAGGAAAAGAGCTTTTTCCGGAATCTGATTGATTTCTTTTCAAGTCTTGTCAACTACCTTATAAGCCTTATTAAAAGTAAAATCTGATAAATTACAGGTCAGCAGAGTAAAATTTCTGCTGACTTGCTTTTTTATTTGAATTTAACCTATTGCATTTTACTTTTCCTTTTGTTAGAATATAATAGAATAAATCTGATTTAAAGGACGTGAGACATTGAAAGCGATAATCGGTGGAAAAATCATTCTCAAAGACAGAATCGCTGAGGGCTGTGCCCTGCTCTATTCAGATGTAATTGAGGGTATTGTGCCTGCAGATAATCTGCCTGACGGCTGTGAAATTATTGATGCAAAGGGTGGCTATGTTGCACCCGGTCTTATTGATATGCACATTCACGGCTATCTGGGAAAAGACGTATGCGACGGCGAAGAAGAGAGTATCCGGGTAATTTCAAAGGGACTTTTAGCTAACGGTGTAACAGGCTACCTTCCCACAACAATGACCGAGGATATGAAGGTTATCCGCAAGGCTCTTGAGGTTTGCCGCAATCTTAAAGAAGAAAGCAAGACCTGGGACGGCAGTGAAATTTTGGGCTGCCACGCAGAGGGACCCTTCATCAGCGAAAGCAAAAAAGGCGCTCAGGATGCGAAGTATATTCTTAAGCCTGATGCAGAATTTGTTAAGGAGTATGCTGACATCATCAAATCAATTACTCTTGCACCTGAAGAGGACGAAAACGATTTTGCAGCAATACGTGAAATTGTCCGTGACACTGATGTTGTTGTTTCAATGGGACACACCTCTGCAGATTATAAAACTGCAATGGCAAGTGTGAATGCAGGTGTAAGCCACGCTACTCACCTTTTTAACGCTATGACTCCTCTCGCTCACCGCGCTCCCGGAGTTGTGGGTGCTGCACTTAATTCGGATATCAGCTGTGAGGTTATTGTTGACACCTTCCATGTGGATGCGAGTCTTTACAATATGCTTTGGCTTCTTAAGGGCAGAAAGCTCTGCTTTATTACCGACTGCTTACCTGCAGGCGGACTTCCCGAGGGCGAATACACCTTAGGCGGTCAGAAGATTATCTATAAAGGTATTGTTTGCCGCCTCGAAGACGGCACCGTTGCAGGCAGTGTGCTTAAGCTCAACAAGGGTGTTTGGAATGTTTATACCAACTCAGATATTCCCCTTTACGAGTGCGTAAACTGTGCTTCACTCAATGTTGCAACAACTCTCGGAATCGAAAAGAAAAAGGGTTCACTTGAAATCGGAAAGGATGCTGATATTATCATTACCGACAGTGAATTCAATATAGAAAAAACCATTATCAAAGGAGTAACCAGATATGAATCTTAAAGTAAAAGCTAAGCTTGACCCTCAGTTTGAACCCCTTTCAATTGTTGTTCGTGAAATGCGCGAGGCAACAAAGGATAACGGTCAGGATATCATAATCGCCGCTGAAAGAAACGACGGCTATGTAACTACATACAAAACACGCATCTTCCCCGAAGGCACAGGCCACGACGAAGAAAACTTCCGCTTTGTTGAGCGTATTGCAAAATCACTTGTATGGGTTGCAGGCGCATGGAAGCTCTATATTGCAGGTGCTGACGTTGTCGGTCAGAAAATCAAAGAGGCTTACACTCCCACAGGTCTTCGTGCTTTTGACGTTGGTCATATGAAGAAAACCTATGAAAAGGACTTTGAGGTTGAGGTTTGCTCTCTCGAAGATGCTCCTAAGGACAAGTCATCAGCTGCACCTATCGGCAGACACCTTGACGGCTGCCGTATCGGCTTTGATGCAGGCGGAAGCGACAGAAAGGTAAGTGCTGTTATTGACGGTGAAAGCGTTTACTCAGAAGAGGTTGTATGGTTCCCCAAGCTTAACTCAGACCCCGAATATCACTATCAGGGAATTCTTGAGGCTATGAAAACTGCCGCTTCAAAAATGCCGAGAGTTGATGCAATCGGCGTTTCATCAGCTGGTATCTATGTAAACAACCGCATTATGGCTGCATCTCTTTTCATCAAGGTTAGTGAAGAAGACTGCGAAAAGAGAGTTAAGAATATGTACCTCGACATCGCAAAGGAAATCGGTGAAAACATTCCTATCGAGGTTGCAAACGACGGTGACGTAACTGCTCTTGCAGGTGCTATGGACCTTAATGACGATTCCGTTCTCGGCGTTGCTATGGGTACAAGCGAAGCAGGCGGCTACATTGATCCCGACGGCAACATCACAGGCTGGCTTAACGAGCTTGCATTTGTTCCCGTTGACTACTGCAAGGATGCAATGGTTGACGAATGGTCAGGCGACTACGGCTGCGGTGTTAAGTACTTCTCACAGGACGGCGTAATCAAGCTTGCTCCTGCAGCAGGCATTGAGCTTGACGAAAACCTTTCACCTGCTGAAAAGCTTAAGGTTGTTCAGGGTCTTATGGCAGAGGGCGACGAGAGAGCTGCTGCAATTTATGACACAATCGGTGCTTACTTCGGCTACGCAATTGCTTACTACACCGAATTCTATGACATCAAGCATGTTATCATAATGGGTCGTGTAACCTCAGGCGAAGGCGGTACAATTCTCCTTGAAAGAACTCAGGAGGTTCTCGACAAGGAATTCCCCGAGCTCTCAGAGAAAATCAAGCTTCACATTCCTGACGAAAACTCACGCCGTGTAGGTCAGTCAGTTGCTGCTGCAAGTCTTCCGAAAATCAAATAAGAAAATATCGATATCTGCTCCTGAGGAAAATTTTTCCTCGGGAGCTTTTTTATCATTTATTTTACACAGTAATATCTTTAAATAAATTGACTTTTAAAGTTACAGATGTTATCATTGTAATGTATTTGATTTTATAAGGAGGCTTTATTGTGAAAAACCTCGTAAACAGAGCTTTGGCTCTTACTCTTACTATAGTTATGATTTTTTCTCTGGGCTCTCTCGCTTACGGTGCGGAATGTGTATCCCACCATCTTTCATCATGGAAAGTAACAAAGGCTGCCACATGTAAGGAAAAGGGAGAAATGGAAAGAACTTGCTCCAACTGTGATTACAAAGAAGTTCTCGCTCTCAGCCCCGCACACAACTATATTAAAAGGGAAGTTTCCACCGACTGTACAAAAGGCGGTGTAATTCAGTCGGTCTGCGGAACCTGCGGTAAGGTTGAAAACGAAACTCCCTTTGAAGGAAAGGCACACGCTTTCGGTGAAACCGTAACAGACAAATATCCGAGCTGTACAGAAGACGGCAGCCGTCACACAAGCTGTGTAGTCTGCGGCATAACAAACACAGAAACCCTTCCCAGAACGGGACACAGCTTTAGTCAGGCAACCGTTCTCAAAGAGCCTACCTGCACAGAAGAAGGTCACAGACAGTATTTCTGTACAGTTTGTAAAAGTGAAATTGACGAGTCTATACCTGCCCTCGGTCACGCCGAGCAGATTATTGAAGGAAAAAAGCCCACTTGTGATACAGAAGGACTTTCAGACGGAAAATTCTGTACCCGCTGCAAAACCACTTATGAAAAGCAGGAGATTCTCCCCCCACTCGGCCACGAAAAAATCGACGTGCCACGCCTTGAACCCACCTGTACGGTAAAAGGTCTTACGGAAAGCACCGTTTGCAAAAACTGCGGCGAGGTCTACAAAAGGGCTGAGGATATTCCTCCAAAGGGTCACACAAAAGTTACTGCTCCCGGTGTATCCCCCACCTGTACTGCTGACGGCTATACATCACACGACAAATGTGCCGACTGTGATTATCTTTTCACAGAGCCTACAATTCTTCCAAAGCTCAACCATACTCACAGAATTCTCCCCTCAGTTCCTTCCACCTGCACAAAGACAGGTCTTTCCGAAGGCTTATACTGCGATGAATGCGACGTTGTGATTGTAAAACAAGAGGTCACTCCGCCTGCAGGCCACAGTGAAGTATATTACAGAGAGCTTACTCCCACCTGCGAAATGAGCGGCTACCGTGCCGGAAAGCGCTGCTCCGTATGCGGTATAATTATTTCAGGTCTTGAAGAGCTTCCTGCTCTCGGACATACAGAAAGCATAACTCCCGGTATTCCTGCCGGCTGCACCACAGTAGGCAAAAGTGAAAAAATTGTCTGCCTTGTTTGTGACAAAGTTCTGAAAGAGCACACCGTTGTTCCCGCAACGGGACATTACGCAGTTGTTGACTATGCAGTTGCACCCACCTGTGCTGCTGAGGGACTTACAGAAGGCAAACATTGTATCACCTGCAAAACAGTTCTCATTGAGCAGCAGCCCGTGCCGAAAATCGACCACTACATTGTTGCAATTGATGCAGTTGAAGCAACCTGCACCAAGTCGGGCAAAACCTCAGGTGAACGCTGTGCAGTCTGCAACCTTATTGTAAAAAACCCGAAGACTACTCTCCCCTTGGGTCATGTGGCAAAAACAAGACTTAAAGAGGCAACCTTCACATCAGACGGTGCATTGGAAACCTACTGTGAGCGCTGTGACAACGTTATTTCATCAACGCCCATAAAGCAGGTTAAAATTGCAAAGCTCTCTGCCACAAAATATACTTACGACGGAAAGAAAAAGACACCCACAGTTACTGTTACCGATTCCTCGGGCGAAAAACTTCAGAAGGATACGGACTATACTCTTTCCTATTCATCAGGCAGAACAAAGGTAGGTACATACAAAGTAAAGGTCACCTTAAAGGGCAATTATTCAGGCTCACAGACTTACTCATATACAATTATCCCTGCAAAGACAAAGGTCACCGCAACCCAATCCACAAGCAGTATCAAGCTCACCTGGACAGCAGTTACGGATGCTGACGGCTACAGAGTTTATCTTTATAACGAAAGAAGCGGCAAATGGGAAACCGTTATAAAATCCACAAAGGCTACTACCTATACCTTCAAGAGCCTTGATCCGGGCACAGCATATAAGTATTCCGTAAAGCCATACACTAAAGACGGCAGTACAATCTGGGGCGATTCAACAAGAATTACGGTTACAACCAATCCTCTTAAGCCTACACTTTCCTCTGCAGAATCAGCCCAGAAGAAGACAGTAACTCTCAAATGGAATAAAATTGATGGTGCAACGGGCTACGTAATCTATTATAAGACAAGCAAAAACGGCTCATACAAAAGGCTCACAAGCACCAAAAACACCACCTACACAAGCACAAAGCGTACAAGCGGAAAAACTCACTATTTCAGAGTTAAAGCCTACATCAAAACATCAGGCGGCTATATTTATTCCTCAGCTTCAAACACAAAAACAGTATATGTCAAATGACAGAATCCACCGTATTTCAAATAAGATATACGGTGGATTTTTATTGATATTTAAAAATCTATATGATATACTCCACTTATAAACCTATTAAAGGCAGGTGCTACAGTGAACGAAGTATTTTACAATATGATATTCAAACGAAAATCTTTCCACATTTTCAGAAATGTTGAGGGAGAAATTACTGAAGAAGAGCTGAGAATCATTAAAGAAAAATACGAAACCTTCTCCCCTCTTTACGAAGACATTAAAACTGAACTGAGGATAGTTCCCTCTGAAAAAACCACCTGCAAACGAGGTCAGGATTACTGTATTCTTCTTTACAGCGAGCAGAAAGACGGCTATCTTCCCAACATCGGCTACCTTGGTGAACAGCTTGACTTGCTTCTTTCTTCAATGAACATCGGTGCTTTATGGTTCGGTATCGGCAAAACTGAGGAAAAGAGCGAAAACGGTCTTGATTATGTAATTATGTTTGCCATAAAAAAGGTAAACGACGAGAAAAAATTCCGCAAGGATATGTTCAAAAGCAAGCGCAAGGAGCTTACGGAAGTTCTTACCGGTGATTATTTTAAAGATATTATAAATATAGCAAGGTTTGCCCCAAGTGCCTGCAACACTCAGCCATGGAAAGTAATCAGCGAAAAGGATAAGCTGACGGTTTACCGATACAAAAAGCCGGGTAAGCGTGGCATTATGCCTGCAGACAAGGTTGCTTACTACAACAGAATCGACATCGGTATTTTTCTTCTCTTTCTCGAGCTTTGTCTGGGACACGAGGGTATCAGCTTTGAAAAAAAGCTGTTTTCCGATGACGGTGACATAAACAGAGAAGACACTCTCGTTGCAGAATACTACATAAAGGAGTAACAACATGGAAATACTTATAGTCCGTCACGGCGACCCCAATTACGCCCTTGACACCCTTACAACAAAGGGCATTAGAGAGGCAAAGCTTCTTGCTAAAAGGCTTTCAAAATTAGACGTCAAGGCGTTTTACTGCTCACCCTTAGGCAGAGCTAAAAAAACCGCTTCATACACCCTTAAGATGATGAAGCGAAAAGCTGAAACTCTTGACTTTCTGAGAGAATTTGAGGGTAAGGTTATTGACCCCGAAAAAGGCAAAATGCAATGTTGGGACAGAAAGCCAGCCTACTGGACAGAAAACCCCGACTATTATACCTACGACAACTGGTACAAATCAGAGCTTATGCAATCGGCTAACACCGAAAAGGAATATAAAAGGGTTTGTGAGGGAATTGATGCACTTTTAGAAAAGCACGGATACAGACACAACGGCAAGCTTTATGACGTTATCGAAGAGAATCACGACACAATTGTACTGTTCTGCCACTTTGGCGTGGAGTCAGTTCTGCTCTCACATATTTTCGGCATTTCACCTATGATTATGTGGCACAACTTTGTTGCCCTGCCCACCTCGGTTACAAGACTTGTTACCCAGGAGAGAGAAAAGGGCAAGGCAATTTTCACCTGTGTACAGTACGGTGATCTGAGCCACCTTTATGCAGGTGGTGAGGAACCGTCCTTTTCAGCAAGATGGTGCGAGTGCTATAGTGATGAAACGAGACACTGATTGAATGAAGCATTTGCTGCGCAAACATGAAGCGGCGACTATGTCGCCATGAAGCATTGAACCTAAGTTCAATATGAAGCAAAAAGTCGCCAAAAAGGCGACTTTTCATTATTTTTGGAAGTTTTCTACTGCTTTTTTCAGTTCAGTAAAATCAGCTTTTTTATGCTCTAATCTCTTTAAACTATTCAAAGAAATTGTTTTTTGATTGCTTAGCTTTTTGTTGATCTCTGAAGTTCGAACAATATAAAAATCCCACTGTGCTAAATCTAACGGATTTGCTTTTTCAACATCGGTACACTTAAAAAGGCAAAATATGTAAATATCAGACCTGCGTATTCTACTGTCAGAATACTTATGACTTTTCTCGTCCCACAACCGTGTTGGTTTAATATCAAAAACAATCTTTGAAAGACTTGTCTGTTCCCACGATTGAAGATATGCTGATGATTTAATTTCAATTCGTATATTGTCTTTAAACAACAAATCATAAGCATCCCATTCTTTGCGGCAATCTTCATCAATGCCCAAAGCCATAGCTACTATAAACTCTGCCAAGTGCCCTCTTTCGGCATTAGATAAAATATCCGAATGTGCCCACCGCCAAAAATCAGTTAAACTATGTCCGTTTGAAAACAATTCTTCTCCGGTCCTCTTCATATAATCAGCATCCTTCCAAACTTTTCATTATTTAACAGCAACAAATATATTTGCAAATTCAGTTTCGTAACATTCTTCTATATGCAGTCCGGATTTTTCTATATACATCTTCGTATCATCAGGCTTGTCGGGGAAAACCTTAATCTTTGTAAAACCTGCATCTATTGTATCGCTTGGATTTTTATCCGTAGATAAAACAAATCTGCCTCCATTTTCAAGAAGAGAGAAAATCTTGTTAACTGCTCTTTGCTTTTCTTCAATATGCATAAAGGTAAGCGATGAATAAACGACATCAAACTTTTCATGGAGCTCTGCAGAAAGAAAATCGTCGCAGATAATTTTTACATTATCAAGGTCTTTCAGATTTTCCTCGGCTCTTTTTGCTGTTTCTGAAGATATGTCAATACCCGTAAAATGCCTACAGACAGGTACAACTCTTACTGCCAATCTGCCTGTGCCGACACCGATTTCAAGAACGTATTTTGTTTTGTCGAGCTCCATTTTATCTATAAAATCCTGACCGTCCCACTTGTCCATATAGGCTTTGAGGGGTTCAGGGTCATGAACCGGGTCGTTACCTTCACTCAGAAGTGCATCGTAATGTTTTGCGATAAGGTTTTTCATCTTTTTACCTCATTTCATATTTTCTTTGGTTGTGTTTATGGAGGAGATGAGCATAGCTCTTAAACCCGTACACATTGAATTCATTTTTTTATATGTGCTTTCATCAATGTATTGAGTCCTGTATAGCAACTCTAACCAATAGCCTGTTTCATTCGCTTCTTTGAGTGCAATCTGCATTTTTGATATAAAGTCTGCTTTTCCGTGAGCATATTGAGCTTCATATATGTTTGCACCAATCGATGTTCCGCTTCTGCCAATCTGATTTGCAATAATGTTTTCTTTCTTCAACTTTAAATCTTTTACTAACGCAATTATTTCAACAGCAAAATTCATTGAACACACCGACAACTTATCATTTCTCATATTATCTCTCCTTTTGATGATTATAACTCAGATATATTTATATTGTCAAATATATAATGAAGCGTTTGCTACGCAAACATGAAGCGGCGACTATGTCGCCATGAAGCATTGAACTGAAGTTCAATATGAAGCAAAGCGTGCCTGAAATAAATCAATACACCGAAGGTGTGCTTCATAGCCGTAGGCGACTTCATTTTTCATGTGCCGTAAGGCACGCTTCATTTCCGCTCCAAAAAAGAAAAAGTCACCGAAACGGTGACTTTCTTTTCTGGAGCGGATGACGAGGCTCGAACTCGCTACCTCCACCTTGGCAAGGTGGCGCTCTACCAGATGAGCTACATCCGCAAAT
>JAFWZS010000068.1 GCA_017522205.1 Clostridia bacterium
ATATTCAGCCACTATTCCTGCAATCATTTTCTTCACCTGCCTTTTCTCTTGCTATTATAATATTCTATCTATTTTTTTCTGCTTGTCAATATTCTTGACTATTATGATTCGATTGGGTATAATTAATAAAAAAATGCAAACGGTGATAATATGGAAATTTTGAATACAGAAATTGCTGAAGTAAAAATTGTAAAACCACAAGTCTTCGGTGACAACAGAGGTTGGTTTTATGAATCCTACAGCTATGAAAAGCTGAAAAATTTAGGCATTGATACTCACTTTGTTCAGGACAACCGTTCATACTCAAAGGAAAAAGGAACTCTGAGAGGTATTCACTTTCAGAAAACGCCTATGGCACAGACTAAGCTCGTTACCTGCACAAGAGGTAAGATTCTCGACGTTGCAGTGGATTTACGTAAGGGCTCACCCACTTATCTTAAATGGGTAAGCGTGGAGCTCAGTGAAGAAAATAAGCTTATGCTTTATATTCCCAAGGGCTTCGGTCACGGATTTGTTACACTCACTGAAGATGTTGAGGTGCTTTACAAGGTTGACGAATACTACAGTAAGGAATGTGACCGCAGCATTAAATTTGACGACGAAGAAATCGGTGTAAGCTGGGGCGTGGAAAATCCCGTGCTTTCCGAAAAGGATAAGAATGCTCCTTTGCTTTCTGAAAGTGATGTTGATTTCGTTTATTGAGGTGAAAATATGATTCTTGTTACAGGCACAAAAGGTCAGCTCGGCTCTGACGTTTCAGCTGAGCTAAAAAAGAGAAACATTCCTCATATTCCCTCAGATGTTGACACTCTCGACATTACGGATAAGGCTGCAGTAGAAAAATTTTTCGGTGAAAACGATATTTCAGCTGTTATTCACTGTGCTGCCTACACGGCAGTTGACAAGGCTGAAAGTGAAAGTGAGCTTTGCTTTAAAATCAACGCAGAAGGAACTGAAAATCTTGCCATAGAATGCAGTAAAAAGGGTGCAAAAATGCTTTACGTCAGCACCGATTATGTTTTTCCGGGTGACGGTGACAAACCGTTTGGGGTTAATGACAAAAAAAATCCGCAGAATGTCTACGGAAAAAGTAAGCTTATGGGTGAAGAGGCAGTAAAAAAGCATTTAAGCAAATTTTTCATTGTGAGAACATCCTGGGTTTTCGGTGAAAAGAACACCAACTTCATTCATACTATGCTCCGTTTAAGCGAGACAAGAGATGAGGTTTCAGTTGTGTGTGACCAGATTGGCTCACCTACCTATGCAAAAGACCTTGCAAGACTTTTATGCGATATTATTGCAACCGACAAATACGGTGAATACCACGCTCATAACAGCGGATTTTGCAGTTGGAATGAGCTTGCAGAGGAAACTTTCAGAATTGCTAAGAAGAATGTCAAGGTAAACCCCGTCACAAGTGAGGAATATAAAACTGCCGCAAAAAGGCCGAAGAACTCACGGCTTTCTATGACTGCAGTTACAGAAAACGGATTTACTCCCCTTCAGCATTGGAAGGATGCGGTAAAAGAGTATTTAGGAAATATTTTATAAAAGCAAAGAAATAAGGGGCTGCAAATTGCAGCCCCTTGAAAATTAACTGATTAGCCTTCGCTGATTGCGCTTACGGGACAACCGTCTGCACAAGCGCCGCAGTCGATACATGTGTCAGCATCGATAACGAACTTGTCGTCGCCTTCGCTGATTGCGCCAACGGGACAACCGTCTGCACAAGCACCGCATGAAATGCAATCTTCACTAATTACGTATGCCATAATCGTAACCTCCTAAGTATTTGGTAGCTTCATTTTAACATATAAAATAAAAAATTCAATAGGTTATGTGAAATTTTTTTCTTTTTCGACGAATATTTTTTTGGGAAACAAGGCAAAACCTTGCAAATTTATTCATCCGGCTTCCGTATTGACATTTATATTTATGAAACTCTTGCAAATTTTATGCGATTAATGTATAATATATTGGATTATGTAGGTTAGTGAGGCGTTAGTGTGTTCGAAAGCTTAAGTGTAAACGAAGGTTTCAGAAATCAGATTGAAACTGCCTTTAACAAAGGCAGACTTTCTCACGCCCTCATTTTTGAAGGTGCATCAGAAGAAATCAGACTGAATGCTGCCATTGAGCTTTCTAAGGCAATTCTCTGCAAGGAAAAGCTGAAGCCCTGCGGAATCTGTTCTTCATGCAATAAGGTTGAAAATCTCGGTCATCCGGACCTGCACCTTATCAAAAAGCCTGCTGACAGCACAATGATAAAGGTGGACACCGTAAGAGAAATCCGGAACAAGGCTCTGCTTTTTCCAAATGAGGGAAGCAAAAGCATTTTTATCATAAATGAAGCTCAGCTTATGAATCCGTCGGCACAGAACGCACTTCTTAAAATTTTCGAAGAGCCTCAGAGCCATGTAGTTTTTATTCTCACCTGCCCGTCAAAGTCTTCACTTCTTGACACGGTTATTTCAAGAGCGACCTCATACAGTCTCGGTGAAGAATCTACAAAAGACAACAGCGAAAGGGCACAGAAGGCAAAGGAAAAAGCAAACGAACTTCTTCTTTCTTTTATAAAAGAAAATGAGCTTTCCTTTATGAAAAAGACTGCCGACCTTCAGAAGGATAAACAGCTTTTGCTGGAGGTGCTGAAGCAGATGTCGCCCATTGTCCGTGACTGTGTCGTTTTTCAAAGCGGCTCAAAGGAGACTGTTTCGGATTATCCCGAAACTGCCAAAAAGCTCAGCTTGGCTCTTACCGCTAAAAAAGGGATTATGCTTTTTGAAACTGTTTCACATCTTATTGACAGTGCTGAGAAATCAGCTAATCACAACCTTACATTAACAAGATTATCATCAAAGTTTTACGATATAAAGACACAATAAGAAAGGAATGATATTATGGCAGAGATTATCTCCGTCAGATTTAAAGACGTTGGTAAAAACTACTACTTTGACCCAAAAGGTAAAAGCTTCAACGTTAAAGATAAAGTAATTGTAGAAACCTCACGAGGTGTTGAATGCGGTACAGTTTCAATTGCTAACCGTGAAATCGCTGATGAAGAACTCACATCTCCACTTAAGCCTGTTTTACGTCTTGCAACACCTGACGACATTAAAACAGTTGAGGAGAACAAGGAAAAGGAACAGAGTGCTTTTGAGATCTGTCAGAAGAAAATTCAGGAACACGGCCTTAAAATGAAGCTGGTTGACGTTGAATACACCTTTGACAGAAATAAGATTCTCTTCTATTTCACAGCTGACGGCAGAGTGGATTTCAGAGAGCTTGTAAAAGACCTTGCAGGTGTTTTCAGAACAAGAATTGAGCTTCGTCAGATTGGTGTAAGAGATGAAAGCAAAAAGGTTGGCGGTCTCGGCATTTGCGGAAGACCCTTCTGCTGCAACACCTTCCTCGGTGATTTTCAGCCCGTTTCAATCAAGATGGCAAAAGAGCAGAGTCTTTCCTTAAGCCCCGTTAAAATCAGCGGCACCTGCGGCAGACTTATGTGCTGTCTGAAATATGAGCAGGAGGCTTATGAGCATCTTCTGCGTGTTACTCCGAAAAACGGTGCAATTGTTGAAACACCCGAGGGCAAGGGTACGGTTATTGACTTCAACCTTCTCACAGGCATGCTCACAGTAACACTTGAAAAGAAGCCCGATGCTGCTCCCATAATTGTCAACAGGCATCAGGTTAAGGTTATCAAAGATACACAGATTAAGGTTGACAAGCAAGAGCTTGAGGCTCTCAAAGG
>JAFWZS010000069.1 GCA_017522205.1 Clostridia bacterium
CACTCTGCTCTTAAAGAGGGTTGGGATAATCCGAATGTCTTTCAGATTTGTACCCTTATCGACCAAAAGAATACCTTTACCTGCAGACAGAAGGTTGGTAGAGGTTTAAGACTTTGTGTTGACCAAACGGGCGAAAGAATTGAAGATAAGAATATTAACATTCTTCATGTAATGGCAAACGAAAGCTTTGCTGAATTTGCAGAAACTCTGCAAAAAGAAATCGAAACAGAAACCGGAGTTAAGTTCGGCACACTTCAAATCAGTCTGTTCAGCGGTCTTACATATACAGAAACTAAAACTGTTGAAAAGACTATTACCAAAGAGCAGGCACAGACAGTTGTTGAAGCATTAAAGACAAGCGGAGCCGTAACAAGTGACGGTAAAGTTGATGTTCAGAAAGCTACAACCGAAGTTATCGTACCTAAAGAACTTGAAGCCGTTAAGTCAGAAGTTATTAAGGTTATCGAAAAGACCGAAACTGTTGATGTTGAAGAAATCGCAGGAACATCTTATACCGAAGAAGTTGAAGAAGAAAAGACAGTTACCTATGATGATGCAAAGGAACTGATAACCCACTTTGAGGATAAAGGCTATGTATCAAAATCGGGAAAGATTAAAGATACAATGAAAGAAGCTCTCTTAAACGGAACTCTTGACCTTCCGAAGAAATTTGAAGCAGCAAGAGAAAGACTTGAAAGCATCGTTAAGAAAGCCGACAACAGAGTGCCTATCCGTGACGATTCTAAAGAGGTTATTGTCCGTCTTAACAAGCAGGTAATGCTTTCCCCTGAATTTATGGAATTATGGGGTAAAATCAAGCAGAAAACCGCTTACAGAGTGGTTATTGATACACCAAAGCTTGTTGAGAACTGTGTAAAGGAATTAAAGGCTATGCCGCAAATTCCAAAAGCAAGACTTATTTCCAAAACTGCTGATATTGATATTCAGAACGCAGGTGTCAACTATGTTGAAACAGAGTTCAGAACAACCGACTTGGAAGATACATATACATCACTTCCTTATATTCTTGGTATTATCAGCGAAGAAACACTTATTAAGAAATCAACTGTTGCTGAAATCATTATGAAAAGCGGCAGAGCACAAGACTTCTTAAACAATCCGCAGAGCTTTATGGAACAATGCCTGCAGATTATCAAAAACAACCGTCACGCACTTGCTATTGACGGAATTAAATATGTGAAGCTTGACGGAAAAGAATACTATGCACAAGAAATCTTTGATTCAAGTGAGCTTGTAGCAAACCTTGATAAGAACGCAGTTAAGGTTGAACATAGTGTCTATGACCATATTATCTATGACAGTTCAACTGTTGAAAAGCCTTTTGCACTTGCACTTGACAACGATCCTGATGTAAAGATGTTTTTCAAAATTCCTGACAGATTCAAAATTGACACACCAATCGGAACATATAACCCGGATTGGGCGGTACTTTGGGAAAAGAACGGCGAACAAAAGCTTTACTTTATCATTGAAACAAAAGGCACAAC
>JAFWZS010000070.1 GCA_017522205.1 Clostridia bacterium
TATCAGTTTCTTAATACTGTCAAAATGCTTTCATCTGAATTCAGACCCGGTGATTTGCCTTTGGGTTGGGAGCATTCTCCCTCTGAGGATGAAAGAATGTGGCTTACCAAGCCGACAGAGCAGAGGTATTATGACCTTCGCAGTGATAATGATGCCCGTATAAGGTATTTTACCGATAAGGCTGATGAATGGACATTTGGCAAAAAAAGCAGAAGTTATCATCTTGCAGAGCTGTTAAGAAAAAATCCCAAGTTTATCAATGAGCCATACTTTGTCCGTCAGCTTGACGATGCCGCAGAAAGCCTGCTTAAAGATTACTCCATAGGTCGCTTACTTGTTGACGGTGATAACCGATTCTTTGTGGCTGATATTATGGAATTATTCTATGAACTTATCAAAGATAACGGCGGAAGACCTGATATTTATTCAGAGATAAAAAATGAATTCCTTGATACAAATGAGTTTTATGCTCCCGGTGCTGTATATTCTCAGCAGAATATCTATGCTCTTCTTCGCAATCCCCATATTGCAAGAAATGAAGAAGCGCTTGTAAAGCCGTTAAAGAATGTAGGCACTTACAGAGAAAAGTATCTTTCAGGTCTTACGGATGTAATTATGGTAAACTCTGTTTCACTTCTTGCCGAAAGACTTGGCGGTGCAGATTTTGACGGTGATATGATTAAAACAGTAGCCGAGCCGAAGCTCACAAGTTGTATTATGAGCAATTACAGCGAATCCGATTTATCACTCGGTGGTAATCTGCCTCTTTTAAGCATACCATCAGCCGAACCGATTATTGCAGATGCAAATGATTGGTACAAACGCTTTGAAACAATACGAAACACATTCTCATCCCGTGTCGGTCAGATTTCAAATGCAGCACTTGACAGAAGTATAATTGCTTACGATGAAAACACCGATGATGAAAAGAAGGAGCAATACCGCAAGGAAACAGAAGTGCTTGAGATTCTGACAGGCCTTGAGATAGACTCAGCAAAAAGCGGTATTAAGCCTGATCTGACAGAATATCTTGAAACCAACAAAGCCGAAAGAACATCCTTCCTTAAATACAAGGCTCTTATTGAAAAAGCTGAAGGTAAGCGCCGTTGGTATGAGCCTACCTTTGATGAACGCTTTAAGAAATTCTTTGAAGGTCAGAATTGGGATGAGGTCAGCTCTAACCTTGAAAAGCTTCCGTATTTTGCAAGAGAGCTGAAAAAGAACACACCCAGGGCAAAAATTCATCAGGCTGATGCAAGTGAGCTTTTCACATTTGCAAAGCCCGGTTGGGAAAAGAAGCTTGACCCGAAGATTCTTGATTATGTCGGCAGAGTTATCTCTGATTATGAAGAGTGTCTTAAAAGAATAAGGGCAAGGCGACACGCCGCAAGCAAGATAAAAGCAAAGCACAATGACATTAACCGTATTCTGTATATGCAGAACAAGGAAAATGATTATGAAGCTGATGAGCTTGCTGCAGTATTCATCAACTTACCTGAAGAAAGAGTAAATGAGATATATTTTGCGGTAAGAAATGAGAATTGGCACTTTATGAAAGAGGATGAAAGATACGCCTTTCTCATAAAGCATCTGCCCGAAGAAGAGTACAGAGAGTATTATGATATCTTAGCAGACTTCCGTTTCGGCGGGTACAAGCTACTGCCTGACATCATTACTGAAACCCGTAACTACAACATATCCGCAAATGCTTCGGCTATGCA
>JAFWZS010000071.1 GCA_017522205.1 Clostridia bacterium
AAGATGACCTTTTCTTTGTCCCGAAGGCGTACAAAGGTACTCCGAGTGGGCAAAAAAAGGTCAAAACAATACTAAAATCGCACAAGGTTCGACACTTTGTGCGATTTTCAGTTAAGATCAAATTGGATAATTATTTATTTTCTATCGTTGTCAAATCGGTATTGTTGCTCTTGTGCGTTTATCGACAGTCTGAAGGCAGTTGCAATGCAACTGCCTTGATTATTATTCCTACATATACGGCATGGGGATTCTTGCTATGAATCTGTAAATCGGTCCGAGTATAACCGAAAGTATATGGAAGAATACTCCCATGGAATTAATCATCCCTGCAAAGCTCACATTCCTGATATCCTCACCCTTGACAGCAATAACCGGTTCTGTTTTTGCATTCGGATCGAGCTTTTTGATTTCTGAAAGAACCACCTTTGCAATTTCTTCGTTACCTTTTGCACTGGGGTGAACACAGTCTGAAGCGTAGTTTTCCATATCATCGCCAAGTGCTACACCAACATCAACAATGATAATTTCACCGGGATTGTTTTCACTGTAACGGTTAATGGCCGCGTTGATTCTGTCAGCCCCCTGCTGATAAGGCGCTCTCAGATAGCCCGACTGAGGATTGTAGAGGGTTTGCATAAGAATAACCGCGTCGCTGTTGAGTGCTCTGATTTTGTCAATAATCAATGAAAAGTTATTGTAAAATTTATTACCTATTTCGTCAAACTTTGAATAATCACCCACAACCATTGCATCATACATAAGACCGTAGAGATTGTTCATAAGAAAATCGTTTCCGCCGATTGAAAGACTGATAATATCCGCTTTGATTACATCTTCCTTAACCTCGTCTATTTCAAGTCGGTCAAGAAGATTTTGCGTTGTGTGACCGGGGATTGCCTGATTTGAGTAATCGTAGCCGTTGGTGTCAGCAACAATTTTTCCGTAGCATGCCTCTTTTGAATTAATTATACCTGAACCGTAGCCTATTGAATCACCGAGAACAAGGTAAAATTCTTTTTCCTCTGCAAAAACGGCACAGCTGAAACTTCCCAAAAGCATCAGAACACAAAGACAAAGTGCTGTAAGTTTTTTCATTTTCTTCATAACTGTTCTTCCTCTCTTCATTATCAACTAAGTTATACTGCTGTCTGTATATTTTGTCAACAGACAGCATTTCTGATTAATTATTTTTAATAGGGCGACATAAAAACCGTCGGTTATCACTTCAGATCTGAACCGACGGTTTTAATTCTTATTTTATTTGTCAAGCTCTGCGTAGATTGAATCTACAACCGACTTCCAGCCGTCAAGACTCTTTGAACCGATGTAGTTTCTGTCAAGCTGCTTTCCGTCTTCGTCAAGGAAGAAGGTTGCGGGAACTGAAACAATGCTGTCAAGAAGTGCATCATTAAGTGATTCTGAGGGAACAAGGCTTACATACTTAACGCCCGTTTCTTTGCAGATATCCTTTGCAATCTGAATTTTTTCTGCATCTTCTGAATCTTTGATATCACAAACAATACCGATAATCTGGAAGTCCTTGTCAGCGTACTCTTCGCTGAGTGTCTGAAGGTCAGGCATTTCACCGATGCAGGGACTGCAGAAGGTACCCCATACGTTTACCATAGTCAGCTTTTTGCCCTTGAAAATTTTATCTGTAACTTTATTTCCGTCAAGGTCAACACTTTCTGTGCCTTTGAAAATCTCGTCACCTCTCGGGAAGGTTGAGCCTGTGGGCTGAGTTGAAATCTGCTCGGAAGGATTGTTACTGTCATTTCCGCAGGAAGCAAAAACAAACAGCACACAAATAAGTGCAAGAACAATTGCTATAATTTTTTTCATTTTAAATTGCTCCTTTTCAGCTTCTCTTGAAGCCCTTTATAAACTTTCTTACGCCGCCCTTTTTGCGGTTACACATATCAACAAGACCGTCAACTGATTCCTGAGATACAAGTCCGCCTGTAAAGCCGCTGAATGAACGAAGAGGCATATCCTTGATGGACTGAGTAATCATATCAGGGTTTTCAGCCGCAAGAGAAACAACCTTTGCCCCGGCAGTAAGAACACCCTTAAGAAGCTTTCCGTAGGGTGAAACTGCAACCTGAGTAATGGAGCAGTTAAGTGTAAGGTCACCCTTCTTGAATTCAGCGTTGTTGGGAAGAGGTCTTCCGAGAACTGCTGTAAACTGCTTGTCGGGAATGCTTGCCATTGAATCAACGTTGTAGTAAATCTTTGCAGTTTCTCTGTAGTCGGGAACTTCTGCATCAGGCTTTGCTGTTTCAACCTCAACTGCAGCATAAAGGCGGCTGTCTCTTGAAGAAGCGGCAACGATAATCTTGTATTCACCGCTTTCTGCGTGCCAGTCTTTGATATTTACGTTATAGTAGCTGAAGGCTCTTTCAGGGAGCTCAATAGAAATCTTCTTTTCCTCGCCTGCTTCAAGATAAACCTTTTCGAAGCCTTTAAGCTCTCTGTCGGCCTTATAGATTTTGCTTTCGGGAGGACAAACATAAACCTGAGCAACCTCTGCACCGGCTCTGTCGCCAACATTCTTCAGCTTGAATGAAACGGTGAGCTTTTCGCCTTCCTTGATATTCTTCTTGGAAAGCTTGATGTCGCTGTATTCAAACTTAGTGTATGAAAGACCGTGACCGAAGGGGTACTGAACGGTTTTCTTGGCCTTATCGAAGAATCTGTAACCCACAAAGATACTTTCTCTGTATTCAACAGTTCTTGGACCCATGGGGAAGTATTTTGAAACAATATTGTCCTCTCTGTTGAAGGGGAAGGTTTCAGCCAGCTTACCTGAAGGGTTAACGTCACCATAAATTACATCGTAAGCTGCTTCGCCCCCCGCCTGACCTCCAAGGTAGAGATTAAGGATTGACTTAACCTTACATTCCCAGGTGTCAATTTTAACGGGTGAGCCGCAGGAAAGAACAACGATAATGTTATCATTTACCTTTGAAAGCTCATCAATAAGAGTATTGTGGCTTTTAGGCATATTGATATGCTTACGGTCAAAGCCTTCACTTTCAAAGGCATCCGTAAGACCGACGAAAACAAGAACGGCCTTTTTGCCCTTTGCAACCTTGCAGGCCTCTTCAATAAGCTTCTTGTTGTAGCCTTCACCCTTAAGAGTATAACCGGGTGCAAAGGTAAAGGACTGACCTGCTGCTCTCATTGCCTGGGTAAAGGAAACTGTCTTGTAGGGATTGATGTGGCTTGAGCCTGCGCCCTGATAACGGAGAGTTCTTGCAAGCTCACCGATAACTGCAACGCTGTTATTGTTCTTGCTGAGAGGAAGAAGATTATCATTATTCTTAAGAAGAACTGCTGAGTTTGCTGCAGCTTTTCTTGCCACCTTGTGATGTGCTGCATAGTCAATCTTATAGCCCTTGCCCTCGTTTGCCTTGCATTCGAAAGCAAATTTAATCATTCTGAGAACACACTTGTCGAGAGCAGCCTCGTCGAGTGTGCCGTTCTTTACTGCAGCAACGATATGTTTGTCGTTCATACCGCCGTTGCCGGGCATTTCAAGGTCAAGACCTGCTCTGATACCCTCAACTCTGTCATTTACTGCACCCCAGTCAGAAATAACGATACCCTTGAAGCCCCATTCGTCACGGAGGATGTCTGTGAGAAGGCGCTTATTTTCAGCAAGATACTTACCGTCGATTCTGTTGTAGCTGCACATAACGGTTGTGGGCTGAGCTTCCTTTACAACCTCTTCAAAGGCTGCAAGATAGATTTCACGAAGTGCTCTTTCGTCAACAACACTGTCAGCACACATACGGAGATATTCCTGATTGTTTGCACAGAAATGCTTAAGGCTTACACCGATATTGTTGTCCTGAACACCCTTTACGTAAGCAGTTGCAAGCTTACCTGTAAGGAAGGGATCCTCTGACATATATTCAAAGTTTCTTCCGCAAAGAGGACTTCTCTTGATATTGATGCCGGGGCCGAGAACGGTTGTAACCTTCATAGCCTTTGCTTCGTCGGCAATTGTTGCACCGATTTCATAAAGAAGCTCCTTGTCCCAGGATGAAGCAGTTGTAACAGCTGTGGGGAAGCAGGTTGCAGTTTCAGCCTCCTGCATAATGTTTGTGCCGCCTGTCTGCTTTTCTTTTCTCAGACCGTTAGGGCCGTCACTCATCCACACTGAAGGCACCTTAAGGCGGTCAATGGGCTTTGTGAGCCAGTTGGTAAGACCTGAGCAAAGGGATGCTTTTTCTTCGAGGGTAAGCTGTGAAAGAATGTCCAAATACTTCTTATCCATATTTTCTTTCTCCTTTTCAGATTTATACAAATATATACAGATTAATAATACAAAAAATTCTGAAAAATTTCAATAGTTTTAATTTCAATTATCTTACATTTGTTAAAATTTTCGGTAGTTTATTGACAAAAATATCCAATAATACTATGATTTAATATACGAGGATATATTAATAGTATTCAGAATAAGGAGAAGTTATGGAACTTGTAACTGAAATTTCACGCTATTTCATACCCATTGTAACAGTCATTATTCTTACCAAATGTATGATGACCTTATGGCTCGGTCACCCGAAAGAAAAGACCTACGGTTACATTGTGGATATGTACGACGGTGAACGCTATGAACTGAATATGTGGGAGACATCCATAGGCAGAAGTAATTCCTGCGATATAGTTATTCAGTATGATACAATGTCACGTTTTCAGGCTGTTATTGCAAGGCGTAACGACAACTGGTATATACACGACCTCAGGTCCAAATCAGGCGTAAAGGTAAACGGCAAAATTATCGAAAAAAAGCAGACCGTAAAAGACGGTGACATTCTCACTCTCGGTAGTATGCGTTTTCGTTTTGAAGTTGCCGATGATCCCGTTGTAAGAGTGGGCAAGAAGAAAAAAAGCAAAAAGGCTGATTCTCCGAAGAAAGCTGCCCCACCTCAGACTAAAACTCAGACTGCACCTAAAAAGCCTACGGCTCAGAAGCCTCAGGTTCAGCATTACACTGACTACAACAAGCCTCAGCTGAGCTTTGAAAAGAAAACGCCCTCATCATACACGGTTGAAGCACCCACAGGCACAAGAACACGCCGCAGTGCAAAGCCCATAGTTGTCAACAAGGATACGGGTGAACGCTTTGTCCTTGAGGGAAATCAAGTGACTGTCGGTACAGCACCGAGAAGCGATATCAAGCTTAAGTCAAAAGACTGCTCCAAAAAGCACGCAGCCTTTGTGCTTTACGAGGACGGTTGGGCAATTGAAGACCTTGGCAGTGCAAAGGGCACAAAGCTCAACGGAAAGAAAATCACTTCACCTCAGCTTCTTTTTGACGGCGACATTATTTCACTGGCTGACGAAAGACTTTACTACAAAAAAGGCTGAAAACCTTTTTTGTAAGTTTGGAGTGTGAAGAGTGGAGTGCTTAGGTACGGCATACAGATTGTACCCTACGCACCGCAAAGGGAAATAAGCTCCATTACTGCTCGAGCCGCTTGGCTTTTACTTTTGTCAAGCGTGACAAAAGTAAACAAAAACACGCTTTCTTCACACCATTCCGAAGCCATAAAATTGTCGGGTAAGAGGGACGGAATGATTTTCTTATTTTTCCATTTCTGCTCACCTTTACTGTAATCGGCAAAAGAGTACCTATCGACAATTTTAAAGTTCTGTTGCTCAGAATAACAGAAGCTGAGTGCTATATACTTCTGCTTTTATGAAATGAGATAAACCGTTCCGCTACATTGCTGTGTAATCCGGTTGAAGATACGGGCTTCTTTATCTTTTCTTCTTTCTTGCAGATCACCCCCGACATTCGTCGCCGCTATTAATGCTTAATCTGAAAGTGTGTAGGGTGAGTGAGCTTCTTTTTTGCTTCAGTTAATGGAATTGCTTGAAAAGGAGCATACATACGCAGTATGACAGAAGGGGTTATAGTCGGAACGAAGTGACCCACATTTTAACTTCAACTCTCAACTTTTAACACTTAAATAAAAGGAGGTAGTTCCTTGAATAATAATAAAATTACAGTTCGTGACAAAGCACGGAGAAAATATAAATATGTTGACAGAAGTCTTATTCTTTTTCTTCTCACCTCTTTTCAGGTAATCACCTTTACTCCCGTTATTTTTCATGGCGGTGAGGTAAACTTTATGGTGGCCGCTCTGCTTTTAGGCTACATCCTTTTTGAGTGGCTTTATGTCTCCATAACCCATAGCATTACCAAAAGGATTAACTTTGAGCTTGAGCTTATTGCCTTTTTCCTTTCAGGCATAGGGCTTTGTGTTACGGCCTCGGTTGAGGGCTATGAGGCAATGCTGAAGCAGCTCATAACCGTTCTTTGCGGCGTAATTGTTTACACAGCTCTTCTCTGGTTTCTCAAAGACGTTAAGCGTGTTATGGCAGTAAGAACGCCCCTTGCAGTTTTTTCACTTTTATTCCTTGCAGGATCATTCGTATTTATCCGTCAGTTTGTGGGCGCAATCAACGGCGCATACAACTGGATTGTCATTAAAGGTATTTCCGTTCAGCCTTCTGAATTCGTGAAAATCGCCTTCATTTTTGTCGGTGCAGCCTCACTTGACAAGCTGCTTACTGCTAAAAATATCTATCTCTACATTCTTTTCTCAATGGGCTGTATCGGTGTGCTTTTCCTTATGAAGGATTTCGGCACTGCACTCATATTCTTCTTCACCTTTATCGTTATTTCCTTTATGCGTTCGGGTGATATCAGAACTATTCTTTTCCTTTGCGTTGCCGCATTAATCGGTGCTATGCTTATTGTATACTTCAGACCTCACGTAACGGCCCGTTTTGAAGCCTACAGACATATCTGGGAGGATGTTTACGGCAGAGGCTATCAGCAGACAAGGGTGCTTATTTATGCAGTTTCCGGCGGTCTTTTCGGTCTCGGTGTAGGCAACGGTGCTCTCAGGAACGTTTATGCCTCTACCACCGACCTTGTTTTCGGTCTTATCTGTGAGGAGTTTGGTGTTCTCACGGCAATTATCATTGTTGTGGCCTTTGCTTGTATTGCAATTTATGCCCTGCTCTCTTCAAGAAGTGCACCCTCTTCCTTTTATTCAATTGCCGCCTGCAGCGCTTCGGCAATGCTGCTTTTCCAGATTTGCCTCAACATTTTCGGCATAACGGATATTCTGCCTCTTACAGGTGTTACCTTACCCTTTATAAGCCAGGGCGGTTCAAGTATGATAAGCTGCTGGGCACTTTTTGCTTTTATAAAAGCGGCAGACGTAAGAGCTTATCCGAAAATTTATAAAATTGTGTGAGGTGACGGTATGAGAACAGCTACAAGACGAACATACATTGTAATTCTGCTTATCGTTGCCTTCTTCGGCGGTCTTTCCTTTATGCTCTACTCCTTTATCACTGACGGTAACGTGTGGGTGGCAAACAGAGCAAACTCCCATATTTATAAAGGCGGCAGTCTTACCGTTGCAGGCACAATCTACGATAGAAACAACCGTCCCCTTGTCACAACAGAAAACGGTCAGCGCAAATATCCCGGAGATTACTATGAACGTGTTTCAACTCTCCACGTTATCGGTGATTCCACCGGCTTTATTGCAACAGGTGTGCAGAATCTTTATTCCTCTAACCTTATCGGCTACAATTTCGTCGACGGAATTTATAACACTCTCACCTCCTCTGAGGGCGCAGACATAAAGCTGACAATTGACAGCGAGGTAAGTGCAGCGGCATACAAGGCTATGAATGGCAACAAGGGTACAATCACCGTTTATAACTACCTTACGGGTCAGGTTATCTGTATGACAAGTGCACCCACCTACGATGTGCTTAACAAGCCGACGGATGTTGACACAAATACTACCGGTAAATATGACGGTCTTTATCTGAACAGGGCAATTTCGGGTGTTTTCACCCCCGGTTCTACCTTCAAGGTTGTTACAGCAATATCGGCAATTGAGAATATTCCCGACATATACAAGCGTACCTTTAAATGTACAGGCAAATACACAACAGGTAAGGGCAAAGGTGACGGTGATGTAATATGTAACGGAGTTCACGGAAAGCTTAATTTTGAAAGAGCACTCAATGTTTCTTGCAACAGCGTTTTTGCACAGCTTGCAAATGAACTCGGCAAAGACGCCCTCACAAAAACCGTCCGTGATTTAGGCTTCGGAAAAAGCGTGAAGGTCAGCAAGGCAAAAACCGTAAGAAGCACCTTTGATGTTTCAGACAGCACCCGTCTTGACCTTGGCTGGGCAGGTATCGGTCAGTATACAACTCTTGTGAATCCTTCACAGATGCTTATGCTTATGGGTGCAATTGCAAACGGAGGAAAGGCCATGACGCCTTATATAGTTGAGGAATCAAGTGAGCTTGTGGACGTTAAAGAAAAACAGAATACCAATATTATTCTCAGCGAAGAAACTGCAAAAAAGGTGCGTAAGCTCCTTCGTTCAAACGTCCAGAACTATTATGGCGACGGAAAGTTCCCGGGACTCAAAATGTGCGGAAAGACAGGCTCTGCAGAGGTTTCAAACGGCAGAAGCCACGCTTGGTTTGTCGGCTTTTCTTACGACAAAAAGTTCCCTTATGCAATTGTTGTGTGCCTTGAAAACGGCGGTATCGGTTACAATGATGCCATACCGGCAGCCAACAAAACCCTTCAGGCTCTTCTCAAAGCAGAAAAATAAAAAATCACTGAAAAAAATGTTTGACATCGCTGAAATTTGGACTATAATTAATTATGTAACAACCTGATAACGGAGGTAACAGTATGAAGATAGCAGTAACACATGAAAACGGAACCGTTTTCCAGCACTTCGGACACACAGAAAGCTTCAAGGTTTATGAAGTTATTGACGGCGAAGTGAAGAGTATGCGTGTGCTTTCCACAAACGGCAGCGGCCACGGTGCACTTGCAGGCTTTCTCAAAGATTTGGGCGTTGATACCCTTATCTGCGGCGGAATCGGCGGCGGTGCAAAAACAGCACTCAGTGATGCGGGCATCACAGTCTACCCCGGCGTAACGGGTGCTTGTGACAAGGCAGTTCTTGACTTTGTAATGGGCAAGCTCAACTACGACCCCGACACTCTCTGCAGCCATCACGACCACGACCACGAGCACGGCGAACACGACTGCGGCAGCCACAGTTGCCACTAAAAAGTAAAAAGCCGCATTAAAAGCGGTTATATAAATCAAATTAAGGAGACAACTTTATGGAACTCAAAGGATCAAAAACCGAAAAAAACTTAATGGAAGCTTTTGCAGGCGAATCTCAGGCAAGAAACAAGTACACCTACTTTGCTTCCGTTGCAAAAAAGGAAGGCTATCAGCAGATTGCTGCAATTTTTGAGCAGACTGCAAACAACGAAAAGGAACACGCTAAAATGTGGTTCAAGGCTCTCGGTGAATTAGGCGACACAGCCGCTAACCTTGCAGCAGCTGCAGCAGGCGAAAACTACGAATGGACCGATATGTACGCAACATTCGCAAAGGAAGCTGAAGAAGAAGGCTTCACAGACCTTGCAGCTAAATTCAGAATGGTTGCTGCAATTGAAAAGACTCACGAGGAACGCTACAGAGCACTTCTTAACAATGTTGAAATGAAGGCTGTTTTTGAAAAGAGCGAAGAAACAATGTGGGAATGCCGCAACTGCGGTCACCTTGTAATGGGTAAAAAAGCTCCCGAAATCTGCCCCGTTTGTGCTCATCCTCAGAGCTACTTCGAAGTTAGAAAAGAGAACTATTGATTTTAATTTCAACCAACCTGCCCGGAAGCAAATGCTTCCGGGTTTCGTTTTTTCGGTGAGATAAAAAGGTCAGTTGCAAGGGGGCGCCGATTGCCCTGATTCCGCCACGGAATCAGGGCAGTTCCGAAGAAGGCACCCTACAGAGAAAATCAGCGAAGCTCCCCCTTCGGAACAACCGGATGAAAGCCTTTTCATTCGGTTATCGGCGCCCCCTTCCCCCTGCTCAGCAAAGAGAAACAAAAAACCTTGATTTTTCCTTATAAAATTCAGTCTAAACCCTTGATATTTTCGCTGAAATTTGAGATAATAGTATGAATTATTATCACTAAAAGGAGAGGTAGATTTGGATACACAAAAAAAGCTCGCTGAGCTTCTCTTTCCCGATATAACCGAAACCCCTGCTGATATAGAAGCAAGGTTCCCTGAAAGAAACCTTAAGGAAGGTGCACGAGTAACAAGACTTGCTCCAAGCCCCACAGGCTTTCTTCACTTCGGCAACCTTTTCACAGGTACCGTTGCTTACAGAACGGCTAAGGTTACCGACGGCATTTTCTTTGTAAGAGTTGAGGACACCGACCAGAAGAGAAAAGTCGAGGGCGCAATCGAGGTTATGCTTGACGGCCTTAAGGCTTTCGATGTTGTAGCCGACGAGGGTGTTGTTGGTGAAAACGAAGAAAAAGGTGATTACGGCCCTTACTATCAGAGTCAGAGAAAGCCCATTTACCACGTTTTTGCAAAGAGCCTTGTAGAACAGGATTTAGCTTATCCCTGCTTCTGCTCAGCTGAAGACCTTGACGAAATCAGAGCAGCTCAGGAAAACGAGCCCAACAAGGGCTATTGGGGCAAGTACGCAAAATGCCGTACACTTTCTTTCGAAGAAATCGAAGCAAACATCAAAGAGGGCAAGACCTGGACACTCCGTCTGAAGTCTCCCGGTGACCTTACAAAGAAATGCTACTTTGATGATATGATTAAGGGTAAAATTGAAATGCCCGAAAACGTACAGGATGTTGTTCTTCTTAAGTCTGACGGTATTCCTACATACCACTTTGCTCACGCAGTTGACGATCACATTATGAGAACAACTCATGTAATCAGAGGCGACGAATGGATGTCAAGCTGTCCCATTCACCTTCAGCTTTTCAAGTGCCTCGGCTTCAAGCTTCCAAAGTTTGCCCATGTTTCCCCCATTATGAAAGAGGAAAACGGCAACAAGCGTAAGCTTTCAAAGAGAAAAGACCCTGAAGCAGCAGTTACCTTCTATGTTGAACAGGGTTATCCCAAGGAGAGCGTAAACGAATACATTATGACTCTTATGAACTCCAACTTTGAAGACTGGAGAAAGACAAACAAGGAAGCTCCCCTTGAAGCATTCCCCTTTAACCTTAAAAAGATGAGCGTTTCAGGTGCACTTTTCGATATGGTTAAGCTGAACGACATTTCAAAGAACGTTATTTCACTTATGCCTGCAAAAAAGGTTTATGACTATACTGCAGCATGGGCTAAGGAATATGACAAGGAGTTCTATGAGCTTCTTACAAGAGATGAAGAGTATTCAGTAAATATTCTCAATATCGACCGTGAGGGCCCCAAGCCCAGAAAAGATATTGCCTGCTTCAGCGAGGTTAAGGATTATGTAAGCTACTTCTTTAATGAAATTGCTGACCTCAAAATTGAGCTTCCCGAAAATCTCACCTCTGATATGGCTAAGGAAATTCTTGAACTTTATGTTGAAGAATATGACGGTGCAAGGGATAAAGACGGTTGGTTCGGCCACATCAAAGAGATGTGCGAAAAGCTTGGCTACACTCCCAACGTTAAGGAGTACAAGAAGAATCCCGATGCTTATAAAGGCCATGTAGGTGACGTTTCAACGGTTATCCGTCTTGCAGTAACGGGCAGAAAGAACACTCCCGACCTTTATGCAATTATGCAGATTCTCGGCGAAAACGAAGTTAAGACAAGACTTCAGAACGCCGCAAAATAAAAATCGAAAAGCAAATATAAGAAAGGATAATTCTTATGGCAGAAGAAATTATTAGCTCCAATTTTATACACGATTTTATTGACGAAGATCTGGAAAAAGGAGTGTACACTCATGTGCAGACCCGTTTTCCGCCCGAGCCCAACGGCTACCTTCATATAGGTCACGCAAAGGCTATTCAGATTGACTTTTCAACTGCTGAAAAGTACGGCGGTACATGTAACCTTCGTCTTGATGATACCAACCCTTCAAAGGAAGATGTTGAATATGTTGACGCAATCAAAGAGGATATAGAATGGCTGGGCTACAAGTGGGATAAGGTGCTCTACGCTTCAAGCTACTTTGATTTCATCTATGAATGTGCGATAAAGCTTATTGAAATGGGCAAGGCTTATGTGTGCGACCTTACTGCAGACGAAATCCGTGAATACAGAGGTACTCTTACAGAGCCCGGTAAAAACAGCCCCTACAGAGAAAGAAGCATTGAGGAAAACCTCGACCTCTTCAAGAGAATGACCGATGGTGAATTTCCTGACGGTGCAAGAGTGCTGAGAGCTAAGATTGATATGGCTGCTCCCAACATCAATATGCGTGATCCCGTAATTTACAGAATTGCTCACGTAAGCCATCATCAGACCGGCGACAAGTGGTGCGTATATCCCATGTACGACTTTGCTCACCCCATTTCAGACACAAGAGAGGGCGTAACTCACTCACTTTGCTCCCTTGAGTTTGAAAACCACAGACCCCTTTACGACTGGTTCCTTCGTGAATTAGGCTTCGAAACTCCCTCAAGACAGATTGAGTTTGCAAGACTTAACCTCAACTACTGCCTTACAAGTAAGCGTAAGTGCTTACAGCTTGTAAACGAGGGCATTGTTGACGGCTGGAATGACCCGAGAATGGTTACCATCAGCGGTATGAGAAGAAGAGGCTACCCCGCAGAGGCTATCCGAGATTTTATAAACCGTGTAGGTGTTTCAAAGGCTTACTCAGTTGTTGACTTCGGTCTTCTTGAAGCTTGCGTAAGAGACAGTCTCGGTGCTAATGCACCCAGAGCTATGGCAGTTCTCAGACCTCTTAAGGTTATTATCGATAACTACCCCGAGGATTTAGTGGAAGAACTCCAGCTTCCCGTTAATCAGGACAAGCCTGAAATGGGTACAAGAGTAATCCGCTTCTCAAAGGAAATCTACGTTGAAAAAGAGGACTTTATGATTGAGCCTCCTAAGAAGTATTTCCGTCTCTTCCCCGGCAACGAGGTTCGTCTCAGAGGTGCATACTTCGTTAAGTGCGTTGGCTACGACACCGACGAAAACGGCGAGGTTACTGCAGTTCACTGTACTTATGACCCCGAAAGCAAGGGCGGCAACTCCCCCGACGGCAGAAAGGTGAAGGGTACTCTTCATTGGGTAAGCGCAAAGAACTCAATTGACTTTGAAGCAAGACTTTACGACAGACTTTTCGTAAATCCCAATCCCTCAGACGAAAGTGCAGGCTCATTCAAGGACAACCTTAACCCCGACTCACTTACAATCCTTTCAGGCTGTAAGCTTGAAGACGGCATTGAAAGCCTTAAGGTTGGCGACACCTTCCAGTTTATGCGTCAGGGTTACTTCTGCGTTGACACAACATCAACCGACGACAAAATCGTCTTTAACAGAACCGTTGCCCTCAACTCATCTTGGAAATAATTTTTTCACATAAAAGGAGTAAATTAAAATGAAAATTGCATATCGCATTATCACTCCGATTCTCGCAGTAGGCTCAGTGCTTTTGGGCTTTTTCCTCAAGCTCTTCTACTTCGCAATCGGAACGGCAGACGAAAGCCTCAGCAGTATTATTCAGATTGCCGGTGCTCTCGGTGTAAAAACAAATTACGAATTCTCAGCTTATGAGCTCATCACACTTCTTCTCGGAATGGAACCTGCAAAGGAAGGCAGCAAGAGCTTTGCTGAGCTTGCAGCTCCCGTAATGCCCCACATCATTGCATTTGTTGTATTCTTCATTCTCACCCTTCTTATGTTCCTTGCAGTGGGTGCAGTTGCAGCAGCAACAGAAAAAAGAAACGTTGTTATGGGAATGTGCGGCGGCGGACTTGTTCTCTGCTTCATCTGCATCATCATTGCAAAGCTCGCTTTTGATAAGCTTCTCGGCGGTGAGCTTTCACTCTCAGACCTTATGGGCGTTTTCTCAGAAAACGTTGGTATGCAGCTTCTTGCAGCAGTTGTAACAATCACAAGTGCAACCCTTTCATCAGGCTTCTACGCAGTATTCGGAATGTACATTCTTGTAATTCTTTGGACAGTTCTTACAAATATGCTTATCAAGACACCTATTCAGGTTCAGAAAAAGCACAGAAGAAAGAAGCCCATGAAGAAGCTTTCAGCTATATTTAACAGATAAAATTAAGAGGTCGCAGATGCGGCCTCTTTTTCGTTTCCCTGTCTTTAACAGAAGCTATAGAGGTTGACTTTTATACTGTACAGTGATATACTTTTAACATCAAAACAGAGAGGTGAATTTTTTATGAAGAAAATAATTTCATTTTTACTGGCATTTATGCTGATGTTTTCCCTTTGTCTGCCTGCATCAGCTCTGGAAATCGGAATAGAAGAAATGCAGATTAACCCTTACGGCAAGGGTGCTGACTCTATTGATACGGTTACCTGGTATAAGCAGTCAGACAGATATTTCCTTCTTTTGCCTGAAAATGTTAATTTGCAACAGGCAAAGGTATATTTTTCAGCAATGTTTTCTGTCGATATAGACGACAAATCAATTTCCTCCGGTGACAGTGCAGCTTATTTTACTCCCGGAGACCACACTCTTACCTGCGGGGTCAAGAAGTATCCTCTTACGGTTTGCTTCTCTCAGAATATCCCTGCCGTATTTATTACGACGGAATCCGGCAGTCTTTCCCATATCCATGAGAATAAAGAGAACAAAGAGTCCGGCATGATCCGTGTTTATGAAAACGGTCAGATGACTCTTGACAGTGAGCTTAAGCAGATAAAGGGCCGCGGAAACGCTACATGGTTCTGCCCGAAAAAGCCCTATAATATTAAGTTCGACAGTAAGACGGCACTGCTTGGTATGGCAAAGGCAAAGAAATGGACGCTTCTTGCCAATTATGCTGACAAATCGCTTATTCATAACGCTTTTGCATGGGAATTTTCTGATGAATTCGGTCTTATGTACGGCTCGGAATACAGATATGTTGACCTTTATATCAACGGTGAATATCTCGGCAACTATGTTATCTGTGAAAGTGTAGAGGTCGGCAGTAACCGTGTGGATATTGAGGACCTTGAAGATGCGAATGAAGATGCTAACCCCGATATAGATATCGAGGCACTTCCCCGCGGAGGAACAGGCGCAAACGGTGCTGTACAGCCGTACACGTCAAAGGGCTCACGTAAGTGGGTTGAAATTCCGCAGAATCCCGAAAATATCAGCGGCGGATATCTTCTTGAATATGAATACGGCAAAAGATATGATAATGAAGTAAGCGGTTTTGTTTTGCCTAACGGACAGTCTGTTGTTCTCAAATCTCCGGAATATGCCTCAAAGGCACAGGTTAATTATATTGCCGATTTCGTCGGAGCTGCAACCGATGCTCTGTTCTCAGAGACGGGATATAATGATCAGGGTAAGCACTACAGTGAATATATTGATATGGACTCCCTGATAAATACATATATTCTTCAGGAAATTTCAATGAATTTTGATGCCGGATTTTCCAGCTTCTTTGCATACAAGGATAAGGACTCGGATAAAATTGTTTATTCACCCGTATGGGATATGGATAATGCCTTTGGCTGCAATCAGAAAAATATGAATGTTTCACTTTCAGATTACAGCTTATGGTGGGTAAATCAGATGATCGGCGGCGGTAACGGTACTCCCACAGTTATGCACGCAGCTTACCGTCATCCCGAATTCAGAGCTGCAGTACGTGAGCGTTGGGCAGAGCTTAAGGAAAACGGAGCTTTTGACAATGTCAACACTACGGTTAAAAATCTGGTAAACGATCTTCAGGCATCATCGGTTATGAATGGCATACGCTGGAATCATTTCAGCACACAGGACCGTAACGTTATTCTTGAAAAATGGCTTGCGGAAGCCGGAAGCAGTATGAGCTTTGTTCAGAACAGAACAAAAACGCTTGATAAGGGCTTCGGCGAAAAGGGAGCCTATGTTTATTATGATGTCAGCGGTGCAAAAATCAACTGGTGTGCTTTTGTAACACCTGTTCTTGAAATCGGTGACACAGCAACAATACGTGCGTTTACGGGCAACAGCTCCATTCGTCCGCCCAGCGGTATGGCCTTTAAATGCTGGAATACTGCTGCTGACGGAAGCGGTGTCAACTATTATCCCGGTGATACGGTGGTTCTGACTCAGGAGGCTACAACATTTTATGCAGTCTGGGAAAAGGCTCCCGAGCCGGCACCTAAGCCCGAGCCTGAGCCCGAAAAACCCCAGGAGCTTAATTTCTGGCAGAAAATCGTCAACTTCTTCAAAAAAATAATTGATTTTTTCAAGGATATGTTCGGTATTCAATAAGGTGGCCGATAGCTGACCCTCAGCATCAATAATGCTGCTTTAAAAGTAAAAGCTTTGACTTTATAATGATTTGTCAAACTAAGTGCAACACTTTTTAAGCGAATCCTCAAATAAATCCAAAGGTTTTTGGTAATTTAAAACTTTCTTAGGCCTGGCGTTAATTAACGCCAGGTTCTTTTTCAATGTCGCAGGACTTACTCTTGAA
>JAFWZS010000072.1 GCA_017522205.1 Clostridia bacterium
CCCAGAAAACGAGATCAGGGGAAGTTGAAAGCCAAAGGTCAAATCTGTCCTTGCCGCCCCTTGAATAAACAGGGAACGGTCTTTCAAGACGGACATACTTGCCGCCGACTTTTTCGGGGAAGAGTACCATGTTGCGATTATCGGGAGCAGAAGCACTGATAATATTTATTTTTTCAAAGTTATCATCGATTTCAGCGATACAGCCTCGCACACCATGACGGGTGTCCATAGCCATACAGAGGTAAGGCTTACCGTCTATAACCGTAATTCTCGGGTCATAAAGCCTTTTTATTTCGTCCTCAGGCAAAAGATATTTGTTGTCAAAAATCGGCTTGTCCTTTACCTGCCAGTTAATGCCGTCATCACTTGTGGCAAAGCCGAGAGAGGTTTTAAAGCGTACCTTCGGATAAGTTTTTTCTGTAGGTCCGTAATCGTTACGAAAGACCATAACATATTTTCCTTTGTACTTGGCAACACCTGCATTAAAAATCAGTGAAGCTTCATAGGGTATATCATCTTTGGTAAGAACAGGCTTTTCAATTTTTCTTATACACTGAGCACTGTAAAGCTTTGGTTTTAAGGTTTTCATTGTTTCATCTCATTTCAAACATATTTTTTCGCCCGACTCTGACGATTTATAAATAGCTAAAAATTCTTCTACTGCTTTTCCGCCCTCGTATGCGTCTATGGGGAAGGATTTATTGTTTTCTATGCAGTTATAAAAATCCTTTATAAGAGGAGAGTGACCGTTTCCCCAATAGCTTTTGCCGATAAAATCAGTCTTGCTTTTTGAGCGAAGCTTTTTTGCCTTGCCGAGGATTATAATATAGGCGTTGTTACCCTCTATTCGCAAGGTGGCTCTTTGACAGATTATGTCAATCATAAAGGGTCGATTATCATGAAAAGCGGTTGTGGCGTTAAAAAGTGCAGTAACCCCGTTTTCGTATTCGAAAAGTGCGTGTACCGTGTCCTCGACTTCAATAACACCTTTCAGATGGTCATTGAAGGTGTGAGCCGTTACAGAAACCGTGTCGCTGCCTATAAGATATCTCATTAAATCCTGAGTGTGTATGGCCTGATTTACTGTAACTCCGCCGCCTTCTTTTTCTATTGTACCGTGCCAGTCATCACTATAGTAGTCTTCACCACGGCTCCAATGCACAAAAGCTCTTGCCGATATAACCTTGCCGAAAAGCTTTTTGTCAATAATATCCTTTACGGCCTTAACTGATTTAATGTATCTGTTCTGAAAGCATACACCGAAATTGGCGGTGCTTTTATCCTGAGCCTTACGAAGCTCTGAAAGACCTTCCTCAGATATAGCACAGGGCTTTTCACAAAGAACATGAATACCTTTTTCAAGAGCCGCAACAGCCATAGGCACATGAAGATAGTGAGGAGTGCAGATATGAATACAGTCGGGCTTATCTTCGCTGAGCATAGCTTCAAAATCATAATAGGCCTTACAGCCGTATTTTTTAGCCGCAGCATCAGCGCGGTCTTTTTTTATATCCACAACTGATGAAATATCTATGCCTTTAAGACTTTTCAGAACTCTGAGATGATTACGTGAAATAGCACCGCAGCCTACTACTGAAACCCTCATATTTTCACTTCCTTAAAAGGTACTGCTCATATCCTCGGTTACTTTTGAAACAACATCTTCCTTGGCCTTTGATGATGCCGCTTTTTCTTTAAGAAGGGAATAAAATTTATCTTCATCTATTGGCAAAATAACGGTTTCGTTTGTCCATGAGGAAAGATGAGCGGCATTAGAAATCATAAGGCCGTTTATACCCTCTGTACCCTCAGCTACAAGAGGAGTGCCGTAAAGAATATGGTCAGAAAAAGCATTGAGTACACCGGGATGTTGGTCGTTGATTCCGTCGGTTTCAACTTCAATTTCTTGATAAGGAATACTTGCAAATCCGTTTTCGCAGTTAGGAATATTTTCTGTGAGTGATTCGCTGAGTTCAAAGAGAGTAATTTTCTCGCCCTTTTCGCAGACAAGCTTTGCTTTGTCCATAGTAATTTCAAGTCTGTTTGAGCCGGGGAAATCACCTGTAGATGTTACAAAAACACCTGTTGCACCGTTCGGGTACTCAGCATAGATTGTAACATCGTCTTCAATTTCAACATCGTGCCATTTACCCTCGTGGCAGAAGGCTCTTACTTTTGACGGCATACCGCAGATCCATTGCCATAAGTCAAGCTGATGGGGAGACTGATTGAGAAGAACGCCTCCTCCTTCTCCGACCCATGTAGCTCTCCAACCGCCTGAATTATAATAAGCCTGTGTGCGGTACCAATCGGTGATTATCCAGTTAACACGGCGGATTTCACCGTACTTTTTACTGTCAACGATTTCTTTGATTCTTCTGTAAACGCAGTTAGTTCTCTGATTGAACATCATTGCGAAAGTTTTATCCTGCTTTTCGGCAAACTCATTCATTTCACGAACCTGCTTTGTGTAAACGCCTGCGGGCTTTTCCGAAACTACGTGAAGTCCGTTTTTCAGTGCCTTCATCACAAGCTCAGGGTGAGAGTAGTGAGGAGTGCAGATAATAACTGCATCAACCTCACCGCTTTCCATAAGCTCTTCAGCTGAAGTAAAGGCTTTTGCCCAAGGGAGATTTTCCTTTGACCAGAGAAGCTTTTCGGGTGTGCTGTCGGCAACAGCGGTTATGCGCATGCCTCTTATCTTGCCGGCAAGAAAGCTTTTTGCGTGAGAGGTACCCATATTACCCATACCTATAATGCCGAAGCGGATGTGATGGATTTTATTTACAACACCGTACATTGCATCAGCGGCAGCCTTGAAGGATTCGGCGTGACTCGGGTAAGAATTCACCTTGATTTTTCTTACACTGTTAACTACCGCTTCAAGCTTTCCCAGACCCTCAAAGACCTTGAGGTGAGGCTCAAGAGAAAGAATAACAGCCTTCTTATGCTTGTCAAATCTTTTCAGAATTTCCTCAACATTTCCGTCTCCCTCACCTGCAGGTACAACATCGGAATTTTCATAAAGAGCATCCTTGATATGGAAATATTCTATGTAATCTTCAAGCAGGTCATAAGCCTTGAGAGTATCAACACCGCACTGTACGAAGTTTGCAGGGTCGAAAACTGCTTTGAGCTTTCCTTCGCAGGCTTTGAGGATGTCAAGGCATCGTTCTGCGTTATCGCCGTATATGCCTTTTTCGTTTTCATGACAGCAGATAAGTCCCTCTGAAACAGCATAATCGGTCATAGCCTTTACTCTGCGGATAACCTCATCTCTGTACTCTTCGTAGGAATCGCCTTCGCTGAAATAGAAACTGAAAATTCTTATATATTTCGCTTCAAGAGTTTTTGCAACTGCAACGGTATTCTTGAATGCTTCAAAATGAGGTACAAAATCCTCTTTGATGTTGATTTTACCGTAGCCCGAACCGATAGAAGCAACCTTCATTCCCTCGCGGTCAATCTCTTCTTTCATTTCTTTTGCTTGCTCCACTGAGAGATTGTTTATATTAAGAGACTTACCGAAGCCGCGAAGCTCCATATGTGTAATTCCGTTTTTCTTGCAGGCAGCCATCTGTCCGCCGATAGTTGCTTCTCCTGATTCATCGCAGAATGCTGAATAAATAAAATGTGCCATTGTCACAGCTCCTTTACCTTAATAGCTATATTGTTTCTATTATATATCTATTTTGTTGTATTTTCCTTAAATATTTTGATGAATGGAAGGCTTTTTCTTTACTTTTTTGATATCATCTGATTTCATAAATCTCAACAGGGCCTGAAAGCCCACTTAAAAGAAGATTCTTTTCAAACTCCAATGCTCTTGCGTGGTAAGGCCCTATGTGCTTCCGCTCCCACTCCTCGGGTAAATCGAAATAAACAAAGGTATTTGAGGCAGTGTTTGATACAGTTATAATCAGCTCATTTTCTTTTTTTATCAAAGCTTTATCAATTACTGTTTCATAAGGCGGCATAAAAAGCTCTGCTACCCTTGTACCGTTTAAAGTAATCTCACAGCTATAACACACCCTGCCGAGAGAAAGAATCAGATCCTTTGCTTCACCGACAAAAGTGAAATTTGCCCTGTACTGACATTTACCTGAAAAGTCCTCACCGTATAAGGCTGACCAGTCGCCGCACACGGCAGAGGTTTCCTCACCGTTGACATCTGTATAATTCATACCGTTTTTTTTGAGCGTGAACTTTTTTATCTGTTTTATTCTGAAGTCTGTCAGTGTGTAGATTCTTTTGCCTTTTTTTGGTGCTTTTTTCTCAGCTGTCTTATCGCTCCCCGTTATGAAAGCTTTTATTTCACCGCTTTCAAAGCAATAGCCGTCACTTGTGAAATATAATTTTTTGTTAAGTGCATTAAGCTCTCTTGTACCGTCGGGAAGATGTATTTCAGCATTTACTTTTTCAGCACTCTCATTGAAAACAAGACATATTTCACAATTACTGTATTTTCTTTTATGTACTCTTAACTGTCCGTTATCGCCCAAAATGTCAAGTTTCGGGAAATATTCAGCATTATCCTTATGGTAAATCTTACCTCCACCGCTTTTGAAAATTTCAAGGCGGTGTTTTATTTCATCGGGCATATATTTATCCGCAGGGATATAAACTGTGGTATATTCGGCTTTGCCTGTTGAAATTATGCCTTTTTTAAGCTTTTCATCATCGCAGTTATGTATAAAATCATCGTCAATGATATCAAACTGTCCGTGATGTCTTTCGATTTCTCTGCCCATTTTTTTGTAAGATTTAAGAGCAGTTTCTGTATCATCATCGTTTGCCCACAGTGAACGCATAGGTAGATACAGAGCACATTCCGTGTCGGGTTTACCGCCCCTCATAAGATATTGTAGGGATGCCATAAATCGATTAAATTCAGGAAGATATTCTGCACCGGGAAGCGTATTTGAAAAAACCGGACGCTGTCTTACAGCATAATAACCCTTATCATCATACATAAGAAGCATAAAGTTGAGAACATTGATGCCCCTTACAAGCTGATAGCCGAGTATATATCGCATTTGTTCATAGGTCATTGTTCCGTAAACGGAAAGGGATTCCGTAAGGGAAATCCCAGAGCCTGACTGCTCTGCCGCTGAAGAAGCAAGACGGGGGAAAAATCCGCAGTCCTTGCCGGGCATAATCTGTCCCCATATAACATCTACACCGGGTACATCTAAAAGTCGAAGCTGTCTTAAGGGGTGATGAAAGCTTTTTTGGAAGCCGTAAGGCTCGTTATCTTTATCA
The DNA here is from genome assembly GCA_017522205.1 of Clostridia bacterium. Classification (GTDB taxonomy): domain Bacteria; phylum Bacillota; class Clostridia; order Oscillospirales; family Acutalibacteraceae; genus UBA6857. The sequence goes on from JAFWZS010000072.1 coordinate 5,263, forward strand.
AGATGACCGGCAGAAAGCAAACCGTTTTTATTGCACCATTTTTTGATGGGAGTAAAATAATTTTTTGCAAAAAGGTCTGCACATATATCGTGATAAAGGATATTAAACTCAGGGTCATTATGCTTTTTCAGTTTACTCAGAGAAAGCTTTTTGCCTGTGCGCTTTTTATATTCTTCTTTTATACTTTCCGTAAAAGGCAGTGCATTTATATTCGGCTCATCGGTAAAAACAACAGGGCCGAGAGAGCAGAAGCTGTCACCCATTTTTTCTTTATGCTTTTCGTGGGTGAGAGCAATGAATTTTTCAGTTGCTTTTATGTTTGTAAGGTCAGCCTTTGAATTTGTTTTTACCCGTCCTTTTTCAATATGTGTCAGTCGTAAATCTTTGCTATCCTTTGTTACAAGACCGTTGGCGTTACCTGAAGGCCAGCCACCCTCATCGTAAAACCAGAAATTCATATTCTTGGAGCGGGCATAATCAGCCGCAAAAGAAAGCATTTCAAAATACCCGTCAGAAAGATAAGGTGGCTGAAGATTTGTTATCATCGTTTTCGGTCTGAACTCTTTAGGCAGAGGGATTACATAAACTCCCCGGATGTTTCTTTCAAACATTTCATCGAGCTGTCTTTTTATTACTTCTTTGCTTAATACTTCATTCCACATCCAAGAATAGACGGGATAGTATATGTTATCGGGAGTAAAAAACTTTTCTGTGTCAAAACTGAAGCTGCTCATTTTTCATCCCCCTTACTTTTTTTCTGTACCTTTTTCGGTGAGATGCCGTAAACTTCCTTGAACTTTTTTGAAAAATAATTACTGTCCTCGAAGCCGCAGATTTCTGCAACCTTGGTTATATTCTGATCGTCCGCATTTTTGAGAAGCTGTTCGGCATACTGCAATCTTAATGAATTAAGGTACTTTGAAAAACCAAGTCCTGTTTCTTTTTTGAACAGTCTGGAAAAATGCTCGGGGCTTACGGAGAACATCTTTGCCAGAGAAGAAAGAGTTATGTCAGAAGCAAAATTCTCCTTTATATATGCTACCGCCTGCTCAATCACCCTGTTACCGTCATCAATATCAATGCAAGATTCGGTGTTACGCATAAGCAGATAAAACAGTGAATGGGTATGGCAGGAGATTATTTCATCAGAGAAAGAGTCCTTCAGGTTATATTCATTTTCTATTTTATCTAAAAGCTTTCTTACCTCATCGGTTACAAAGGGGTTTCTGAAAAGGTAATTACCCGTAGAAATACTTGACTGTATAGAAGCAGGTATGTAGTCGCAGATGCAGTTAATAAGTATTCTTGAGTGCTTTATGTTATCGTATTTTGTGTGATGAATTATACCGTCGGGGATTATCACAATATCACCCGACTGAACGTTATAAACCTTGTTGTCAATAATATATGTGCAGTTGCCCTCTTCGAGAAAGTATATCTCATAAAGAGAATGATAATGGGGCCATGAAGCACCCGTTTCAGCAACTCTTTTACTCACTCCGTGGTGAAAATAAAAATTATTATCGGGGTCAAATTTAATGAAGCTCATAATGCACCTCCTTATTTTCTTGAGGTGATAATAGCATTTCATATCAAAAAAGTCAAGAAATCGACGAAAATATATCAAAATATTTAAGGAAAACATAACAAATTAGATGTATTATTATAATGATAAATTATCAGAAAGGTATGATTTGTATGAAAACAGTTTTTAAAGTTGTTATTGCAGTTTTACTTGTAGGGATAATCGGCTTCGGAGGATTTATTCTTTATCAGAGCTCAAAGGGTATTTCCTATGATATTTCATCGGTAGAAAAGATTGAAAACGATGTTGAAATTATTAAAGAGGATGAGGACAGCGTTACAATCAGAAAGAACAGCGACGGTGATTTCAAGGTTCTTATGTTTACCGACACGCACCTTAAAGGCGACAAGGAGCTTGATAATATTACAGTTTCCTATATGGTAGAAAACATTAAGGAGCAAAACCCCGACCTTGTTATTTTAGGCGGAGATAATGTTACATACGGTTTTAATAAAAAGAGAAATACCCAGCTTGCAGAGCTTTTTGAAAGCTTAGGCGTATACTGGGCAACAGTTCTCGGTAATCACGAGGGCGACGGCTTTATGTCATATGACAGAGAAAACATTATAAAGCTCTTCTCGACCTATGAGCATTGCCTTGTAAAAGAGGGTAAAGAGGATGTTGACGGTGACGGAAACTGCACAATTAACATTCTCAATTCAGACAGCACACTCAGAGAGGTTTTCTTCCTTATGGATTCAGGTGATTATATGACCGAGGAAGCCAAAGCAGAATACGGCGTTACCCAAGAGGGCGAGGTTTATGACGGTGTGAAGACCTCACAGGTTAATTGGTATAAAGAAAAGCACGATGCACTTGAAGCTGAATACGGCAAGTTCAAGTCCGTAACTGTTGTACATATTCCCCTTTACCAGACCGAAAAGGAATATGCCGAGGGTGATTTCCTTTACGGCGAAAAGAGAGAGGGAGTCTGCGAGTCGGGCTTTGATGCAGGACTTTTTGATGCTATGAAGGAAAAAGGCAGTGCACAGGCAGTTTACTTCGGACACGACCATGTAAACAATTTCGGCGTAATGTGTGACGGCATTCTTCTTTCTTATATGCAGCCCTCGGGCTATGCCGCATATAATATGCAGACTAAGTTCGATGCACCCGAAAACGAGTGGATTCAAGGTTGTACCGTACTTAACATCGCAGAGGACGGCACTTATACTGCCGAAAGAATATTCAATCATCAATAAAAGGAGTTTTATTTTATGAGATACGTTGATAACAAAGCTGAAGATGTAAAAATTGCCTACATAGGCGGCGGCTCAAGAGGTTGGGCATGGGGTCTTATGAGTGACCTTGCTATGGCAGGTGATATGAGTGGTGAGATTTGTCTTTATGATATTGACCACGAAGCCGCAAAAGCAAACGAAACCATAGGTAATATGTATAACAGTCTTCCCGAAACCCTTTCAAAGTGGAGCTACAAAGCCTCTAAAACAATAGGAGAAGCGCTCACAGGTGCAGACTTTGTTGTTATCTCCATTCTTCCCGGCACCTTCGATGAAATGGAAAGCGATGTTCACTCTCCCGAGGAGTACGGTATTTATCAGTCTGTGGGCGATACAACAGGCCCCGGCGGTGTGGTACGTGCTATGCGTACTCTGCCGATGTTTGAAGAGATTGCCGAAAACATAAAGAAGTATTCACCCGATGCATGGGTTATAAACTACACCAATCCTATGACACTTTGCGTAAAGACACTTTACAGAGTTTTCCCTGAAATTAAAGCCTTCGGCTGCTGCCATGAGGTTTTCGGCACTCAGGATATTCTTGCTAAAATGGCGAGTGTACTTTTCGGTGAAGAGATAAAGAGAAAAGATATTAAGGTTAACCCAATCGGTGTCAACCACTTCACATGGCTTACAAAAGCAACCTACAGAAATATCGACCTTTTCCCTTATTACAGACAGTTCTGTGAAAAATATAAGGACGGCTGTACCGAGTATGTTGACCCAGAGTGGCTTAAGGGCTTTCACGGCAATGCTCACAAGGTAAAAATTGACCTTTTCCGCCGTTTCGGTTATATTGCCGCCGCTGGCGACAGACATCTTGCAGAATTCTGCGAGGGTAAGTGGTATCTTGAATCTCCCGAAAGAGTTGAAAGTATGCTCTTTCACCTTACTCCCGTGTGGTCAAGAAAGGACGAGCTTAAGGAGCGCCTCCAGAAAAGCAAGCGACTTTTAAGTGGTGAAGAAGAACTCAAAATAAAGAAAACAGGCGAAGAAGGCGTTAAACAGATGAGGGCAATTTTAGGCCTCGGAGATTTTGTTACAAATGTCAACCTTCCCAACCGCGGTCAGATTCCCAATCTTCCCCTGGGTGCAGTTGTTGAAACAAATGCTTCCTTTACATCGGGTACAGTAACGCCCGTCGTGGCAGGTGAAATACCAAAGGAGATTTATCCTCTCATTTCCCGTATCTGCACACAACAGGAAGTGCTTTCCGATGCTATTGCAGAAAGAAATATCGATAAAATTTTTGAGGTTTTTGCAAATGATCCTCTTGTTACCTGCTCTCTTTGTGAAGCAAAGGAGCTTTTCAATAAGATGGTAAACAACACAAAGGCTTATCTTACCGATTATAATCTCGGCGGATAAGAGTGGAGAAAACATGAAAACATTACCTTTTATTTTTGCGGTTGTTACTGTATTGCTACCTGTTATAACACAGAAAACGGGACTTTCGGAAAAGTACGGTTTTAAAATGAAAATGCTTTGTGCATTTATGTATCTTATCACAGGTGTTGTCTCGGCAGTTGCCGTTTGCAGAGTAACGGCTTATTCGCTCTTAATACTCGGTGCTCTTGTTTTCGGTATGCTTGGTGATTTCTTTCTCGAATATAAATCGAAAAGGTTTTTTCCCTTGGGTGCCGCATTTTTTGGAATCGGACACATCGTTTACAGTTGCACCTTTCTTTTTGTCGGTACCTACAAGGCTTTATCTCACATTGAAATAATAGCCGGAATTACTCTTGTGCTTTCAGCGGTTACTCTGCTTTTTGCAAAAGTGAAGCTCAGACTGAAGGGTAAAAAGAAACTGATTTTAGCTTATGCCCCTGTTCTGATTTTTGCATTTGCTTCAGCTCTTGTCAGCGGAGGGCTTGCAATGAATGAGGGCAATCTTTCCTTCGGTATGTGCCTTATTTTCGGCGGTGTTCTTTTCTTTGCATCAGACATTATGATAGGCGTAGGCAAAGGCGGTATCAAGCGGCCAAAGCTTCTGCACAATGCGGTTTCATACACATATTTTGCGGCACAGGCACTTTTTGCCCTGAGCATATATTTTCAGTAACGAGGTGAACGTATGAAAAAAGAATTTATACCCGTGTTCCGTTTCGTAATCTGCAGTGATGCACACATTGAGGGAATTGGTACACCGGGTTATAACAGACTGAAGGAAGTAATAGATTATTCTCTTGGTTTTGCGGCTGAAGCTGAAGGTCATAAAGGGATTGATGCCCTCTTTGTTGCAGGTGACATTACAAACCGAGGCGCAAAGGCGGAATTTGATGCTTTCGGGGAGATATATAATTACGGCACAAAAAAGGGACTTAAAATTCTTTGCACCGTTGCCAAGGGTCACGATTCAATTACTATGGGAAAGAAATCCCTCGGATATTTCAAAAGCATCACAAACCAGGAAACTGATTTTCACAGGGAAATCGGCGGATATCATTTTATAGGGCTTTCAACCTGCAACACAGATAAAAAGTACTATTCTTTTTCGCAGAAGCTGTGGCTTAAAAAACAGCTTAAGTGGGCTGCAGAGCAATCAGCAGATAAGCCTGTGTTTGTTTTTCATCACGAGCATGTGAAAAACACCGTTTACGGAAGCAGTGATTTTGACGGATGGGGTAACAGATTTTTCGGCGGTGTGTTTGAAAAATATCCCAATGTGGTTGATTTTTCGGGTCACTCACACTATCCGGTAAATGACCCACGCTCGGTATGGCAAAGGGAGTTTACTGCCTTCGGCACAGGCTCACTTAAATATGTTGAGCTTACTGTGGATGATGACAGAAAGGTGCATCCCGACTTCTATGACAGCTGCGCTAACTTTCTTATAGTTGAGCTTGATAAAAACAGCAATATGCGCGTTTTCGGCATAGATGCTATGGAAGAGGAAATACTGTGTGAGTATTATCTGAAAAATCCTGCCGATAAAAGCAACCGTGAGTATACCCCTGAAAAGCAGCGCTCCCGTGCAGCTGCACCCTGTTTTGCACAGAATGCCGAGCCTGATGTGGACAAAAGCAACGGTGACATTTATGTTGCCACATACCCTGAAGCTGAATGTGCGGACAAAACTCCGGTGTTTATTTACAGAGTATATGTTGAAAACGAAAAGGGTGAAACCGTAAAAAGCGAAAAGACAATTCCGTCAGACTATTATCTTTCCGGAAAAAATGAAGAAATCCGAACCTGTATCGGTATGCTTGATAAAGGCAGATACAAGCTTAAAATCCTTGCGGAAAACGTTTACGGCATGAAGTCAGAATATATAGAGAAAACAATAGAAATATAAAGGAGAAAAATCAAATGGGAAAACTTAAAGACAAACTTCAGAAATTTATGGAAAATCCCGATGTAGCCTTAAAAGAGCAGATGGGTTATGTATCTGGTGTGTTCGGCAACTGTATGGGTCAGGACTCCGTAAGTACATACACCGACCAGTTTATGTATGACTATATGGGCCTTAAATCGAGTCATATGGTAGCTATGAAATCAACTACTACAGCTGCAAACATTCTCATTGCACCCATCGTCGGTGCATTGCTCGACAATAACCGTTCGGGCAAGGGTAATGCGAGAAGCTTTATGATGGCATCTGCCATTCCTTTTACTCTTGCTTCAGTACTTCTTTTCGTGGTGCCCTCAGGCTCACTTATGTTCAATGTAATATGGAGCTTCGTACTTTATCTTACCTTCAATATCGCTGATACCTTTTACGATGTGGCATTATCAACTCTTTCTGTCCGTATGACACCCAATGCCAAATCTAGAAAGAATTTTTATACCGTGGCTCAGGTTGCTTCAACTCTCGGTTCTATGTTTCCGGGATGGCTTGTACCTATTATCATTGAGGCTATGGACAGCGACTATAATTCTGAAAAATGGGCATTCTTCACCGTTGCGCTACTTTTCGGTATTCTCGGTCTTTTTTCAATGCTTGTGCCTTGTATGACGCTTAAGGAAAGAAATATCGTTCTTCCTCCAAGGGACGAGAAAAAGGTTAAAATTGACTATAAGCTCATTCTTCTCAACAGACCGCTTCTTCTGCTGTGCCTTGCTAACTGCGTTGAATCCATAAGAAGAGTATGCTACAATTCACTTCCGTTCTTCTACAAGCAGACACTCGGCAGATACGGCATGAAGACTTATGTTGAAATGGGTAGTACGGCTCTTTCTTATACAGGTCTTTTCTCCGTGCCCTTCATCGGCAAGAAGCTTTCATCAAGAGACATTGTTGTGGCAGGCTACATGCACACTGCTATCTGTTATATACTTCTGGCTATTTTAGGCTATAAAAATCTCTGGATTGTAGGTATCCTTATTGCTCTCGGCGGTCTTCCCAATGCAGGTATGAGTGCCGCAAAAAGAGTTTTACTTGCCGACTCAACGGACTATATGGAATGGAAAAGCTATCAGAAATACGGCGTGGCACAGCGTAACGAGGGTATGGTTTTTGCCTTCAGTACTATGGTGTCAAGAATTGCTGACCTCTGGAAGGAGCTTCTTGTAAACGGCGGTCTGGCTCTTATCGGCTATCAGAGCGCGCAGAATATTGGCGGTCAGATGGTTGAAGCAGTACAGACACCCGAAACCTTACACGGTATTTTCCTTCTTGTCGCAATCCCCGGTATTATAGGCAATCTTATTCCCGGTATCATTATGATGTTTGACAACTTTACAGGTAAGCGTAAGGAAAAAATTATGGCAGAGCTTGAAGCAATCAGAGCAGAGGCAAAGGCAAAGCTTAAAGCAGCAGAGGAAGCATGATGAAAAAGACAAAAGAAAACAGAAATAAAAAGTCTTATGTAATTTTAAAAATTGTCAGGATAGTTCTGATTTGTCTGATAACGATTGCTCTTCTGGTCTTCGGCCTTTACAAGCTTGTGACTTATCAGTGGCAGGATGAACCGAAAGAATATCCTGCAACCAATCAATACATTACAAACCTCGGTGAAACTATGGTTTCAGCCCACCGTGCAGGTAAAAGCCTTTTCCCTCAGGGCACGATGATGGCTTTTGAAGGTTGCGTTAATTCCGATGAGTTCGAAACTGATATTTTTGAATTTGATATACATATAACGGCAGACGAAAAGCTCATTATTCTTCACGATGACACACTCGACGAAGTAACTGATGCGGTAGAATACTTTGGAAAAACTGAAAATTATCCTGAAAACTACACCTACGAAGAAATACACAATCTCAATTTCGGTGAATTTTTTAAGGATAAAGACGGTGAAACTCCCTACAAAGGACTACGTGGCGAGGATATACCCGATAATCTGAGGGTATTAACCGTAACAGATGCTCTTAACTTTCTTGAAAAAAGCGGTGGGTATTATTACAGTATAGAAATCAAAAACAGCGGTGAATTGGGCTTCGAGGCAGCAGATATTCTTTATGATATTTTATCGGATATGAAGCTGGTTGACAGAGTGATTATTGCCTCTTTTGACAAGGAAATTCTTTTATATATTGATGAGAACTATCCTGACCTGACCCGTATTGCCTATAATGTGGAAGCTGCAGAACTGTTCTTTGATGCTCTTCTTGACATTGACAGACCTGAGGGCTATTATAAATTTGATGTTTTGCAGGTGCCGCCCAACAGATATATTGTAAATATGGGCACATCAAAGCTTGTAAATTTTGCTCATAAAAATAATATCGCAGTTCACTACTGGACAATCAATGATGCAGAAAAAATGAAGTTTTTGCAAAGCATCGGGGCCGACGGTATTGTTACCGATAATCCCGATATTGCCTATGAAGTGCTGTATTCTCAGAATGAGAAATAAAACATATAAAAACAAATGTGAGGTGGGATATTAATGACACCCAAAAAATGGGGTCAGGGCCAGCTGTTTGCTTTTTCTGCCCTTGACGGCGAATCGTTTTTTACCGACGATTTTACGGGAACCTTATGCGGTGATAAAATCGGCGTTATATTCAATACACTTTGCCGAAGAACACTTTATTTCGGAGATATGAATAAGTTTATTGCTCCCGAGTTTAAATGTGTGACATCTGATATGGTTATACTCGAAACCCTTATTGGCTCTTTTAGCATGATATTTGCTGAAATACATCTTGTTATCGGTGAATACGATGATATATCAGGTGTATTCGTAAGCCTTGGCGGTGAATGTAAAACTGTCAGAAAAGGTGATATAGAGATACAAGATAGTAATGACGGTGAATATACGGCTTTACTTAAAAGAGACGGCAGATTTGCTTTCGCATACGGTAAAAGTGAAAATGAAGTTATCGACCTTTGCGAAAAAGGTATAACAATCGACCTCGAAGAACTTAAAGAGATAAAGAAAAAGCCTTTTGAAAAAGAACTTCAGAATAATGACAGATATGCTCAATTATACGCTAAATGTATAAGCGTAATGAGAAGTCAGCTTTATTCTCCCGAGGGTAACATAAAAAGAATATGGTCAACACCTGACCGTCTACCTCACAGAAATATGTGGCTGTGGGATTCGGTTTTTCATGCCATCGGTCACAGACACCTTGATGCGAAACTGGCACAGAATTTAATCCTTGCTCTATTTGATGTACAGCGTGAAGACGGGTTTATACCGCATATGGCAAGACCTGACTATATTTCAGCTATAACACAGCCTCCTGTTATAGCTTGGGGATCCTGGCTCGTTTATGAAAAAAGCGGCGATAAAGAGTTTCTGAAAACTGTTTTCGAAAACAATAAAAGATTTTTGCTCTGGTGTCAGAAAAATAGAAAAAAGACGGAAAAGGAGCTTTATTCCTGGCACACTAACCCTGAACTAAACAACAGATGTGATGAATCAGGTATGGATAACTCACCGAGATTTGACACGGAAAGCGACCTTTATGCTATTGACTTTTCCTGCTATATGGCAAGCGAGGCAAGGTTTATGAAAAAAATTGCCGACGAGCTTGGCGATGAGGAAAGTGCAAACTTCTTCGGTGATTGGTACGAAGAAATAAAAACCGAAATAAACAGCTCTCTCTGGTGCGAGGAAGACGGCTTTTACTATGATTACGATATACAGAACGGATGTTACAATAAGGTGCAGTCAGTTTCATCATTTCTGCCTTTATTTGCAGGCATAAGCAGTGAAGAACAATGCAAAAAACTCATTACTCACCTTGAAAATCCCGATGAATTCGGCATAGAATTTCCTATACCGACTATATCAAAAAAAGATAAAACCTTTGGTTCTGATTTATGGCGCGGACCCGTATGGATTAACTATAACTATATGATTTCAATGGGTCTTGCTGATTATGGATACGGTAAACTGTCCCGAAAGATTAAAGACAAAACCCTTGAAATTATAAATGAATGGTACAACCGCACAGGTACTGTCTATGAGTTTTATGACAGTGAAAACAGAACACCTCCTTTTTGTTTCAACAGAAAAGGAAAGGTACACGAACCTTACGATTTCAGTGTAAAATATCAGACTATCAGAGATTACGGCTGGAGTGTAACACTTGCATTTGATTTAATGAATGAATAGTTAAAGATTAAGCACGACTTTTTGTATGATATGCACCCCAAAAGTTAGACCCTTTTGGAGGTGCATATCACTTTTGTCGAATGTGCGAGATAATTATTTTACAAACGTATCATACGCAAATCTCTCGCCGAACCTAAAACCCGAAATAAAGCTGTCAGAATTACTTGTTGTTGAAAATTCAATATAAGCACTGACATAGTTTTGAAACAGCTCCTTATCTTCACCGTACAATCTTTCGGTAAGCTGTTCTTCTTTCTCTGAGAGGTTGCTCAGCTTCTTTTTGAGTTTAGGAGTTAATTCCGAATTCACCTCCTGCGGCTCAAGGTTTCCGTAGAATAATTCTTCAATTATATTTGACATTATGTATTCCTCCGTGGTACACTGTTTTTAACTCAAATATGACTTGGGCTGCTGAATATATAATGTCTGTGCCGGTTTTTACTTGTATTTAGTAAATCCCTTATGAGCACCCGCACCAGACCAGATCGAAAGATCTGGTTTTTCTTTTTTGTAAACACGGTCCTCAAACGGTTTGAGGGGCATTGAACACGACCGCTGCCTGCGGCAGATGAAGGGAGTGTGAAATGGCGCAGCGGTCAAAGTTTCTGTGCCGCTCCAAGGCACAAAGAAACTTTGGGAACCGCAAGAGGCGTGGGGCAGCTCGTACGGTTGGGGTCCCGTCTCTCGCACCAAAGCTCAGTAACCAAAAGGTTGCTGAGTTGTTTTTTTAACAAAATCTCCGGATAGCTGTGCACTACCCGGAGATTTTGTTATATCACTATTAATTTTAATCCTCAACCATATTCTTGATTTTCTGCGGAACAAGCAAATCAGAAAAGCCGTAGAACTTTCTTGCGTTTTCACCGAGAATGAGCTTTTTATTTTCTTCAGAAATTTCAGTTGTTTTCTCTATAAAGTCAAGGCTCATTTTATAAGTGATTGCCGTCATTGTGCGTGGATAGTCACTGCCCCACATGAGCTTATTGTATCCGACAAGAGAAGCAGCTTCGTTAATAGCCTTTACAGCTGAGGGATAAGGATAAAACTCGCTGTTGAAAAGCCAGGTAATGCCACCGCTTTCAATAAAAACATTCTTGTTTTTTGCAAGCTTAATCTGCTCGAGCCAGTTTTCTCTCGTTACCATCCCGAAGTGACCGATTGCAATTCTGAGGTTCGGAAACATCTCAATAGTTTTCTGCATATCTGCGGTCTGCTCATCACCGTCAGCAAGGTCAACTGAAATGAACTTTCCCTCTTTATCGGCAATTTTGAAAGGCTCAAGGTGATTAAGAAGATTCTTATCTTTAAGTCTGCCTGCACATATTTTTATTCCGTCAAAGCGGCTTATGTCGCCCATTTCCTTTTCTTCGTAAAGAGCGCAGATTTTTATTCTGTCGCTTTTGCAAGTGAGCAGATAATCATCCTGATTTCCGTCGATGTACTCCTGAGTAATTACCGCCCCGGAAACGCCTGCATAATCCATATTAGCAAGAAAACGTTCTGCAGTGTTTTCACCGTCGGTCATATAAGGCGGCATCATCTGCTTTATTTCGCCGCCGAAATTGCTTTTTCCTCCGCCGATATCATAAACGGGTTTACCATTTACAATGCCCTTTTGTTTTTTCCATAAATGTGCGTGTGCGTCAATAATCATAAGGTAACACCGTCCTTGAAAACTGCAATTTCACGGTTGCCGCAGAGCTCGTTTTTTGTGAGCTTTCCGTCGGAAACTTCTTTTATTAAGCTGAGAAGCTCATCTGCTTTCTGTTCTTTATCAAAGCCGTAGGCAGAAAAATCAATCCAATGAGATTTTTTGCTTGCAATTACATCATTTGAAGCTATTTTGACTGTGGGTACTGCTCCGCCGAGAGGTGTGCCTCTGCCCGTTGTAAAAAGTACAAGATGACATCCTGCTGCTGAAAGATTGGTTACAGAAACAATATCATTACCCGGGCCGTCAAGAAGACTGAGTCCCGGCTTCGTTACCTTTTCACCGTAAGTGAGCACATCCACAATTGTTGCAGAGCCGCCCTTCTGTACACAGCCCAGGGATTTCTCTTCAAGGGTTGTAATTCCGCCCTCTTTGTTGCCCGGTGACGGATTTTCTGAAACAGGCTCACCGTGATCTTTGAAATAATGCTTGAAGTCATTTATCAGCTTTACACTTTTTCGGAAGACCTCTTCACTTTCGCATCTTTTGAAAAGAACGGTTTCTGCACCGAACATTTCGGGCACTTCAGTAAGCACACATGAGCCACCCATAGCACAGATTCTGTCTGTCACCTTGCCCACAACTGCATTGGCGGTTATACCCGAAAAGCCGTCTGAGCCGCCGCATTTGAGACCGATTTTAAGACGTGAAGCAGGTACGCTTGTTCTTTCATCCTTTGAGGCAATTTCTTTTAGCTCTTCTATGAGCCTTACACCCTCAGCAATTTCATCTTCACATTCCTGAACGGAAAGAAAGCGTGTTCTCTCTTCATTTACTGCACCGAGAACCTTTTGCATTTCAGGGATGTTGTTGTTTTCACAGCCGAGCCCCAGCACAAGCACACCGCCTGCATTAGGATGAGTGATAAGACCTTTCAGTATAAGCTGAGTGGTTTTCATATCATCGCCCAGCTGACTGCAACCGTAGGGATGAGAAAAACAGATCGCTCCTGTTTTTTCGCTGAGCATTTTTGCAATACTGTTTACACAGCCGACGGTAGGTACAATCCAGATATCGTTTCTTATGCCGATTTCGCCGTTCTCACGCTGAAAGGCTTCGACTGTAAACGGCTCGAGCTCTTTTAAATCTGCAAGTTCGGGTGAATATTCATAGGAGAGAATATCCCCGAGCTTAGTTTTCATATTGTGTGAATGAACGTGGTCGCCCTCATTTATGTCCTCTGTGGCACATCCTATGGGATAGCCGTATTTGATAACGTCTTCGCCTTTTTTTATTCTGCAAAGAGCCGTCTTATGCCCTGTTTCAAGATTTACGGCAACGTTATCTTTTTCGTTTATTCTGACAGTATCCATTTAACCGTTTCCTTTGCACCCTGAGTTTTGATTTTTTCGTAGTAGTTATCTATAATTTCTGTCAATTCTGAAAGGTCAGCCTGCCACAGAGATGTGTCGGATAAAATTTCGGGAATACTGCCCTTTTTAATTTTTTCCGCTACTGCTTCATTGTCTTCGGGTGTGTCATTTTTATAGAAATAAATAAGAGCTGCTAAAGAAAGGGTAAGGCACTTTGGATACTCCCCTTTTTGCTCTTTATATTCTAAAAGAGTGGGAAGGACACGCACAGAAAATTTACTGACAGAATTGAGAGCAATTGAACGCCATTTGTGCTGAATAAAGGGATTTCTGAAGCGGTCAAAAACACTTTCGGCAAAGCTTCTGCTTTCTTCGCTATCGCCTATCGTAGGCAGAATTTCGTCATTCATTGCCCTTTGGAGAAAAGCATAAGATGCTTCATCGTTCATAGCTTCCCCCACGGTTTCTATACCCGAAAGAAGTGAAAGCGCCACAAGTGAGGTGTGTGCGCCGTTGAGAATACGCACCTTTATTTTTTTGTAAGGCTTTGCATCGTCAGCCCATACAACGTTGAAGCCTGCTTTTTTAAGAGGCAGTTCATTTTCAAAATTGCCCTCAATGACCCACAAATGGAAAATCTCTGCGGTATCAAGATATTTATCCTCAGGGTGAAGTACTGCAGTTTCGTCATTGGGATAACCCGTAACAATTCGGTCAACAAGAGTGTTCAGGAAAGTGTTTTCCTCATTTATCCATCTGATAAATCCCTCTTCAAGCTTCCAGAGGTCTACATACTGAAGAACGCATTTTTTGAGTGCATCACCGTTACCGTCAATCAGCTCTGTGGGAAGAAAAACAAAGCCTTTCATTCCGTTTTTGTAACGTTTATAAAGAAGCTGAGTGAGCTTACCCGGGAAGGACGTGCAGGGTCTGTCGTCAAAGTTGCAGCTTTCATCGAAGGCAATTCCTGCTTCGGTTGTATTGGAAACAACAAATCTGAGATCGGGATTGTCAGCAAGAGATATGTATTCATCAAAATACTTATAGGGGTCAATGCATCTTGAAATTGACTCAATAAGGTGGTGTTCCTTTTTAATTTCACCCTTTTCCGTGCCTCTTAAATAAAGGTTGTATTTACAATCCTGAGCATTTAAAAGAGCGCATTTGCCACCTGCTCTCGGCTGAACAACAACAGCTTTTCCGTCATAGAGACCTTTTTCGTTCATCACGTGAAGAAAGTAATTGAAAAAGCCACGAAGAAAATTACCTTCACCGAACTGGATTACTGTTTCTTTCATATCAGTCACCTATTTTTATAAGAAGCTTTGCAAGTGTTCCGTCGTTATTGCTGAGAGCCCTGAAAGCATCAAGGGCATCTGCCATATCATAAACGCCGCTTACCATTTTCATAACATCAGCCTTACCGGAAGCAACAAGATCAATATTATTTATAAAGTCATCCTTAAGGGCATTACGGCTGCCGTGAACATTAAGTTCTTTTTTGAGAAGCACTGAATGAATAAAGCTTGTTTCTCTTTTGCCGTTACCAATGAGAATAATATTCGCTGCAAAGGCTGTGTTTTCAATACAGCCGAGGAAGGTTTCAGGTGCACCGCAAGCCTCAATACAAACGTCAAAGCCGTTACCATCGGTAAATTTTTTTGTAAACTCCTCAAGGCTCTGAGTTTTTGAGTTTACCACGGCATCTGCACCGTATTCCTTTGCAAGTGAGAGACGGTTATCAAGTATGTCCGCAACAACAATTTTATTGCACTTCTGCTTTGCTGCAAGAAGAGCAAAAAGACCGATAGGACCTGCACCGATTACAAGCACATTGTCTGTCTTTTTGATTTCGGCACGTGAAACTGCGTGCTGAGAAATTGAGAAAGGTTCAATAAGCGAGAGCTCCTTTGCTGAAAGGCCCTTGCCGTCATAAATTCTTTCAACGGGCATTGAAATGTATTCGCAGAAGGCACCGTCACGCTGAACACCCATTGTCCGGTTATCTGTGCAGCAGTTTACAAAGCCTCTTTCGCAGGAGTAACAAGTCCCACAGTTGAAGTATGGGTTGCAGGTTACTATATCACCCTTTTTAAGTCCACGGTCATTTTCGGGGATTTCTACAATCTCAGCCGAAAACTCGTGTCCGGGTATTCTCGGGTAGGTTGTGAAAGGCTGATTGCCCGTAAAGGAAGCAACATCAGCACCGCAGATACCTACATATTTAACCTTAAGAAGCGCTTCACCCTCTTTTACCTCAGGCATCGGTACTTCTCTTATTTCAATTTCATTGGGCTTTGGAATAACTATAGCTTTCATTTTATTTATCCTCTTCTATATATTCTTTGTTCCAGATAATTCCTGTCTTAAGAGGTGCTCCCTTACAGAAAATCTTATTCTCATAAGCATCCAGAGGGTCACTGATGAACTCATTTTTGTCAATAAGCTCAACGACCTCATCATAACGGGAATCAACAAGAACTTCAATAGCCTTTTCCATGTGTGACTGACGGAAGTTGATTGAAGCAAAAATAAGGTGGTTTTCAAAGCCGAAAGGCATTGTGTCATAGGAGACAACAGGACCTAATGAAAAGCTGTTGTAAACACCGTTACAGCCGAGAACCTTATGCTGAAAAGCAACCCTGTGCTCTACTGAAGCGCCGCTTGTTCCCACAAACATCGTCGCTCTGCCGGAGAGCTTTTCTATAATTTTTTCTGCAGTTTCCTCTTCGGTAAGTCCTGATGTGCAAAGGTAATCCGCCTTTGCAATCTCCTTTGAGAAAACTACCTTTTTGCTGTTTTCGTCACTTCTGCCTATAAAGAGAATCTCTGCGTCGGGATGATTTCTTCTGATCTGGTCAGCAATGAAAAGTCCTGTCATACCAAGACCGAAAACAACTGTCTTTTTGAAAATGTTATCCTTGGCGAGTTTTCTTGCCTCTTCTTCGGAGCATTTATGTTTTGCCATTTCAACACGGAAATTCTGAGCTTCGCCAAGGTCTTCCATTCTTTCAAGTTGAAAAATCGCACAGGCGTAAGGGTCGGCAAAGGACAGCTTCTTTGCTACTGACAAAGGAAGCTTTTTAAGGTTTTCATACTCCTTCGGGAGATGAAGAAGCATATCGGGGTTAAAGTAGTTTTTGTCGCAGAAAAGTCCGTCAGCCTTGTCACAGCCGTACTCAAAATAGGTTTCATCCTCGGTGTATCTCGTTGGGTCATAGCTGTCACCGCCACGGATAAGGACAATGGCAAATCTATCTTCTGAGGGTACCCATACAACACCCTCGTGGCCATTTATAAGTCGGTTTTCACCCTCAGGAAACTTTGCAGAGAGCTTACTCTCTCTGCCCATTTTCATAAGTTCGAAATCAGTTCCGCAAAAGCCCTGAAAAACGGGTATTGCTTCAATTCCTTTATAAAGAGGTTCACCTCTGAGACGCTGTCTTTCAGGGTTAATCAGATTTATTTCGCCGTACTTTATGGGCAAATCTTTATCATTCTGAAAATATGTACCGTAAGTTTTCATTTCTTTCTTCCTTTTTAACGATCTCCTGTGCCGCACAAAACAGCATAGGAGATTCTTTATTATTATCCGTAGATAGGTCCGTATGTCTGACAAGCTCTGTAGTCTGCACTCCGGCTGTCCTCTGTACCGAATGCTGCCACATTTTATGGCACACGTCACAGATTTGTTCTTTTATCTGCTGTAAAGCATCCATAGTCAATTCTCCTTTGTTATAATATTCCGTATTGAGTATATCAAAAAGCGAAACTGTTTTCAATAAAAACGGCATAAAAAGCTCCTGAATTTCAGCTTTTCACCAAAATTCAGGATAATTTCATATTCAGCTAAGTGAAACAGGCACGCCGCCGTTTTTTCTTGATTCTTCTGCTGCAAGAGCTATATCGTGGCTGATTACTGTTGCATCAATTGTTGTAATATCGGAAAGCTCCTTATGCTCGCCTGTAAGAATCCTTATGAAACCGTTAATCAGACGGATATCACCCTCAACGTGGCCGGTAAAGCCTACACTGCCCGTATGTATTGTTTTGGACTTGCCGCCGAAGATGTTCAGCTTCAGCTTTGCGTTGTAGCCGATAAGCTCACCCTTTGTTCCCACAATATGACATTCACGGAACATTTTGTTTGAATGTCCGTTCATGCTCAGCACTGCAGTGGCACCGTTTTTAAACTGCATTGTAACCATCTGATTGTCGCAGACGTTGTTGTCGTTCAGGAATACACATTTTCCGTAATCGCCGTATTTTATTGCATGGACAATATCATCCTTGCTGTTTTCAGCCTTACCTGTAAGCGTGCGTTTCATATGCTTGATGAATTTTGCCTTATAAAACGGGTCAGTTATATAAAGCGCCTCTGCATCGTAGGGACAGTTTTTCTTTGCCTTGCAGCCACCCATACAAAATTCAGTTGCTCCCTCAGGAGCATTTTCCTTGCAGAAATATTTCAGTGAGCCTACAGAGCTTACTGAGGTGCAGGGACTATCCATAAACCAGGCAATAAGGTCGATATCATGGCAGCACTTTGCGAGAATAGAGGGAGTTGATGTATATTCATCACGCCAATTTCCTCTTACAAAGCTATGAGCAAAATGGAAGTAGCCCACATTTTCCGTGTGGTTGATTGAAACAATGTCGCCAATCTGTCCGCCGGAAATAATCTCTTTTATCTTACTGTAATAGTTTGAATAGCGAAGCACGTGGCAGATAATCAGAATAACACCTTTATCCTCAGCCATATCACGAAGCTCGTGATACTCCTCTTTCTTGCCGCTTACGGGCTTTTCAAGAAGAATGTATTTGTAGCCTGTTTCAATTGCAGCCTTTGTAATTTCATAATGACTTGCGTCCTGCGTTGAAATAATAAGCGCATCTGAAAGTACACCCTTTGAAAAAAATTCATCGGTTGAAATAAACTGCTTATCCTTGGGAATATCATAAATAGGAGCAATATCGTCCAGTGCCTGCTGACGGCAGTCGCAAAGAGCAACAATCTTTGCCTTTTTTGAATGAAAGGCTTTAATAAAGCCCATATATTCCGTGCCTCTGTTACCGAGGCCGATTACTGAAACTGTTTTCATTTCTAAAATCCTTCCGCTATAAAGTGAGAAAGCTGTCACACAAAAAGGTGACAGCCTAAATTTTTATTTATCTGCTTTTTCCTTCTTGTCTCCAAGTGTATTTTCCTGATTTCTGTAAACCACAAATTTGCAGAAAAGATACTCAAGTATCATATTGGAAAGCATTGTAACTGCAAGAACGATATACTCGTTGATGCCCTTATCCGTTGCCGTATTACCGAGCCAGGTTGACACAGGTGTGAACACAAGGTAGAAACCAAAAACCTTTGCCATTGCAACAGGGATATTGGCAGCCGATTTGAAGGTAAAACGGCGGTTAAAGGTAAAGTTCCACAAAACTGAAAGAATAAGAGCAATAAGGTAGCATACACCGTATTCCGCACTGAGCAGAGCCATAATCTTTTCGTTCTGGATATTGATGTTAGGCAGAACAAGCTCGTTGAGCAGCGTAAAAGAAACCACCTGAATGATACCTGCCGAAGCAGAAAAAAGAGCAAATTTCAAAGCCTGTAAAGCATCGTTTTTCTTCATAATAATCCTCCTGTTTTTTTACAGTTTTTTATCTTTATCAAAGGCTGCCTGAACAGCACCGATAACAGAATTTTCAAAGCCGTCTTTCTGAAGTGAGGTTACACCCTCAATGGTTGTGCCACCGGGTGAACACACCTTATCCACAAGAGTCCACGGATGCTCGTCTGATTCAAGAATCATTTTAGCACTGCCAAGAACAGCCTGAGCTGCAATTTTAAGTGCTAAATCCTTGGGCATACCGTTTTTGACTGCGCCTCTTGCAAGAGAGTCTATATACATATAGGAAAAAGCAGGTGAGCAGCCGGCAATTGCACTGAAAACTGAAAACAGCTCTTCCTTGATTTCAACTGCAGTGCCGAAGGCGGAAAGGAGCTTTTCTACAAAAGCTTTTTCTTCGTCACTTACATTTTTGTTTGCACAAAATGCGCTGACTGCAGAAAGTACGACTGCGTTGATATTAGGCATAACTCTTACGAATTTTGCATCATAAGTAACAGATGATGAAAGAAATTCCAGAGTTTTGCCTGCTGCAATTGAAATGAAAAGGGGGTTCTTTTCTTTCGCTGTTAAATCGACTTCACTTAAAACCGAAGAAATTACGTTTGGCTTTACTGAAAGAACGATTCTCTCACATCTTTCTGCAAGGCTTACAGTTGAAGTGAAAACCTTTAAGCCGAACTCCTTTGAAAGTGCTTCAGCCTTTTCTTTCTGCAAATCGAACACGCCGATTTCTTCGCCCTTTAAAAGTCCCGATGAAATTACACCTTTTATTATGGCAGTTGCCATATTACCCGTACCGATAAAGCCAAGCATTATTCAGCTGCCTCCTCAGGTACTTCTGATGTACAGTGGGGACATCTTGTAGCTTCAATGCTGATTTCTGACTTACAGAAGGGACAAATTTTTGTTGTGGGTTCTGCAGGAGCTTCCTCTTCCTTTTTCTTACCCAGGTCTGAAGCCTTGTTGATTCCCTTTACAAGAAGAAAGATAACAAACGCCATAATAATAAAGTTGATTACTGAGGTTACAAATGAACCGTAGTTGAAGGTTGCAAAGCCTGCTGCGGCAGCATCAGCTGCAGTTGCGAAGGTTTCTTCAGTGTCTGCAAGAACGATAAATTTATCTGCAAAATTAATGCCCTTTGTGATAAGTGAGATAACAGGTGAAACAAGGTCATTTACAATTGAATTTACAATAGCCTGAAAAGCACCGCCGATAATAACACCGACTGCAAGGTCAATTGCGTTACCTCTTGTTATAAACTTTTTAAATTCGCTGATAAAGCCTTTTCCTTTTTCTTTCATTTTTAAATCTCCTTTTTGTTTATTTGATTTATTGTATCACACTTTTTTCTAAAAGAAAAGAGTTTTAAAACTAAAATCACACTCCGCTTAAATCAAATTCGGGAATGTATTCCTCTGTTGCTGAGTCAAAATCCTGTGTATAGATATTCTGAAAGCCAATATCAAGAGCATAATTCAGCACCTTTTCGTATTCTCTTTTAGTTATTCTTCTTTGAAGCTCGGGCGTATTATCAAGCTTTCCCATAGGTGTGTACTGAGCCATAAGACTGATGTAGGTGTCTGTGCCGAGGTTTTCTTTTATACTGTCGAGAATTTTCAGGGACTGATTTGTGTTTTTAGGCAGAATAAGGTGGCGTACAATCACACCTTTCTGCATTATACCTTCACTGTCAAAAACGTTTTCAGGACACTGTCTTTTCATTTCTTTAAGTGCCTCAAGGGCTACCTCGCCGTAGTTTTCTGCTGAGGAATACTTCTCAGCTCTGTCGGGACTTATGTATTTATAGTCGGGCAGGTAAATGTCGATAAGTCCCTCCAGCATTTTAAGACTTTGCACCTTTTCATAGCCGCCGCAGTTGTATACTACAGGTATGGGAGGTTTCTTTTTCGAAAGAGTCTCTTTAATCTGCAGAGTGTAATGTGTGGGATTCACTAAGTTTATGTTATGAGCGCCTTTTTCAAAAAGCTCGAAGAAAATTTCAGAAAGTCTTTCAAGGCTCACTTCTTTTCCGAATTTTTCGTGGCTTATGCCATAATTCTGACAGAAAACACATTTAAGACTGCAGCCCGAAAAGAAAACTGCTCCCGAGCCGTTCTTTCCGCTTATGGGCGGCTCTTCCCAGAAATGCTTTTCAGCTCTTGCAAGATATACCTTCCACGGCATTTTGCAAAAGCCTTTTTCTTTTTCTCTGTCCACGTTACACTCTCTCGGACAAATATTACATTTCATAATAACATCTCTTATCTTTGTTGACTTTTTCCTTATTTTGGTTATACTTAAAGCATACTGAATCTGGAGTTGATTTTATGCTTCTTTGTATTGATATGGGTAACACCAACATTACTCTCGGGTGTTACAAAAATGACGAGCTGCTTTTCGTTTCAAGAATGTATACGGCAAAACAGAAAAGCAGTGATGAATATGCAATTGAGCTTTTAGATATTTTTAACCTTTACAACGTCAATCCCCTTGACTTTACGGGATGTATTTTTGCCTCGGTTGTGCCTCAGCTTACAGACCCTATAGTGAGAGCCGTAAAACGCACTACAGGTATTGATCCTCTTCTTGTAGGCGAAAGCTATAACGGAAACCTTAAGGTAACCATTCTTCCTGTTTCCTACCTCGGTGCAGACCTTATTGCCGGTGCAGTTGCCGCAATTGACAAGTACACTCTCCCCTGCCTTGTTGCAGATTTAGGAACTGCAACAAAGATTCTCGTTATTGACGAAAGCGGTGAATTCAAGGGCTGTACAATTTCTCCCGGCGTAAAGATTTCACTTGATGCTCTCGCCTCAGGTACTGCTCTTCTGCCCTCAATCAGCTTCACAAAGCCTGAAAGCTGCGTTGGCAAAAACACAGTTGAATGTATGCAATCAGGCTCCGTTTACGGAACAGCCGCTATGCTTGACGGTATGATTGAAAGAATATGCGAGGAGCTTTCCTTTGAAAATCCCACCGTTGTTGCAACAGGCGGTTACAGTCAGGGTATTATCCCTTGCTGTAAAACAAAGATAACCTTCGACGAGAATCTTCTGCTTCACGGTCTTAAGGTTATCTATGAAAAGGCTGTTTCTTAACCTCTTTTCGGTATTTTTATTACCTTTGAAATTTTCTCAAGGAACAGTGCCATAAATACAATCTGAAGAACAGCTGTAATTATACTCTGCGGTAATCTTGAAAGGATAACCGCAGGGTATCCTTTTTCTGCACTGTAATAAAAATGCCACAGCCAGAAGCTGTTGAGAAGAAGTGTGCAGAAAACCTGAGAGCAAAGCACTGAGCCGATTATTCTCAATATACTCGCTTTCTTTGAAAGGAACAAGCCGAAAACAAGTCCCGAAAGCACCGCCGTAATTGTAAAGCAGGGATTGAACGCACCTGTTGTGGGGAAAGCGATTGCACCCACAAGGTCACCGAGACCGTAAACGGCTACACTTGAAAGCACACCGAAGCGTCTTGCAGCAATTACTACAGGAATAAAAGATAGGGAAAATCTTGTTATTCCGAGATTGATTGTGCCAAACCTTGCAAGAACCACCTGAATAGCAATCAGAAGTGCAAGACATACGAGGGTGAATAGAGTTTCTTCCTGTTTTTTTCTGTTCATAAAAAAACTTCCTTTCTTTTCAGCCTCGCTGATAAAAAAGGAAGTAATTACTTTTTTCCTGATTTTCACAGCGGGATGCGATTTACGTACCGCAAGAGAAAATCTCTTTTCGTCCTTCAGGCAACTCCCCGTCCCAAAGGCACTTTGAACGCACATAAATCTACTCTGTCCTAATGACTATACCACTGTGAACTCATCTTGTCAAGTTTTTTATTCTGCTTTTGAAAGAAGCTGATATTTTTCTTCTATCCTCTGCCAGAGAGCAGGGTTTTCGTTTTTATACTTTTCGAACTCGTCAAAAGCAATTTTATAAGCCGCTTTCATTTTTTCGTCTTTTTCCTTTTCGTAAAGCTCTTTTACAAGATAGATTTCTTCCACAGTTTGTGTAAAGGTCTTTTCGTCAATTTCTTTTTCGTCAAAGTCAGAGAAGAGAGCTCTTATCTTGAAAGCTCTTACCATATTTGAACGCTTTTCTTCCGTAAGGTCATAGAAAAGGAAGGGTACAAGGGAAAGGAGTGTTCCCACAAAGCTGCAAAGGATAATTATTCTGAGAAGAGGATTTCTGAATTCTGCATTATAAAGGTCAGAATAGTTATTGGTAAGGCCGTAGCTTCTAAGAATCATAGGCATTACATAACCTGTTGCAAGAGTGATTACACTGCCGAGAAGAACACCACATTGGTCAATGAAGCCCTCAAGTCTGTCCCCTGTTTTGTACTGCTGATAATCCATCATATCAGCCTTCATGGCAGGAAGATAAATAATTGAAAGTGCACCGAACATATCCTTAATGAACATAAGTGCAAAGAAAAGCACGTAGCTTTCATAACAGGTAAGCATAAGTGCAAAGCAGGCACACTGAACCGAAAGAGAAAGCAGACAGATTTTCTTTTTACCAAGCTTGTTTGTAAGAGGTGCACCGAGAACAAGGCCCGGTGTTGAAGCCTCGCCCTTGATTACGGTCATAATTGAATAAATGGCTGCGTTGTTCATTCCGTAATAAAATACCCACTGGAACAGATAGCTGTAGCCCTGATTGAGAAAGCCCATCCAGGAGGAAAGATTGATTATCCAAAAATATTTATTTTTTGAAGCCTTTTTAAGTCCCTCAAAAAAGCTCATTTTTTGCACATATTGATGAGGAACTATGATTCTTTCCTTTGTGCCGAAAACTGCAAGCATACTCACGCATACGCCGAGAGTGCAGAAAATCGGGAATGCGATTCTGTAGGTTCTGATATCCTCAAGAGGTCCTATAAGAGGAACAACCGGATTGATTACCGTGGGTGCAAAGGAATAGATAATTGAGCTGATTCCGATTATCCATGAACGCTCTGACGAGTTCGGTGAAATAACCTGAACGAGACTTGCATAAGCAGTGCTGTAAAACGGTGAGAAGAACTGCAGAAGAGTGTACATAATGAACACAGTTACGAATTTGCGGTCATATGACATTGACTCATAAGGCAGATAAACAAATAATGTTCCGAGAATTGCAGTAGGTACACCCATTGTGAGTATGTACGGGCGGAATTTACCCATTTTGCTTCTTGTGTTATCGAAAAGCATTGCTCTTGTGGGGGCGATAAACAGCATAATAAGTGTAACAATTACATTTATAGTCTGCAAATCCATCGCTTTGAGACCGATTGAAGCGCCCACAATCATACTGTTTGCCGCAAGGGTAATCTGTCCCACCATTGAGGTGATGAAGTAAACACCTGCACCGCCTACAGAGTAAGCTGCAACCTCTTTGTAGGGCACATACTTACCCTCTGCAGGAGTTTTCCATTGGGCTTTGACACCGTAAAGTGTATTTTTCACTGTACTTACGGCATTACTGATTTTACTCATATTTTATTTCTCCTTTCCTATAAGCTCAAATAGCTTTTGTGTAAATCCGTATTTTTCAGTAAGTTCCTTTATGCTTTGAAGCTGAGGAGCTTTTTTCTTTTTAAGCTTACATCTGAGCATAAGATTTTTCGGTGAGTGGGCAAAATCTACAAATTCAATTATATCAACCTCATAGCCGCATTCTTTGAGAATTTCAGCTCTTATGCTGTCCGTAAGAAGTGCAGAAAATCGTTCCTTGATAAGTCCGTGAGAAAGAAGCAGGTCATAATCTCCGCCTTTTTTGATTGAAGAACAGATTTCGTGCTGACAGCAAGGCACGGAAAAAATATGGGGTACACCGTTTTCAATTGCGTGGTAAAGAGCAAAATCCGTTGCAATATCGCAAGCGTGAAGAGTGATTACCATGTCGATATCGCCTTCATAAAGCTCACCCTTTGTTACATCATTGACATAAAACTTAAGGTCAGTGTAGCCGTAACGCTCAGCAATTTCGTTGCAGTTCTTTACAACATCCTCTTTAAGGTCATAGCCGATCACCTTAGCTTTCACCTTTTTGATTTCGGTGAAATAGTAATAAACGATAAAGGTAAGATAGGATTTTCCGCAACCGAAGTCAAGTATGGTGATTTCGTCTTTATTCAGTTTTGAGAAGACGTCATCTATTATTTCAATAAAGCGGTTTATCTGCTTGAATTTGTCATACTTGCTTTTAACAATTGTCAGCTCTTTTGAAAAAACACCTAAATCCACAAGAGCAGGAATATTTTCGCCCTGCTTCAGAATATAAGCCTTTTCTTTGTTGTGACTCTGTGCTTTAACCTTAAGGCTGTTGCCTGTTTCTTTCCGTTTGACCTTGTCAGGAAAAACGGTGTAGTGAACTGTTGTTCCCTCAGCAGTAAGACAAATCTGTCGGTAGGTTTCCTTTCCCTCAGTTGAAAGCCATAAAAGGAAATCTGCTTCTGTCATATTTTCGTGAAACACCTGACTGCCCTTTGTTTTTTCAAGCTGCCACATAAGACCTTTTTTTGAATTGAAAGGTCTTGAGGTTATTTTTGAGTACTCGTAATTTTTATTCTTCAATTCACTGAGAGCGAGTTTTTTTACTTTTTCGCCCAACGCTTTTATGTCGTCACAAATTACAAATTCCACCGATTCACGCTCCGCTTCCGTAAGTTTGCTGTTTATATAATATCACAAAACATTAAAAATGTACATATATTTCTCTCACTTATGTTGACGGACAATTCTTTTTGAGTTATAATTTTTACATTAATAATGAAAGGTGTCCTTCGGGGCAAAAGGAAAAGGTATGAACAAAAAATTCTCACTTGACACTTCCAAAAAAGTGTTCCCCATGATTCTCATGGTGCTTGGACTTGGCATTATGATTGCTCAGTTTGTAACAAGACTTAATCTTGTTGCAGTTGTAGGTGTCGGTTATTGCTGCATTATGTCAGCAATTATCTTCATTTCTCTTATTATCAAGAAAAAGGTTTATGCGCCAATGATTTTCGGCTTCGGTTTTGCTTCTCTCGGTGAGGTGCTTTTCCATATCATCTGGGGTGCAGATGCAGGCTTCGGTGCAATCACATCAGGTCACACAGGCTGGCTCAGTGCTGAAAATCCCCTTTTTGCAGGTGACGGAAGCTTTATTTTAAGAGTTCTCGGCAACATTCTTCTTATTCTTCCTATCGCTGTCACTCTCTGGGGCCTTTTCTTTGTCATAAGAAAAAAGAGCGACAAGGCCAAGGGTATTCTCTCC
Source organism: Clostridia bacterium (assembly GCA_017522205.1). Lineage (GTDB taxonomy): Bacteria > Bacillota > Clostridia > Oscillospirales > Acutalibacteraceae > UBA6857. The sequence continues at coordinate 31,507 of JAFWZS010000072.1, forward strand.
TTTGTTCTCAGCTTCCTTCTTATGGGTTCAAGCGTTCTTTATGTGCTTACAATGAATATGAGAACAAAACCTGTTGTTGACAGACTCTGGAAGGGTCACGACGATTATCTCGACGGTGTTGACAAAAACACCGATTCAAAGCCCAATGTTCTCTTTATTCTTATGGACGACCTTGGCTATGGCGATATTTCACTCAACGGCTCAATTTATAAAACACCCAACATCGACTCCATCGGTGAAGAAGGACTTAACTTCGAAAATTTCTATTCAGCCTACTCAGTATGCTCACCTGCACGTTTCGGCGCCCTTACAGGCCGTTACCCCTACAGAGGCTATGCTGACAACGTAATTTATCCCACAGTTCAGACCTTTGCTCCCTTTGCTCAGACAAGAATTTTCAACTCAATCGAAATGGGCAACAACTGCGACGGTATGCTCGGTGACGAAATCACAATTGCAGAAGTATTCCAGCAGGCAGGCTATAACACAGGTGCTTTCGGCAAGTGGCATCTTGGTGACTACGGCGAATATCTCCCCACAAATCAGGGCTTCGATTACTTCTACGGCAGCCACCATGTAAATGATATGGCTCCCTTCTATCATGTAAGAGAAGTCGGCGGTGAATACGAAATTGTTCACGGCACCGAAGAAATGAAGAATGAGCTTGGCAAAAAAGACCAGAGCAAGCTCACAGAGTGGATTCACGATGAAATTTCAAATTGGATTACCGATGTTGTAACAGAAAATGACGAACCTTTCTTCGCTTACTATGCAACCCCCTGGCCTCACGGCCCCGTTTTTGCAGGTGACGATTTTGACGGCACAAGCGGTATGGGTACTTACGTTGACTGCGTAACAGAGTTTGATACATATCTCGGAAAGCTTTTCAGCACAATGGAAGAGCTTGGCGTTCTTGAAGATACAATCATTGTCTTCTCAAGTGACAACGGCCCTGCTCTTGAGGGTAGTGTAAGCGATCTTCGTGGCGGTAAGTATCTCGCTTATGAAGGCGGTCAGAAGGTTCCCTTTATGATTCGTTGGGACAACAACGGCGGTCTTTTTGAAAGCGGTGAAACCAGAAAACAGAGCACAACTCTCGTTGACCTTTATCCCACACTTATTGAAATGTGCGGTATTACAGGCAACGGCGGTCAGGAAAACTATCTTCCCACCGACAGAATTATTGACGGTGTTTCAATGGTTCCCGTTATTTCCGAGGATGCTGTTATTCACACAAAGGATCATCCCATTCTTCACATGAAGCGTGAGGATATCAAGGGTATTCAGTATACCGTTACAACCGAAAGCGTTCTCGAAAAAGAAGAATACAAGGACTATACCTACCCTGTGCTTCTTGAAAATGACTACATTACTTTCAAGTATTTTGACAAGCTTCAGAACGACAACTCAGCATTCTGGGACAAGAATCGTAAAAACTGGCTCCACATTCTTACAGACGACTACGCTGAAAACTACAACCGTACTCCCGTTTATCCCACAATTTCCGATGAAATGCACGAAAAGCTCGATGAGGTTCAGAAGAACTTCAAAGAAAACAGAAGAGGTATTGTTAAGTAATGCCGGCTCTTTCAATTATGATAAAGCCTGCCTCCAGCCTTTGTAACCTGAGGTGCAAATACTGCTTTTACTGCGATGTTGCTTCTCACAGAGATGTATTTTCTCTGGGCGTTATGAAGGAGGAGACGGCAGAAAAGCTTATAAAATCCGCCCTCGAATTTGCTGACGGCTGTTCAGTTGCCTTCGCTTTTCAGGGCGGTGAGCCCTTAATTGCAGGACTTGACTATTTCAAAACCTTTACTGAAACCGTTGACAAATATAACCAAAAGCACTCAGAGATTTTCTATTCCATTCAGACCAACGGCACTCTTGTTACCGACGAATGGGCAAGATTTTTCAGAGAAAAGAAATTTCTTGTAGGCTTAAGTCTTGACGGCGACTATGAGGGAAACAAGTTCCGTATTGACGATAAGGGACAGAACTCATATTATAAAATTACTGCTGCTGCAAACAAATTCAAAAAGCACGGCGTTGAGTTCAACATTCTTACAGTTCTTACAGGCTACTGTGCAGAGAATGCAGAAAGAATTTACAAGCACTTCCGCAGTCAGGGTTACGGATATTTACAGTTCATCCCCTGCCTTCGTCCTATGGGCGACAAAACGGAAAGTGAGCTTTATATGACACAGGAGCAGTACAGCGACTTTCTTATACGTATTTTCAACCTTTATGTAAAGGATTTTGCAAGAGGAAAATATATGAGTATCCGTCAGTTTGACAACTGGGTAAGAATGTATCTCGGCGAAAGAGCTGAGCAGTGCGGACTTATGGGACATTGTACCCATCAGTTTGTTGCTGAGGGTAACGGCAATATTTATCCCTGCGACTTCTACTGTACTGATGAGTGGCTTTTGGGCAACATCAATGAAATGAGCCTTGAAGAAATGTCTAAAAGCGAGAAGGCAAAGGCTTTCATTATGGAAAGTCTGCCTGTTCCCGCAAAATGTAAAGAGTGCAGATTTATGCCCCTTTGCCGTGCAGGTGGCTGCAAACGAAACAGAGAAAGTGCAGACTACTGTGAAAGCTACAAGCGGTTCTTTTCAGCGTGTCTGCCCCTGTTCAGAATGTTCAGGAGATAAAAAAGTCGCACCCGATTCAACTCAGAATCGGGTGTTTTTCTATGTGATTTTATTTGAGTATCAGCGTCGCATTATAGTCGTCAATACCGTAGTTGCCTGCTGTGTTTTTAAGCACATCAAAAAGGTCAGCCTTTGTACCGTCAGGATTCTTAAGGTCGATTTTCTTTAAGATAGGATTGATTCTCTTAAGGAAAGCGATAAATAATTCACCTTCGTCTGTGCCTTCAACAAAGGGCTGATTACCCTCAAACATATGGCGCACAACGTCTGTTGCATATCTCAGAAGTGTAACCTTTTTAAGGCTCTTCGGACACTTGATAAAGAGCAGTCTGCCTAAGGTGCTGAGCTTTACTCCACAGACGAATTTACCTGCCATTTTAAGTCCGAAGCGGATTTTTGGGTCGTTTTTGATGTGGAATTTATTCATGGCTCTGACTGTGTCGTCACGCATATCGGTAAACACATTGACAATCATATTATCAAAGAGATCGGAAAGGTACTGCTTGCAGTCCTTACCCTTTGTATCAAAATCAAAGTCGGGAGTGGGGATACTCTTTATATCAACCGTCTTTTCGTCCTTGATTGTAACAAGGCGTATGTATGCAGGGTCAGCAATAATTGCGCCAGTGCACACATCGTAAAGCTTATTTCCCTTTTCGGTTTCCATTACATTGATGCTCTGGTTGTGCATATGACCGGTAAAGATAAGGTGAATACCGTTATCCGCAAGAAATGTTGCGGTTTTATGGGAATCTCTTACGCTCATAGGCTCAATAAGTGCCATTAAAGGCTGTCCGCCCAGAATGGGATAGTGATTCATAGCTACAAGCATCTGACCGTCTTCACGGGCTTTTTCGGCCTGCTCTTTTATCCACTCAAACTGTTCGTCCTTAAAGTGCTGATTACCCTTCTTTTTGAAGTCTGAGTTAAGTGCAAGAAGTCTTACACCTTCACCAAGCTGTGCAACATAGGAAAGATGCTCTCTGTCCTCAGCGATAGCCTTGCCGAAGCCGAATTCAGAATACATTTCCCAGAGCTCTTCTCTTTTTGCTGATTCAGGTGTATATCTGCCGTTTTCACCAAAAGCAAAAGCATCGTTATTCACCTTGAAGTCATGGTCAGCAGTTACAACATAGACATTCTTTCCGCTTCCCTTAAGCTCGCGGAGAAGCGCAATAAACTGCTTGTGGCTTTCCATTTCACCGTTGAAGGTAAGGTCACCTGCAATAAGCACATTGTCAGCATCCTTAGCCTCCTTAAGGTAATCGATAACACTGCGGTTGATGCTTGCAGTTTCAGCAAAGCACTTTTGCTCGTAGTGCATAAAATCGTCATACTCAGGACCGCTGCAGCCAAGCTCAGGGGCAAAATAATGGGTATCGGTAATGAGATAAAACTTTGTTTCTTTCATAATCTTTTTTCTCCTCATTTTTCTCTCTTTTTCATATTACCAAATTGAAGAAAATAAATCAAGTGGTGAGTTACAAATAAAAACTCAGTTTGCCCTATGACAAGCTGAGTTCTCTCTTAGTTATGCATACTTTTACATTTACCTGTAATTTCATCAACTTCAATTTTCCATATTCCTGTGCGTGAAAGACTTCTTTCAATTGCCGAATCAAATTCAGCCATATTGCTTTTTGCATATCTTTCGCAGATAAGTTTCAGAGCGTGGATTTTTTCTTTACTTTCCGTAACTTCAAAGGCTTTTCCACGAATTATCGCCGATTCATATTCAGTTGTGAATTCCTCAGGCACATTTTTAGTGTGGCCAACACAGGAAATGCAAACGTTGTTATTGTTTCTGAGGCAATCAATTTTGAAGCCCTCAAGAGCACAGTGGAAATAAACCAGGTTATTATCTCTTGCTATTGAAAGCGGTACACAGTAGGGCTTGCCCTTAGTGTCAACCATTGATACCACTGCATATTTACAGTTATCTGCAACGGACAAAGCAAAGCTTTCATCACGTTCTCTGTCTTTTCTTCTCATGTTTTTACCTCCAAAAGGAATTAACCGCTGAGAAAATCAGCGGTTTTGTTATTTATCTGAATCTGTCAAAAAAGCTCTTCTTTTCTTCTCCGACGATAGGTTCGTCGGGAATGTTGTTCTTCGGCTTGTTCGGAAGTGAATCGTTGAACTTTTTAAGCATATCCTTCTGTTCATTTGAAAGATTCTTAGGCACATCAACCACAATTTTTACAAACTGGTCGCCCTTGCCTCTGCCGGAAAGCTGCTGAATACCTCTGTTTCTGAAGCGGAACACTTCGCCCGGCTGTGTGCCTGCAGGAAGATCATATTTAACCTTGCCGTCAAGGGTGGGAATATAGAGCGTATCACCCAGAGCAGCCTGAGCATAGGTTACGGTAACCTCGCACCATACGTCGAAACCGTCACGTTCAAAGAAGGGGTGAGGTCTTACATTTACGTTTACACGAAGATCACCTGCAGGACCGCCGTTGATACCGCTGTTACCGCCGCCACGGACATTGAGTGACTGTCTGTCGTCTATACCTGCGGGAATGTCGATTTCAACGGTCTGCTGTTTGCTCTGTGCACCTGTACCATGACACTTCTGACAAGGAGTTTTTACTATTTTACCCTTACCGCCGCAAGCGCTGCACGGTCTTGATGTGCTCATTACTCCGAATGCAGTTCTCTGCTGAACCTGAACCTGACCTCTGCCTCCGCAAGTCTGACAGGTTTCAGGTGAAGTACCCTTTGCCGCACCTGAGCCTGAGCATTCAGTACATCTTTCAACCTTTGTTATATTAACCTTTTTCTTGCAGCCCTTTGCGGCCTCTTCAAAGGAAATTGTAACGTTGGTCTGAATTGTTGAGCCTTTTCTCGGTGCATTGGGGTTCTGCTGTCTGCCTCCGCCGAAGCCGCCGCCGCCAAAGCCGAACATACTGCCGAGAATGTCACCTAAATCAAAGTCACCGAAGCCGCCACCGAAACCGCCTCCGAAACCGCCTGCTCCGAAGTTGGGGTCAACACCTGCATGGCCGTACTGGTCATATCTTGCCTTTTTATCTGCATCAGAAAGCACCTCGTAAGCTTCGTTTGCTTCCTTGAACTTTGCCTCAGCTGTAGCATCACCGGGATTAAGGTCGGGGTGATACTGCTTTGCAACCTTACGGTAGGCTTTTTTGATTTCATCATCAGAAGCTGACTTGCTTACACCCAGCACTTCATAATAATCTCGTTTGTTTTCTGCCATTTATATTATCCTCTCAAAACAGGGCTGTCGGTTGTGACAGCCCTATTCAATGTATAATTGATATGATTAGTTAGCGTCGGTGAAGTTTGCATCGGTATAGCCTGCATCTGTGTAGCCACCGTTGTCAGCACTGCCGCCGAAGCCTGCATCACCGCCGAAGCCGCCTGCACCTGCAAAGTCATTGGGGTTGAAGCCCTGTGCGCCTGCAGCGCCGCCCTGAGCTGCCTGAGCCTGCTGATAGAGCTTTTCGCTGAGCTTGTAGAATGCCTGAGTGAGAGCTTCCTTTTCGTTCTTGATAAGGTTGATATCTTCGCCCTTAAGTGCATTCTTGAGTGAGTCAATCTTTGACTGAATGTCAGCCTTGTCAGCCTCGTCAAGCTTTGCACCTTCGTCTGAGAGAATCTTTTCGCACTGGTAAACCATCTGGTCTGCTTCGTTTCTTGCGTCGATATCTTCACGGCGCTTCTTGTCTTCTTCAGCAAACTGCTCAGCTTCTCTTACAGCCTTTTCAATGTCTTCCTTGGACATATTTGTTGAAGCTGTGATTGAGATTGACTGTTCTTTACCTGTGCCGAGGTCCTTAGCTGAAACGTGTACGATACCGTTAGCGTCGATATCAAAGGTTACTTCAATCTGAGGAACACCGCGGCGAGCCGGCATAATGCCGTCAAGGCTGAACACACCGAGAGTCTTGTTATCTCTTGCGAATTCACGCTCACCCTGAAGTACGTGCACTTCAACTGAAGGCTGATTATCTACTGCTGTTGAGAAAATCTGGCTCTTCTTTGTGGGGATTGTTGTATTTCTTTCAATAACCTTTGTATTGATACCGCCCATTGTTTCGATACCAAGTGAAAGGGGTGTTACGTCAAGAAGGAGAAGTCCCTTAACGTCGCCGCCGAGAACACCGCCCTGAAGAGCAGCACCGATTGCTACACATTCGTCGGGGTTGATGCCCTTGAAGGGTTCCTTACCGAGGAAGTTTTTGATTGCATCGTTAACTGCGGGAATTCTTGATGAACCGCCTACCATAAGAACCTTGTCAATCTGTGAAGCGTTGAGACCTGAGTCGCTCATTGCCTGACGAACGGGACCCATTGTTGCTTCTACAAGGTCAGCTGTAAGCTCGTTGAACTTTGCTCTTGAAAGAGTTGTTTCAAGGTGCTTGGGGCCTGTAGCATCTGCTGTGATATAGGGAAGTGAAATCTGTGAGGTTGTTACGCCTGAAAGCTCAATCTTAGCCTTTTCTGCAGCTTCCTTAAGTCTCTGCATAGCCATCTTGTCGCCACGAAGGTCAACGCCCTGCTCAGCCTTGAAGCCTGCAACAAGCCAGTCGATGATTCTCTGGTCAAAGTCGTCACCGCCGAGACGGTTGTTGCCTGCAGTTGCAAGAACCTCCTGAACACCGTCGCCCATTTCGATAATTGAAACGTCGAAGGTACCGCCGCCAAGGTCATATACCATAACCTTCTGATCTGTTTCCTTGTCAATACCGTAAGCAAGAGCTGCTGCTGTGGGCTCGTTGATGATTCTCTTAACTTCAAGACCTGCAATCTTACCTGCGTCCTTTGTTGCCTGACGCTGTGCGTCTGTGAAGTATGCGGGAACTGTGATAACAGCTTCTGTTACCTTGTCGCCAAGATAAGCTTCAGCGTCTGCCTTGAGCTTTTGAAGAATCATTGCTGAAATTTCCTGGGGAGTATAGTTCTTGCCGTCAATTGAAACGTGATAGTTTGAACCCATCTGACGCTTGATTGAAGCAATTGTTCTGTCGGGGTTTGTAACTGCCTGACGCTTTGCAACCTGACCTACCATTCTTTCGCCTGTCTTTGAAAAAGCAACAACAGAGGGAGTTGTTCTTGCGCCTTCTGCGTTAGCGATAACAACGGGTTCGCCGCCTTCGATAACTGCTACACATGAGTTTGTTGTACCTAAGTCAATACCGATAATCTTTGCCATAATATAATTACCTCCGTAAATATAATTCGTTTTGTTGTTTTATTATTGTATATTTAAACTGTTTATATCAGTTTGCAACCTTAACCATAGCGGGTCTTAACACTCTGTCGCCTAATTTATAGCCCTTTGAAAAGACCTCTGCAATTTCGTTTTCACCGAATTCTTCATCTTCAACGTGCATTACACCGTTGTGGAAATTGGGGTCAAATTTTTCGCCCTTTTCACCGAAGGCTTCAGCACCCAGCTTTTTGAGAATTTCAGTAAAGTTCTGATAAATCATTTCAACACCTTTTTTGTAGGAGTCGAAATCAGAAGAATCTACACTTAAAGCTCTGTCAAAGTTGTCAAGAACAGGAAGAAGCTCTGTAATTGTACTTGCCTTTGCATCGCCGTAGGTTGCTTCCTTCTCTTTTACTGTACGCTTTCTGTAGTTATCGTATTCAGCGAGAGTTCTGATATGAGCCTCCTTTGAAGCGGCAAGCTCTTTCTGAAGCTCTTCAAGCTTTGCTTCTGCTTCGTTTACCTCTGCAGCAGCTTCTTCTGACTGAGGCTCAAGAATTTCTTCATTCTCTGCTGCTTCATTCTGCTTTTTCTTTGCCATTATTCATCCTCCTTAGGAAGTATATCTGTAAGTATTTCACCCACAACTGAGGTGAGATATTCTATGCTGGGTATAAGCTTTCTGTAGTCAAGTCTTGTCGGGCCGATAATTCCGATTGCACCGCCGTCATGACCGCCGATTGAGTATCTTGAAATAATCACACTCGAATTTTCAAGCTGACGGTACATATTTTCCTTACCGATAATAACCTGTAAGGGTGTATCTTTTTTCTGTGAAATTGCTCTTTCCAGCTTATCCTTTTCGTCAAAGAATTTCATTACATCGTAGATGCTGTTGCCGTATTCTCTGTGGTGAAGAAGATTCTGCTCACCCTCAAGCCTTATCTGTGCCTGAAGAGCCTGATTTGCAATATCTGCAAGGACAACGAACAGCGGCGACATTGTAAGAGCGTGAACGCCAAGAGAAGCAACAAGAGTCTGAATCATAACCGTTCCTACATCTGAAACAGGTCTTCCGATAAAGTTTTCGTTTACTATCTCATAGAAAGTATCAACCATATCGGGAGTAATTTCAGTTTCAGTTTTGCAGATTCCGTTTTTAATTATGCCTGAAGATGTCATCATAACAATCATTGCGATTCTCGTGCCTACAGGCATAATTTCAATATGCTTTATAACTGCGCCCTCGTCTGTGGGTGTTGTTGCAACTGCTGCACAGCCCGTAAGCTTTGCAAGCATTTCCCCTGCTTTTTCGAGAAGCTTATCGGGATTGCCCATTGTAAGTAAAAGCTCGTTTTTAATGTGGCGTCTTTCCTCTTCATCAAGCTGATTTTTATTCATCAGGTTATCTACATAATAACGGTATCCTGACTGAGTGGGGATTCTGCCTGCAGAGGTGTGGGGCTGTTCAAGAAAACCCATTTCTGCAAGCTCGCTCATTTCATTTCTGATAGTAGCTGAAGATACTGAAATGGGAAGAAGCTGCATAAGCATTTTTGAACCGATTGGCTCGCCTGATTCAATAAAGCTTTCAACAATTGCAGAAAGTATGAGTTCTTTTCTTTTTCCTAATTCCATATCTTCACCTCACTTTATTTTTTATGTTTTAGCACTCTGTATGTATGAGTGCTAACCACTGTCATAAATATACTCCAACTGCTAAAAAAAGTCAATAGGTAAATGGAAAAATTTTCAAAATAGGGTTTATTTTTTCTGAAAAGCTTAATTGTTTTCATCAAAATGGCTGCTGACGGCAAGCAAAAGGGCGCCGATTGCGTAGAATTTCCTCAAAGAAATACTACGCAGTTCCGTTTAAACGGAACAACCCCCGACGGGAATTGTCTTAAGGAACAATTCCCGTCGGGGGTTATCGGCGCCCGCTCACTCACGGCAGACGGTTCATTTTCTTTTATAAATATATGCCAGACCGTTAAATTCACCTTCGATAAGCTTGTCGTCAATAAGCGCCTGAAGATAATGTCGCATCATCACATAGTATGTCTGATAACGATTGGACTGCACATCAATGTCAAGCTCTTTCATAAAGAGTAGGAAAAGTTCGTCGGCACTGTTTTCATTACAAAGCTCGTAAAGCAGCTGCTTTCTCTCTTTGAGCCTGGTGATATTCAAGTCAGCAAGTGCCGTAATATTTTCCATAGGCTGAGCATGAGAAGCAATAAACATATCTGCCTCAAGCTCCTTCACCATTTCAAGTGTTTCAATACTACCGTTTACATCATTGAAAAACGGCAGCTTATGTTCAACCCATGTTTCCTCTGACATAATGCTGTCTGCAAGGAAAATAACATTATCCTCGGTTTTTACACCTACCATCTGCCATGCATGTCCGGGCATGGGAATAAGCTCTATTCCTTCAGGAAGGTTATCTTCAGAAAAAACCTCAGGCTCCGAGGGTTCACCCTGATAGTTTGGATTTAGCTTTTTATTTACACTTACACCGTTATACATTATATCAGGCTCAACATCAGGATATTTTATGAACATTCTTTCTTTGTCGGAGCAAAGAATTTTAGTTCCGTATTTCTCCTGAAAAAACCTGTTGCCTGCAATGTGGTCAACGTGACAATGAGTACATATTATCACATCGGGCTTCAGACCTTTTTCTTCAAGAATCTTATTGAAGGTGCGCACAGTTCTTTTATGGTCACCTGAATCAATAAGAATGACCTGACCTTTTTTGTTGATAAAAAGACCCACGTTGGTATAAGCATCAAAATTATATGTGTTTCCTTTGATTTTTGTAAGTTCAAACATTGACTGTTGCCTCCGAACTGCTTTAAATTATGTGAATTTATTTTACAAATCTATTGATTTTTGCTTTTTCTTGTGTTACTATTCTATTATACCATTCTGAGGGAGGGATATTATGAAAGCTGCAATAGTCGGCTCAAGAAGTCTTCAGCCCGAGCTTCCGACTGAACTTATCGGCACAGATTTCAGGCAGATCATTTCCGGCGGTGCAAAGGGCATCGACACCTCAGCGAGAAATTATGCAAAAAAGCACCGCATTCAGATTCTCGAAATCCTTCCCGAATATGACCTTTACGGCAGAGCTGCACCGCTAAAAAGAAACGACTGGATTCTTGCCCTCTCTGATATTGTTTTCATCTTCTGGGACGGAAAGAGCCACGGTGCAAGCTATATGATAAAAAACTGCCGTAAGCTCCAAAAGCCCATGAAGCTTTTTGAATTCATTGAAGGAAAATTTGTTCTGACGGAAGAAATACCTCTCCCCGATGCTGACGAGCCAGATTTTTTCAAAAAATTCATCCCTACCGTCATATACGAATAATACAGTCCGTAACACCGAAATCACGGACTGTGTTTTTTTGTTCACTCTGAAAGCTTTTCATCAATTGCTTTGGCTGCTGCTTTACCTGCACCCATAGCTGAAATTACGGTTGCAGCACCGGTTACTGCATCACCGCCTGCATAAACGCAGTCTTTTGTAGTTGCACATGTTGACTCTTCAACGATAATTCCGCCCTTGGAGTTTACTTCAAGACCTGAAGTTGTGTTTTTGATAAGAGGATTAGGTGAAGTGCCTATTGACATTACTACCGTATCGACCTCAAGAACAAACTCGCTGCCCTCAATGGGCACAGGTCTGCGTCTGCCTCTTTCATCAGGCTCACCGAGTTCCATTTTTATGCACTTAATTCCCGTAACGAAACCGTTTTTGGGGTCTCTCGGGTCATTTTCATTTTTATATCCCAGAATCTCAACAGGATTATTGAGAAGTCGGAATTCAACACCTTCTTCAATTGCGTGTTCAACCTCTTCCTTTCGTGCGGGAAGCTCTTCCATTGAACGACGGTATACTATATACACCTTTTCTGCACCGAGGCGAAGAGCCGTTCTTGCCGCATCCATAGCAACATTTCCGCCGCCTACAACTGCAATCCTTCCGCCTTTCATAATTGGTGTTCCCGAGTGTTCTCTGTAAGCCTTCATAAGGTTGGAACGGGTGAGATACTCGTTTGCTGAATATACACCCTTAAGTGACTCACCGGGTATTCCCATAAATCTAGGAAGTCCTGCACCAGAACCCACAAAAACAGCGTTGTAACCGTAGTCTTCCATAAGCTCATCTATTGTAAGGGTTTTTCCTATTACCATATTGGTTTCAATTTTTACGCCCATTTTCTTAAGGTTTTCAACCTCTTTCTGCACAATGGACTTAGGAAGTCTGAATTCAGGAATTCCGTAAACAAGCACACCGCCTGCAACATGGAGCGCTTCAAAAACAGTAACCTCATAACCTCTTTGGCTGAGCTCACCTGCGCAGGCAAGTCCTGATGGGCCTGAACCGATAACAGCAACCTTTTTACCTTTTGAAGGAATTTCAACTGCTTTGTTATCCTCTTTTTCGTTATGCCTGTCGGCAACGAATCTTTCAAGTCTGCCGATTCCCACACTCTCACCGTTTTTACCTCTGACGCAGTATTTTTCACACTGGTTTTCCTGAGGGCAGACACGTCCGCATACTGCAGGAAGTGAGGAAGCAAAACGGATTATTTCATAAGCACCGTCAAAATCCTTTGTTTTTATTCTTTCAATAAATGCAGGGATATTTATACCTACGGGACAGCCTGAAACGCAAGGCTTTGTCTTGCAGTTAAGGCAACGGAAAGCCTCGTCAACTGCCATTTCTTCCGTATATCCCAAGGCTACCTCGCAGAAATTATGTATTCTCTCCTCTGCCGGCTGAGTGGGCATAGGAGTTTTTTTCTTGCTCATATTCGCCATTTTATTTTACCTCCCTGAAGAGGTTGCATGAATCCTCATATTCGTGTCTTTCAAAATCACTGTACATACGGCTTCTTGACATAGCTTCGTCAAAATCAACCTCATATCCGTTGAAGTCGGGGCCGTCAACACAGGCAAATTTTGTCACCCTTTTGCCGTCACGGTTGAGAGTAAGTCTGCAGCCGCCGCACATTCCGGTACCGTCAATCATAATTGGATTCATTGAAACTGTGCAGGGAATACCTGTGGGTTTTGTTTCCTCTACAACGAATTTCATCATAACAAGAGGACCGATTGCAATTACCTCGTCAAAAACTTCACCGTCAGCAAACATTTTCTTTAAAGGAGCGCATACATTGCCCTTTTCGCCTGCTGAGCCATCGTCTGTCATTACGAAAAGACGGTCTGAAGCGGCTTCAAATTCATCTTCGAGAATAAGCAGATCTTTATTTCTGAAGCCGATTACACTCACAACCTCTGCACCGTCAGCGTGGAGCTTCTGAGCTACGGGCAGTGCAATTGCACAGCCTACACCGCCACCCACGATAAGCACCTTTTTAAGACCGTCTGTTTTTGTAGCTTCACCTAAGGGGCCACAGAAATCTGCAATATATTCACCTTCATCTTTCATTGAAAGAGCCTTTGTTGTACCGCCCACAATCTGAAAAATAATTCTTACGGTGCCTTTTTCTCTATCGTAGCCCGAAATTGTAAGAGGGATTCTCTCCCCTCTTTCTTCGTCAACTCTGAGAATAATGAACTGACCCGGCTGAGCTTTTCTTGCAACAAAGGGTGCCTCAATATCCATAAGCATAACCGTAGGGTTAAGCACTTTTTTGTTTACGATTTTATACATATTGCTTTTCATCTCCGTGCAAATATCCATTTGCTTTCTTTTAACCTTTTTATTTTATCACTTTAAAACAAAAATTGCAACCATTACGCTTACACAAATAAAAAAATCGCCCCTAAAGCTCGGGGCGACAAAATTATTTTTCTACAAAAGGTCCCTCAATATTTAAATCAATTTCCGTTTCTTCCGTCATTTTACCGTACCACCAACCGTAGTTCAAATGTATATCGCTGAGCGGACCAAAGTTTTCCTTTGCGTATTTCAGTGCAAGATAATCGTCAAAATTTGTGAAGCCGCGGTCAATTACACCCTTTTCCATATATTCTTCGGGAGTACCGTAATGTACTGCATTATAGTAGAATACGTTTGCTACCGCTTGTTTCGCACTGTAGTTAAGAATTTTATCGCTTTCCTTTTCATTAAGTGCAAGCTTGTGAAGAGGCTTAAGGGCAGATAGGCCCATATTTTCAAGCTGATAAGTGTCAACCGTTTTAAGATTACCCCTCAAGTACATTTCAACATTATAATTTGCAATAAGACTGTCTGTACCCACAAGGGACATAAGGGTTATTACCCCACAAGCAAAACCGAGAATCACCTTCATATACGGAAAATTCTTTTTTAAGAGTCTTACAATAATCATCGCAAAAGCGACTAGTAGAATAAGGTCTGCCACAAAGACGTAAATTCTCTTGTGAGTAAGTCCCATTTCTGCAATATAGAGAAGAATTTTTGAAATTGAAGTTGCAACAAGCACCACCGTAAAACCGCAGAGAAACAAATCAAAGGCTTTTATCATTCTGCTGATTTTGCCGTCGGCTCTCTTTGAGAAAATAACTGTCACACCGATAATACCGAGATTGATTACCGCAACGGCTGCCATTTCAAAAAAGCCACGTCTTGCATACTGAGCCACGCTGATTTCACTTCCGTCGGGAAGTTTACCCGTAAAAGCGCTGAAGAAATAAGCAAACTGCGAAAGGAGATATACAACATAAACAAGGCTGATTACACCGAGAAAGCCTGCAAAAACGTTTGAGGGAACAAAGCGGAGATTTTCGTATCTTTTATTTTTCTCCTGTCTTTTTTCGTCGGTTACGCTGTGTCTGAAGCAGAACATAACATTGTAAATATAAGGTGCAACAAACAGTGCAAGGAATGCATTCACAAGAAGTCCTGAGCTGATACCGTCAAAGAATTTTTCAAAAACAAGCTCAATTTTATCCATGGCAGTCTGAGCAACACTGCCGAAAGCTGCGTCACCGTCAATAAGCAGCGGTACAACAACAGCTATAACGGGAATTGAAAGCACCGCACCGCCGATTATTCCTAAAGCCTTGCCCGAAAGTTTTTTCTTTTCACCATCGGATGTTTTTTTAAGAGTTTTAAGCGAACGCAAGGGAAGAAAGGTATTCTTCACGGGAATCAGCACTTCACTTCTCCACACTTCAAGAAGATAGAAGTAACTGCCGTAGGTGTCTTTCGCTTCACCCGTCATTTTCACGCAGTATGAACCTGAAAGGTAAATAAGCATCAGGAAGGTGAAAATAAAATGAGCTTCATCACCGTGAATGATGTAGGATACTGCCGTAAGCAGTGCAAATACACCGGGCAGAATCGCCTCTTTACTGAAGGTTTTTCTTTTAGTGAGAATATAAGCTGTTGCAACGAGGAAAAAGCCAAAGTATGAGAGAGCCGTATGCAAGCCTTTTGAGTTGAAGTTCCAGAATAAATCAAGCACTGCAGTTATAAGATAGGTTGTTAAACCAAAGACAACAGGAAAGGTCAGAATATCAACAAAAGACATCTGCACCTTTTTCTTTTCGTTAATATAAGTTTCTTCGTTCATTCTTTTCACTCCTTTTCAGGAATATATTCAAGTATATCACCGGGCTGACAACCGAGAGCTTCACAGATGCTTTCCAAGGTTGAAAAGCGCACCGCCTTAGCCTTGCCTGTTTTGAGTATGGATAAATTTGCCTGAGTGATACCAACCTTTTCAGCCAGTTCTCCTGAGGACATTTTGCGCTTTGCAAGCATTACATCTAAGTTTACTATAATCGGCATTGTTATTCCCCCTTAAATTGTAAGCTCGTTTTCGTTTTTGATTTCTGTTGCCTTGGCTATTACGCTTTTAAGTACACGTAAAATCAGCATCATAAAAGCCGCACCCAGAGTGACAAACCAAAGGGGCATATAAATAAACCCTGCAACAAAGCAAACAAAACTTACTGCCGCACAGCACCATGAAAGCAAACGGATAAGAAATACTGTATTCTCGGTGAAAACTTCTTCGGCCATTATATTTTTCATTAGTTTTATTATTGATATAAGGGCAGTCCACGCAGGTACACAACAGATATAAAAAGCCACCAGCACCGTCATACAAAGCAAGTCACCGTTTCCCCTGAAACCGAAAAACCAGTCGAAAACAGGATACGCAAAAATCATAATCACTCCGAGCAGCCCGCAGAAAATATAATCAATAACAAGGGTCAGCTTTGCAGATTTAAGGGGTGTGTAGTTCATTTTTATTCCTCCCAAAGTCTTTTTACAACTGCAATATAACACGCTTTTTATCGTTTGTCAATAAATTTATTACGAAAAACATAAAATTTTTATTTTTTATCAGTTTTAGCGTTATTCAAAAAATTTTGAAATAACAGCCATCTTTTTTCTTGCCAAAATTTATATTTTATGATAGAATGTAGGTTGATTTATTATAACCCCGTATTATGAGGTGATTATTTGAACAAGAAAAAAGAAAATATCCGTAATTTCTCTATTATTGCTCATATCGACCACGGCAAGTCCACCCTTGCTGACAGACTTCTTGAACTGACAAACTCTGTTGCAAAAAGAGATATGTCTCAGCAGATTCTTGACGATATGGACCTTGAAAGAGAAAGAGGTATCACAATCAAAGCTCACGCTGTAAAGCTGGACTACAAGGCAAAGGACGGCGAAACATACGAGCTTAACCTTATAGACACTCCGGGTCACGTTGACTTCAACTATGAAGTTTCACGTTCACTTGCAGCCTGTGAGGGTGCAGTGCTTATTATCGACGCTTCTCAGGGCATTGAGGCTCAGACTCTCGCCAACACTTACCTCGCTCTCGACCACGACCTTGAGCTTGTTCCCGTTATCAACAAAATCGACCTTCCCGCTGCAGAGCCTGACAGAGTTGCTGCAGAGGTTGAGGATATTATCGGCCTTGACTGCTCACTTGCTCCGAGAGTATCAGCAAAGACAGGCGAAAACATTGAGCAGGTGCTTGAAAGAATTGTCGCAGACATTCCTGCACCCAAAGAAGCAAACGACAACGCTCCCCTTAAGGCGCTTATCTTTGACTCGGTTTACGATAACTATAAAGGCGTTATCGTTTACGTAAGAGTTGTTGAAGGCACTCTCAAAGCAGGCGAAACCATGCTTATGATGGCAACGGGTGCTCAGTTCAACGTTGTTGAAGTCGGCTATATGAGAGCTACGGGACTTGAACCTACAGACGTGCTTTCTGCAGGTGAGGTTGGCTACATCACCGCTTCAATCAAAACAGTCCGTGACGCTAAGGTTGGCGACACCGTTACTAAAATTCAGAATCAGGCTAAGGAGCCTCTTCCCGGCTACCGTAAGGTTAATCCTATGGTTTTCTGCGGTGTTTATCCTGCTGACGGTGCCGATTACGAAGCACTCAGAGATGCCCTTGAAAAGCTGCAGCTCAATGATGCTTCACTTTCATACGAGCCTGAAACCTCAGGCGCATTAGGCTTCGGCTTCCGTTGCGGATTTCTCGGTCTTCTGCACCTTGAAATTATTCAGGAGCGACTTGAAAGAGAATATAACCTTGACCTCGTTACAACCGTTCCTTCTGTTGTTTACTATATTCATCAGACCGACGGCACAGTAGTTCAGGTAGATAACCCCACCCACTATCCTGAGCAGGCAGTTATTGACTACTGCGAAGAACCTATCACAAACGCACACATTTACTCCCCTGCTGAATATGTCGGTGCAATTATGGAGCTTTGTCAGGAAAGACGCGGTGTGTTCAAGGATATGAAGTATATCACCACCGACCGTGTGGACATTCACTATGAGCTTCCTCTCAACGAAATTATTTATGACTTCTTTGATGCTCTCAAATCAAGAACAAGAGGCTATGCTTCATTTGACTATGAGATTTTTGAATACAGACGATCAACTCTGCAGAAGGTTGATGTACTTCTCAACGGTGACATCATCGATGCTCTCAGCTTTATTATTCACTCAGAAAAAGCCATGGGCAGAGCAAGAAAAATTGCCGAAAAGCTGAAGGAGCATATTCCGAGACAGATGTTCGAAATCCCCATTCAGGTTGCAATCGGCTCAAAGGTTATTGCAAGAGAAACCGTTAAGGCTATGCGCAAAGACGTTCTTGCAAAATGCTACGGCGGTGACATCACACGTAAAAAGAAGCTTCTTGAAAAGCAGAAGGAAGGTAAAAAGCGTATGCGTCAGTTCGGTACTGTTGAAGTTCCTCAGGAAGCATTCATGGCAGTACTCAAGCTGGACGGCGACAACTAAAAATATGACAGGAATATATATACACATACCATTTTGTAAAAGCAAATGTCCCTACTGTGATTTCTATTCCTTTAAACCTGATGAAACACAAATGGACAGCTATTTAAAGGCTGTCCGTTGCTGTCTTGAAGAGATGAAAGCTCAGGTTAAAGATAAGATTGATACCATCTATTTTGGCGGTGGAACGCCCTCATTTTTCGGTGGTGAAAGAATAAAGACGGTTATTGACTGCATAAAAGAGAATTATGAGCTTGTGTCACCCGAAATTACGGTTGAGTGTAACCCTTCAAGCGTTTCCGATGAGTTTTTCAGAATTCATTCTGAAGCAGGAGTAAACCGTATTTCAATGGGTATGCAGTCGGCAGTTGACAGTGAGAGAAAAAGTCTCGGAAGAATTTCAGGAACAGAGGAAATTGAAAAAGCCATCGCCCTTTTAAAAAAGCACGGTATAGATAATATCAGCCTTGACATTATGCTGGGTGTGCCCGGTCAGACTATGGAGAGCCTCAATGAAAGCATTGATTTTCTTATAAGCTCTGACATTAAGCACATCAGCGCTTATATGCTTAAAATTGAAGAAGGCACGCCCTTTTATAAAATTCAGGATTCCCTCACCCTCCCCGACGAGGACACAGTCTCTAAAATGTATCTTCATACGGTAAAAAGGCTTGCTGAAGCAGGTTTTCTGCAGTATGAAATCTCCAACTTTGCAAAAGATGGCTTTGAAAGCAGACACAATCTTCACTATTGGAGAGATGAGGAATATCTCGGTGTGGGACCGTCGGCACATTCATTTTTAAACGGAAAAAGGTTTTATTTTGAACGGAATTTTAAGTCTTTTTTAAGCAGTCCCTTCACAATAGATGACGGTGAAGGCGGAAGCGAAGAGGAATACATAATGCTTGCCCTCAGGCTTTCTGAAGGTCTTTCAAAGGAAAGATTCAAAGAGCGCTTCGGCAGATATCCTGATAATATAATTTTTGAAAGAGCAAAAGAATTAGAAAAACACGGTTTAGTTGAAGTAACCGAAGAAACAGTCAGCCTCACCCCTGAAGGATTTCTTCTTTCCAACACTATAATCGGAAAATTACTTGACTGACATTCTGAGAGAAAGGAATGAGCTTATGAATTCATACGGACTTGTGCTTGCAGGCGGCGGTGCAAAGGGTGCTTATCAGATTGGTGCATGGAAGGCTCTTAAAGAAATGGGCATCACCTTCAATGCAATTGCAGGCACCTCTATCGGTTCAATCAACGGTGCACTTATCGCTGCAGATGATTATGAAAAAGCCCACCAGCTGTGGCTCAACATATCAATTGACAAGGGTCTTCGCATCAACGAAGAATTACCTGACCCTGAAAATCTTTTCAGCAAGAAAAACTGGGGTGCACTTTTTAAAGAGGTTATCAAAAACGGCGGCCTTGATGCCTCACCTGCCGCAGATTTTATTTCGCAGTATGTTGATGAAAAAAAGGTCAGGGAAAGCGGCATTCCGTTTTTTGCCGTTACTGTACAGATGACCCAGGGAGTTACACCGAGAGAAATCGGCATTGACGAAATTCCCGAGGGTGAACTTACAGACTATCTTATGGCTTCGTCAAATATTCCTCTTGCAGTAGGAATCGGCCCCGAAGGCGAAAGATTTCTCGACGGCGGAGTTTATGACAACATCCCCATTATGACACTTAAAAAGAGAGGCTACAACAAAATCATTATCCTTGATATCTCCAACCTTAAGGGCCTCGGTCACACAATGAATACTGCTAACTCTCAGGTGGTTCATATCAGACCCTATAGCACAGATATGCTTGGCGGATTTATGGACCTAGATGCTGAGGCAGTCGAAAAGCGGATTCAGCTTGGCTACCTTGATGCAAAGAAAGCCTTTTCCCACCTTCTCGGAAACATCTACTATTTCCTGCCCGAAACATTCAGAAGCATGGCACAAAGGTACGGTGCAGACACGCTCGTGACTTTAGAAAAGTTAGGTTTTCACCTTTCGCTTGACCCGTACAAAATTTATACGGAAGATGAATTCCTTCACGCTTTAAAGACCTTATATGAAGCTGAGAATCAGCGGCTTCAGGAAGAAGCTGCCATAGCGGCAGAAACTGAAAAAGAAAGTGACTTTGATTCTATCAGAAATGCTTTCAGAAAAAGATTTTCACAGAAAAATCCTATGGACGAATTCACCGATGCAATTGCTGTGCTTGACAATGTGATTATATAAAAAAACGAACCCACCGATTGGTGGGTTCAAGTGTTTTTGTAGGATTATACGGGAGGTTTGCCGAGCCATACATCGTGGAAGATGTACTTAAAGAAATTAAAAAACTCAACTGCAAACTGAATAAATACACCTACGATTGTGCCGTGGTTTTCGTTCTCCATTTTAGTTTCCTCCTTATATATTGGATAGTAACATTGTAAACTATGAAAGCGAATTAGTCAATAACTTTTTTCGTTTTCATTTTGTTTTTATGGTAACACTTTCACTTTCAGCGCTGAAAAACTCCTCTTCCTTAACCGCTCTGAAAGCACGGATTCTGTATCTGTAGGTCTTGAAATGACTTGGTGCCTTGTCATAAAAAACAAGCTTCTGGTTGGAATCGGTTTTTGCAACCACGGAGAATTCCCCGTCTTTCCCCTCTGCTCTTTCGAGAACATAACCCGTTGCACCTGCAACAAGTCTTACGGAAAATTCCGTTTTACGTCCTCTTGTTTTATATGAAAGAATTTTTCCTGAATCCAGATAAACACAGTTCACTTTTTTGCTGAACTTGCTTTCCTTTTCAGCTTCGCCGTCAGAATAAACACTCTGCACACAGTACTGATAGACAACACCCGGAACAATTTTTCTGTCCTTATATGAGGTTTTCTCAGTTACTGCAACGGGAAGTGTTTCAGAGAAATATTCATTCTTTCTGCTGACAATGTATTTTGTCGCATTTTCATCTTTATCCCAAGTGAGCAGGATACTTTTACCATTAACAGTTGCCTTGACATTTTCTACCGGTTCAATGTCGGATATGATTCCTGCTCTGATACCGCTTTCACGTGTGCTTGCCTTTTTGCCCTCAAGCTTTTTATAAGCCGAAATCTTATACCAATAGGTTTTGTAAGGCTCAACGGTATCCTTGAAAGAAAGCTTTTCACGCCATTTTACACGCACAAAATCACCGTGAGGCTCATCACGTCTTAAAACGGCATATTTCTCTGCACCTTCAACTTCAGTCCAGACTATTTTAAGCTGACCTTCTTCTGTGGCTTTTACCTTTTTTATTTTAGGTCTGCCCTTGAGTTTTTTGAAGTCACCCATTATCTGTCTCCCAGAAGTGATGCACTTTCTTTATCAACAAACACGGTTACATCACCGTGAAGCTTAAGAATACTTGCAGGGCAGGAAGGTGTAACTTCGCCTTCAACAAGCTTTTTGATTGCCTCAGCCTTGCTCTTGCCTGTTGCAATAAGGATGATTCTCTTTGCACGCATAATATCTCCGATACCCATTGTAAGAGCATATTCGGGCATCTTATCGCCTACTGCTTCAAAGTATTTGCTGTTTGCATCAATTGTGCTTTGTGTAAGCTTAACTGCAAAAGGTCCGTCAGCAAAATTGTCACCGGGTTCATTGAAGCCGATGTGGCCGTTTGTGCCGATTCCGAGAATCTGAATGTCGATTCCGCCGCTTTCTCTGATTTTTGCGCTGTAACGTGCACATTCCTCTTCGATGTTTTCAGCCTGGCCTGAAAGGAAGTTAACCTTCTGGAAATCAACGTCTGTTTTGCCGAAAAGGTTATCTTTCATAAAGTAGTAATAGCTGTTTACGTTTTCTCTTGAAAGACCTACATATTCGTCAAGATTGAAGGTTGTTATATGCTTAAGAGAAACCTCACCTTTTTCGTAGCTTTCAATAATTCTCTTGTATGTTTCTACGGGTGAAGCACCGGTTGCAAAGCCGATTACGCTTCCGCGGTTTTTATTCACCTGCTTTATTATAATTTCTGCTGCTTCCTTTGAAATTTCCACAGCGTTATCAAGAACAATTACTTTCATTATTTATTATCTCCTTTGCTTTCAATATACTGATAAAAGTCATTATACCACAAACTGTAATTTTTTTCAATATTAATATAAACTTTTGATTTTTTAAAAGACAGTTTGAATTTAGCTGTCTTATGTGATATACTGTATCGGTCAGAATGAAAGGATATGAAAATATGAAATTCAATTATCACACCCATACCTCCCGATGCTTTCACGCAAAAGGAGAAGATGAAGAATATATACTTGCCGCAATTGAAGCAGGCTTTGACGAAATAGGCTTTGCCGATCACTCACCCTGGCCTTACAAATGCTATGTTTCAGGAATGAGAATGCACGAAAATGATTTTGAGCCTTATGTAAAAAGCATAAAGGCTCTTGCTGAAAAATACAAAGACAAAATCAGCATCAAGGTCGGTCTTGAATGTGAGTATTTTAAAGAATACATTCCCTGGCTCAAAGAAAAAACTAAAGAGCTTCAGGTGGATTACGTAATTCTCGGCCACCATTACTGCACACACGAAATCGGCGCTGATTATAACGGCAACCTTACAACCGTTGATGGTATAAAAAAATATACCGACGAGGTTGTTGAAGGAATCAGATCAGGAGTTTACTCCTACGTCTGCCACCCCGACCTTTATATGAAGGGCTACGGAGTATGGGACGAGCACGCAGAAGAAATGGCAAGAAGAATCATCACTGCCGCAAATGAGACGGATATTCCGCTCGAATACAATCTTCTCGGTCTGAGTCGTTCAAAAAATGAGGGTGTGCCCGGTTATCCCTACCCCGATTTCTGGCTCCTTGCATCAGAAATGGGAGCAAAGGCCATTATCGGTGTTGATGCTCACCAGCCCGACGCTTACGGTAACCTTGAGCTTTTTGAAGAAGGCAGAAAAAACCTCAGTGAGCTGAACATTGAAACCGTTGACAAAATTAAATTTTTCAGATAAAAATTGCCCGTGCAGAATGAACTGCACGGGTTTGACTTTACTTATTAAGAAATTCATTTACCGCTTTTAAATCAACAAGCATACCTGTAAGAATTGCACTTTCGTCAGGGTTGAATCTGTCACTGTGAAGCGGATAGTCACACTCACATCCCACATGATAAAAGCTGCCGGGTGCTTCGTCAAGATAAAAGCCGAAATCCTCACTTGTCATAAGCGGTGTATCGCTTACGCTGACATTTTCCTTTCCGAGGATATCCTCAGCACACTCTTTGAGAAAAGCCGTCATTTCATTATCGTTTGTTATTCCCGGATAGCTTTCACGGATTCGCACTTCACATTTTGCACCCATACTCTCGGCAATGCCTATGGCAGTTGAAGTAAGAAGGCTTTTCAGCTTTTCTCTTGTTTCTTTGCCGAGAGAGCGCATAATTCCGCCGAAGGTAGCTTTACCTGCAATCTGATTGCAGACTGTTCCCGCATTGAAGGTACAGACGCTGAGTACTGCACTTTCTGTAGGCGCAAGGTTGCGGCTGACGACAGTCTGAAGTGCAGTTACAATGTGAGATGCAATTAAAAGTGCATCTATACCTTTCTGCGGCTCAGCACCATGGACACTTTTCCCTATTACATCAATCTCAAAAACATCTGCCGCAGCATAGCTTTTGCCGTATTTCACCTGAATGTGGCCCTTTGGAAGCTCGGGTCTTACATGAAGACCGAAAACTGCTGAAACATCTTTCATAGCGCCCTTTTCTATAAGCCTTTCGGCACCGCCCAAGAGTTCTTCATCAGGCTCAAAAATCAGCTTCACTTTTCCGCATAATTTATCCTTGTTTTTACTGAGAATTTTCGCTGTACCAAGCAAAACAGCAGTATGTATATCGTGTCCGCAGGCGTGCATTCTGCCCTCATTCTGAGAAGAAAAAGAAAGCTCTGTTTTTTCTTCAATAGGCAGGGCATCTATATCGGCTCTCAGTGCAACTGTTTTTCCGCCTTTTGCACCTTCAACAGTTGCAACAACACCCGTTTCAAGAAGCCGTTCATATTTCACACCCCACTTATCAAGGCAATTCATTATAATTTCCGTGGTTCTGAATTCGCTGTTACCCATTTCAGGAAAACGGTGAAGCTCTCTGCGGATTTCTACTATTTCCTCAAAGGTGTTTTCGCATTCTTTTTTTATAAATTCATTATTCATATCAAAAACCCAAATGACGCACAAAAACTGTGCGCCATTCCTTTAAATTAATCGAGTATATTATCCATATTGTAGAAGCCTGCATCCTGCCTTACGAGGAAGTTCGCTGCTGAAAGTGCGCCCTCTGCAAAAAGGCTTCTGTTTTCGGCTTCGTGCTTGAGAGTGAGCACCTGAGAGCCCATTGCGAAAATAATTTCGTGTGTGCCTACTTCGCCGCCCATTCTGATTGCGTGAATGCCGATTTCGTTTTTCTTTCTCTTACCGTATTCGTGTCTGCCGATATTGTATTCGCAATCGTCCTTCACACTCTTTATGGAATCTGCAAGAAGAATTGCAGTACCGCTGGGTACGTCAAGCTTCTGATTGTGGTGCTTTTCAATAATTTCTACATCAGCATCGGGAAATGCCTTTGCAGTAATTTTTGCAAGGCAGGAAAGCACGGCAACACCTAAAGACATATTCTGACTGTAGAAAAGCGGAATACTTTTTGAAGCTTCCTTAATCATTGAAAGTTCTTCTGCAGTCTGACCTGTTGTTGCAATAACAAGAGGCAGCTTTCTCTTTACTGCATATTCGGTTACATCCTTTGTTGCAAGGTGATTTGAAAAGTCGATTATGCAGTCAGCTTCGCCGTTAAATTCACTTATATTTTTATAAATGCTGTTTTCGGCATCCGTTTCAAATTCCATACTGCAGGAAGCAGCGAGACTGTACTTGTCACTGTTTTCAACAAGAGAAAGGAGAACCTGTCCCATTCTTCCTCCTGCACCGTTTATTATAAGTCTCATACGTCAATACCAACCTTGCGCATTTCGGAAAGAAGAACTGCCTTGTGGTCGTCTTCCATAACGGTAAGAGGAAGTCTCACATAGTCTTCACAGTAGCCCATAGCGGCCATTGCTGCCTTTACGGGAATGGGATTAACCTCGCTGAAGAGAGCCTTTGTAAGTGAGAAATACTTAAACTGCATTTCTGCTGCACCCTTAACGTCGCCATTAAGGAACTTGTGGCACATTTCTGAGGTTTCCTTGGGAAGAACATTTGAAAGAACAGAGATTACACCCTTGCCGCCAACGGACATAAGAGGCACAATCTGGTCGTCGTTACCTGAATAAAGGTCAAGCTTGTCGCCGCAAAGTGCCATTGTTTCTGTAATCTTGTCAATCTGGCCGTTAGCCTCCTTGATTGCCTGAATCATGGGATGCTTTGCAAGCTCAGCGTATGTAGCAGGCTCAATGTTTACACCTGTTCTTGAGGGTACATTATAGAGGATGATGGGCTTTGTGCTTGCATCTGCAATTTCATAGAACATTTTGATAAGGCCCTTCTGTGTTGCCTTGTTGTAGTAAGGTGTTACAACAAGCATAGCATCGCAGCCAATTTCGCAAGCATATTTTGTAAGGTCAATTGCGTAAGCAGTATCGTTTGAGCCTGTGCCTGCAATTACAGGAACTCTGCCGCCTACTACTTCAACGGCAAATTTAAGAACCTCTCTGTGCTCTTCGTCGGTAAGGGTTGAGCCTTCACCTGATGTACCTGCAATTACAAGAGCATCAATGCCCTCTTCAATCTGCCAGTCGAGAAGCTTTCTGAAGCTTTCGTAGTCTACACCGTTTTCGTTCATCGGTGTGATAATTGCTGATGCTGCGCCCTTAAAAATCGACTTTCTTTCCATAGTTAAAAACTCCTTTGTTTTAAGTTCGAATATTCAAATATTACAGAGAAAAACACCCGATATGCTTTTTGCATCGAGTGTCATAATTACAAACGACAACAGAAAATACTGATGTGTCTTTCACAATTATAATAGCACTCCGCAAAAAATTGCGACAGTCGGATGAATCTTATTTCATCCGCCCAACACAGCTTACGCCTTGCTGTATTTCGGCGGTAGTCCCTTTCATCTGCAGCACTTCGCGAAAGCGCCTTTAAACGCAGACTACTGATGATTAACCGCAGCCTCTATCTTTAATTGAATTATTCGGTTGCACATAGTCTATCACTAAAACAATAACCTGTCAATAGTAAATTTAAAAAATTACTTCAAAATCGTTTTCAGATTTTCGGCTATATAATAAAACGGTGAAAGCGGCGTGAGACAAACCAGCTTTTCAGCCTCCCTTCTGATTTTTTGTAAAGGTATATTTAAAGAAAGCTGTTCTTCAGAGAGCTTTGCTTCAAGCTTTTCTGATGTACCCGAAAAGCTCATTACTGCGTATTTTGTGAGATAAAGATTGTACTCTCCCCTTTCCTTTACTGAAATGCTTCCGCATAAAAAAGCAGAAAGGCAGGAAATAAGTACCGTAACAAAAAGGAACTTTCCGAAAAGCCTTTTCATTTCTTCATTCATATTCATTCCTCATATTCCTTTAAAATTTCTGTAAGTGCCGCACCTATGCACTTACCCGTATAAACAGCCTCTTCAAGGGTGTTTGAATCGCTTCCTACTTCAATCAGAAGTGAACAGTGGGTAACATTCATATTATAGCTTCTCGGGCAGAAATAAAGCGGCCTTGTTATCCCCTCAAAAAGCTCTTCAAGCTTTTCCTGAAGATGCACCGCAAAGGTAAGGTTATATCTCCAGTCGGGAAGATTAGTTATGGGATTTCCCTCTTCCTGACAGCCTGAAATAATCATAATCTGTGCCGCTTTTTTACCCTTTACCGTAGCAACAGGCTTAACCTTTGTGCCGTTGCTGTCCTGTATGGCATCTCTGTGAATGTCAAGCACTACCTGAATTGACGGATGCTTTTTGAGAATTGCCTCTATTGACTCTCTGCTTTTACCGTAAGCACCCGTGTATTTTGCGTCGTGAATCTCTTTATCGTGTATAACACTGAAGCCTGCCTTTTCAATTTCTTCAACAATCGCTTCACCCACTCTGACCATATTTTTACCCTTATCGTTGGTACGGGTTTTAAAGCTTTCCGGATAAAAGTCTCTGTCAAGAATCTGATAAGTCTCTGTAGTGTGTGTATGAAAAATCAACACCGACGGTTTATCTTTATCTACGCTAAGGTCAATTTTCCGGGACAAAATCTCCTTGATACTCACCTGAGTTTTGTTCATATTTTTCATTCTGACAAGGGAATATTTGTCTGTAACGCCCTCATTTGTATATTGCTTTTCTCTTATTTTGCCGCCAACTTTATCCTTGGACGCAGATTTCTGCGCTTCTTTAATAAGCTCTTCAATATCCTTCGGAGTTGCGGAAAAGTTTTCATTTTTAAGAACTGTCTGTGTTTTCGTGGTTGTCGGCTCAGCCTTTGTTGTTTTTTCTGTTTCAGTCGGCTCTTCAGTTGTTGTTTTTGCCTCTTCATAATACTCTTTATCCGAAATGGGCAGCATCATTTTAAGGCTTAAAACCGCAAGGTCAGCTCCCATATTCAGCATTTCATCGGTAAATAAAAACGTCCCGAAGAATATTATTGTCACAGACAAAGCATATACCGTAAATTTTATAAGTTTATCTTTCTTTTTCATCTTGTCCTCCGAAAAGTGTCATATAGAAATATATTCTCTTCGGACTGAAAAAATGTCAGCTCACAATTGCAAGAATATCTTCAGCAGGAATATCCGGCTGCAAGGCAGAATTTATGCTCATAGCCACAAGTGCGGCCGCACGGTCTATTACATTGTCAATTTCCTTTGGTGTTACCATCATAAGCTCATTTTCTTCATAGCTTCTCAGAAGCCTTTCGGTTTCTTCTTCGCTCATTCCTGCATTCTGAAGCGCATCGGCAGCCATTGTTGCCGCATCAACCACCGTAGGCACACCGATTGCAATCACCGGCACGCCGATAGAATTCTTGTCAATGCGGTTTCTCTTGTTACCCACACCCGAGCCGGGTGACACTCCCGTATCAGTAATCTGCACCGTTGTGCCCAGTCTTTCCGTGCTTCTTGCGGCAAGAGCATCAATAACAATAACACAGGAGGGCTTTATTCTTTCTGCAATGCCCTCTATACTTTCAGCGGTTTCAATTCCCGTTGTTCCCAGCACTCCCGGCACAATTGCCGCAACTGACCTGAGCCTTTCAAAGCCGATTGCCTTTGCAAATTCTTCAGAAATATGCCTTGTTGCAAGTATAAGTGAAATGCATTTCGGTCCGAGAGCATCGGGAGTGATTTTTTCGTTTCCAAGTCCCACCACAAGCACGGTTCCCTCTTTCGGGATAAGGGAAGACAGCTCTTCGCTGAGGGCTGTGAGTTTATCAGAAAAGAGGTCTGCGTTTTTCATAAACGAGCCTATTTCCACTGTTATATATTTCCCTTTGGGTTTTGAAAGCAGCTTCTCGCCCTTTTCATTTTCAACGGTTATTGTGGTTACGTACACTCCGTGCACTTCTTTTTTCTCCTCTTTGATTCCGTCAAGCTCCCCTTTACGGATATATTCTTTTCTTTCAAGAGCAAGATCTGTTCTGAAATTCATAAATTTCTCTCCAAAACTATTGAATTATTCCGAAGAATATAGTAATATTATGACCGCAAACAAAAAAAGTATATCCGAATTTGCAAAAATCTCTTGCATTTTTAGGCAAAAGGTGATATGATATCTAACGCATACGCAGACTAAGAGGAGGTGTAACTAATGGCAAACATTAAATCAGCAAAGAAGCGTGTTCTCGTAAACGCAACAAAGCAGGCCAGAAATAAGTCAGCTAACTCAGCTCTTAAGACAGCTCTTAAGAAGGCTAACGCAGCTATTGAAGCAAACGCTGAAAATAAAGATGAAGCTGTTAAACTCGCAGTTAAGAAGATTGACCAGGCTACAGCAAAGGGTCTTCTCCACAAGAACAATGCTGCAAGAAAGAAGTCAGCTCTTGTAACAAAGCTCAACGCTTCAAAATAAGTTACTAAAGCAAGGATAGTGAGATAGGTTAACGCCTATCTCTTTTTCTTTTTCAGGCACAAATTTATGCAAAAAGTATTGTGTAATTTTCCTTAAATTAATTGTATTTTTTTACTATATATGATATAGTTATATTAATTATAATATATGGCAACTTTTAACGGAGGATACTCTAACAATGAAAAGGAATTTCAAAAGATTTTTACTTACGGTTTTTGCCGTAGCTTCTCTATTTACACTTCTTGCTTTTTCCTCAAGTGCAAAGGAATATAAATCGGGGAACTTCATATATAACGTGGGATCAAAATATGCTGTTCTTGTTGAATATACGGGAAAGAGCAAAACCGTAAAGATTCCCTCAAAGGTAAAGGATGTTCCCGTTACATCAATCGGTGAATGGGCATTCAGCGACAACCAAACCCTTAAGTCAATCACAATTCCCTCCACGGTAACAAAAATCGGTGAGGCAGCCTTCAACAACTGCACATCTCTTTCAAAGGTTTCACTCCCAAAGAATCTTAAAAAGATTTCAGCCTCAGCCTTCTGGTACTGCACGGGACTTAAGCAGATTTTTATTTATGACAAGGTTACCTCAATCGGTAAAAATGCCTTCAAGGGCTGCAGCAACGCAACAATTTACGTTGTAAAAGGCTCTTATGCAGAAAAACACGTAAGCGAGCTTGACGGTGTTAAAATGGCTTACAGATACATCACCTCACTGAAATTTGACAAATCATCTCTTTCACTTCAGAAAGGAAGCAGTCAACAGCTCACCTACAAGGTTTCACCCACCAATGTATACAGCAAAAAGGTTACATACAAAAGCTCAAACGAAAAGGTTGCAACGGTTTCCTCAAACGGAACAGTAAAGGGCATTTCCTACGGCACGGCAGTAATCACCTGCACCGCTAAAGACGGCAGCAAAAAGGTTTCATCCTGCACTGTAAAGGTTGTACCTAAAAATGTAAGCGGTCTCAAAACCACATCTGCTACCACAACATCTTACAAAATCAAATGGAGCAAGGTTGAGGGCGCTACAGGCTATCTCGTAAAGAAATACGACACAGAAAAGAAAGAATGGACAACTCTCGGAAAGACAACGAAAACAAGCTGGTCCTTCAGTAAGCTTCAGCCGGGTATGAGTGCAAGATTTGCAGTCAAGGCTTACACAGTAGTCGGCAGAACCACCTACTACTCACCTTCATATAAATACCTGACAGCAAAAACTCTTTCGCCCGATAAGGTTACGGGACTTACGGCAGTTCCCGGTTCAGGCAGCGTCACTCTTACATGGAACGACATTGACGACGCAACGGGATATATCGTATATGTATACGACAAGAACAAAGATGAGTACTATCAGAAAGCAGACGTCTCTTCTTCCATTGCAGAAATCGGTTCACTTAAAAGCAGCACACCTTACAGCTTTGCAGTAAAGGCTTATTTCAGGAATGAAAGCGGCTCATCATATAGTAAGTACTATTCTGAAATCTGCTCAGTGACAACGCTTCCCGGTGCAGTAAAGGGCTTCTCTCTTCTTGACGATTACACAACAGCCGAAAGTGTTACTCTCACATGGACAAAGCTTTCAGATTGCGGCGGTTACATTATTTATCTCTATGATGCTGCCACAAAACAGTACAATCCCTATCACACCATAAAAAACAACGAAGTTACAATTTTCACCGCTACAGGACTTAACCATGATACGGTTTACTACTTCAAAATAAGAGCTTACGGCACAGATGAAAGCAATGTCGGTGAACTCAGCAGCAAACTCAAAACAAGAACTCTCAAGAATCTCATAAATGAGAAAAACGGTCTTCAGCACTTTACGGATTCTTTCAATGCCACAAAGAATTCGACTGAAAGCTTCTCCCTTATAAAACAGTGCACCGTAAGCGACAGAAATGCTCCCGACAGCATTATTTATGACGGTATTCTTGATGAAATTGCAGTTTCATACAGCAGCTCCTACTCTATCATTTCAGGTGCTGAAAGCTTAACGCTTACACCTGTAACCGAGCTTATCGCTCCCTTCGGCAAGAATTCAGCTCTTGAAAGCTCAATGCTAAAGGAAAACTCCCTTACAGTTTCACCTGACGGCAACGGCTATAACATCAGCTTTGAGCTTCAGAGAGAAGACACCGAAGCTACAGCCACATCAAACGTTGCAGAAACTCCCGATTGGGCAAAAATCGAAGAAAAGAACAGCTCATTCAAGCTTCTCACCTGCACCTATGAGGGGACAAAAGTTATTGCAAAAATCCGCGACGGAAAAATCGACCACGCCACAGTAAAAGTCCCCATGACTGTAACCTTCATTTATGACAACAAGGGTTACAGCTTTACACAGACTGTGGAGTATAAGTATTTCTTCATCTGGAACTGATTGCAAAGGCAATTAATTGATACACTTTTTCAGGAGGTAAAAATATGAAAAAAGCATTAAAACTTATGGTTGCTCTTGTTTTTTCACTGACAATTGTCATGTCAAGCATAAGTATTTCTCTCGCTGCACCCGGCAAATTCACAGTAAAAGCAACAGTAGCTCCCACTTCCGTAACTCTCAATTGGACAACCTCAAGCGGCGCAGAACAGTATATAGTTCAGCGCAAGCAAGGCTCACAGTGGAAAAAAGTTGCTACAGTTAATGCACCCGCAACAAGCTGCACCATCAACAAGCTTACCACCGGCGGAACATATCAATACCGTGTTTGCGCAGTTGATGAGGATGCCGTACTCAACAATAAAACCTACACTGACACAATTAAGGTTACTCCTTCTGTAGGAAAGACAACCGGTCTCAAGGCTGCAAACTATAACTACAACACTGTAAAGCTTTCATGGACAAAGCAGAGTGGTGTTACAGGTTATCAGATTTATCAGTACAACTCAAAGACCAAGAAGTACGTTAAGGTAAAAACCGTAAGCAGCAAGTACAACTACGCTTACATCAAGTCACTCAAAAACGGCTCAACCTACAAATTCAAGGTAAGAGCTTATCTCAAAGGCTCGAAAACTCTTTACGGCTCATACAGCTCAGTTGTAAGCGTAAAGGTTGCTGTACCTACACCCACGGTAAAGACAAGCGTTACATACAACACCGCAAAGCTTTCATGGAGTAAGGTTAAAGATGCAGACGGCTACAGAATTTACAAGTATGATTCTGCAAAGAAAAAGTGGGTTACCGCAGTAAAATCCACAACAAAAACAAGCTACACCTTCAAGAGCCTTAAAACAGGCACAACCTACTCATACAGAGTAAAGGCCTATCAGAAGACTTCCAAGAACACATATTGGAGCTCATACAAAACAGTAAAGGCTACTCCCACCCTCTCAAAGCCCACATCCTTCAAGGAAGGGGTTTCATCACTCAGCTCACTTACCTTCACCTGGGGCAAGGTTTCAGGTGCAACAGGCTACAAGGTTTACAGATATAACTTTGACACAAAGAAATGGGAAACACTTAAAAACGCAAGCGCCGCCTCATACACCGACACAAACCTTAAAGCAGCAACACAGTACTCCTACAGAGTAAAGGCTTATAAAAAGGTAAGCGGCGGTTACACCTACTCACCCGTAAGCTCAACCTTCAGAACATCAACAGAGTCTGTAAACTCAATGGGTAACATCAGCGTTATCACCAAAACTCAGAATTCAATTACGCTTTCATGGGCAGACATCGGTGCAGACGGCTACGAAATCTATAATGCTGCAAACGGAAAGTTATGGATGACTTCCGATGAGACAACAGTCACTGTTGGTAGTCTTAACCCCGGTGTAACCTACAGATTCAAAATCAGAGCTTACTTCACAGAAAACGGTCAAAAAGTATACTCTCCCTTCTCCAAGACTGTTTCTGAAAAAACTCTCGAAAAAGACGAAGAACCTGACGTTCCCGATACTCCCGTTACTCCAGCTGTCCCCTCAAAGGTAACAGGTCTTCAGAAGACATCGGCAACCGAAACAAGCATTTCTGTTAAATGGAATGCAAGCACAAACGCTACAGGCTACATCCTCAGCTATAAAGCCAAAAGTGCAAGCTCATGGACCGAGCGTTCAGTAAACTCGACGAGCTACAGCATTACGGGTCTTGCTGCAGGTACTCAGTACGAAATCAAGGTTACTGCCGTAAACGGCTCAACAGAGGGTACGGCTTCCGATGTTCTCACCGTATCTACTGAATCTGCTACCGTTACTCCGGCTGTCCCCTCAAAGGTAACAGGTCTTCAGAAGGTATCATCAACCGAAACAAGCATTTC
>JAFWZS010000073.1 GCA_017522205.1 Clostridia bacterium
CTCTTACCAAGCTCGTTATCTTCTGCACCGTAACCGGGAGCAATGTGAACAACGCCTGTACCTTCTTCAGCGTCAACATCTTCCCAAGCTACGATTTTATGTTCGAAGCCCTGCTGAGCTTCAAGCTCGGGGAAGCAGGTGTCGTAATTCTTACCAACAAGCTCTTCACCCTTGAACATACGGAGAACCTCAAGCTTGTCGTCGCCGAGATACTTGATTGCGTTCTTAGCGAGGATAAGTGTCTTTTCGTCGCTCTTAACCTTAACTTCAACGTAGTCGATTTCAGGGTTAACTGCAAGAGCTACGTTTGATGAAAGTGTCCAGGGAGTTGTTGTCCAAACGATGATTTTGCTGTTTGTGCCTTCAATGGGAAGCTTGAAGAAAACAGAGTTATGAGTAACGGTCTTGTATGAACCGGTCATTTCATGCTCTGAAAGTGATGTACCGCAACGGGGACACCAGGGCATTGGCTTGTATTCTCTCTTGATCCAGCCGTTGTTGTCGCAGGTCTTGAGGAAGTGCCAGATGCTTGTGATATTAAGGTCTGTGTTGGTGTAGTAGGAGTTGTCCCACTGCATCCACTGACCGAGTCTCTTTGACTGTTCGGTAATAACGCCTGAGTACTGCTTTACACGGTCAACGCACTTTCTTGTGAACTTGTCGATGCCGAAATCTTCAATGTCCTTCTTTGATTCGAAGCCGAGGTCTCTTTCAACACCAACTTCTACCCAGAGACCCTGGCTGTCGAAACCGTTCTGGCAGCGGCAGTCATAGCCCTGCATATACTTGTATCTGATGAATGTATCCTTGAGAGTACGGCCCCATGCGTGGTGAATACCCATAGGATTGTTAGCTGTAATAGGTCCGTCTATAAAACGGAAGCGTTCCTTACCCTGATTTTTTTCTTTTCTTTTTTCGTAGCAATTGTTATCTTCCCAGAACTTGAGAACCTCATGTTCCATGGCGATAAAGCTGTTGCTTTTTTCCATTTCTGCCATTGCTTGATTCCTCCGTAAAAAATTTTTACCGAAAACCGATGAAAACATACTTCACCGATTATATATACCGTAACAGTATACAATATTATGTCAG
Organism: Clostridia bacterium; assembly: GCA_017522205.1. Lineage (GTDB taxonomy): Bacteria > Bacillota > Clostridia > Oscillospirales > Acutalibacteraceae > UBA6857. The sequence continues at coordinate 1,093 of JAFWZS010000073.1, forward strand.
ATTTTTCAAGGGTTTCGCAGGATAAAATATTGTATATAATAATAAATAAACAGTAAACATTCTGTAATAAGCCTTGACCTTTTGAGAATAAGTATGTATTATAGCATTCGGCAAAAAACAAGAAGGGGTGAAAAAGAAAAAAATGAGAAGATTTTCAAGATTTGCAGCTATTGTGGTTTCTCTTACAATGCTTCTGTCGCTTTCAGGTGCAGCAGCCTTTTCCGGAGAAGAAGCTACCGTGGAAAAGACCATTACTCAGATTACAGAATACTTTAAATAAAATTTTAAAATATATGCAACACTTCTGCCTCAGATTTTGTCTAATAGGGCAGAGGTGATTTTTTTATGAAAAAGACATTGATGGTTTTATTGGCAGTCATTCTTATATTTACTTTTTTCGGCTGCGCAAAAAGAGAAAACAGAGCGGACACTTCCCTTAAAGAGGGTGAAATTAAGCTTTCGGGATATGTGCAGGAAAGTTACGGTTCTTCACTTCTTCTTCAAAAGGCAGAAGGTTACGACTGGGAGGACTATGCAGGTGACAGAGTTTTTGTAAACATTGGCGACAACACAGACTTTGTGGTTGACGGCTGGTACGTTACAGACCTTACTGCAGATTACTTTGAAGGTAAGCACATAAGTGTTATCTGCAGTGAATACATACTTGAAACCTATCCAGCTCAGCTTCAGAGTGAAAGAATGATAATTCTGCTTGATTAACAAATATTTAAAATATCTGGCAAAAAATTGAAAAAGCTTCAAAAGTATGTTATACTCTCCTTGCAATTCAAAGCAAGGGGAGTTTTTTATGAAGAAAATTTTAGCAATTACTCTTTCAGTTATTATGATTTTTTCCTGCTCGGCAATTCCCGCCTTTGCAGCAGATACAGGAGAGTTTGATATGAAAAATTCACTCAACAGATTTCTCGGTACAGTTGTTGAAACTCTTATCGGTGCGGTAGACTTCTGTCTCGGAGAAAACAAGTCTTTCGTAAGAGAAGACGAATTTGTTTATGACAATTTCTATGAGGGCACAGCTGAATTTATCGAAGAAGCAAAAGAGGGTGCAAAGTGGTCACTTGGCTACAGCAGCGAAAGTCTCGTGCCTGAAAATTTTGAGGACTACGATCTTTACCTTGGTGGCTTTATGTGCGAGAAGAATATGTTCACCAACGATGTGAGAGAAGTTCTCGACGATATGAAGGTAAGAGTTATTGCTCTCAATGACGGTTCAGGCAGAGGTACTTCAGTTTTTGCAACCGTTGACTCAATTGGTGTTTCAAACGGTGACATCAGACACATCAGAGGTCTTCTCGACACTTACGCAAAAGAAAACGGTCTTAACTCAATCAATATTTTTGCAACCCACGTGCATTCAGGTATCGACACTCAGGGAATGTGGACTGAGATAATCAAGAAGTGGCCGAGAAATATTCTCACATCGGCTCTCAGGCTTTCTAAGTATCAGCTTCAGGGTACAGACCCCGAATATATGGAATTTTTCTACGGAAAAATCAAAGGTGCAATTGAAAAGGCTGTTTCCTCAATGGAAGAGGGTGAAATGACCTTTGCAAGAAAGGATATCGGTGAGAGATATTTCAATAACAAGAACAGACCTTCAGCATCTGCTATGGATACAGAGCTTAAGCGTTTTACGTTTACTCCCGATAATAAAGAAGTCACACCTACAATTATCCTTAATATGGCGGCTCATCCCGACGTTGCCGGTCTTGCAGTAGGGGACGAAGTAAACGGTCACGGCATTTCAGGCGACTACGTTTATTACATAGGCGAAACCCTTAATAAAGCAGGCTACAACTTTATGTTCTTCAACGGTGCAATCTGCGGTATTTATATTGGTGAAATCAAGGCTGAAGCTGAAAGAAGAGTGGATAAGCCTGCAAACTACGGCAGAGAAATCGGCAGAATGGTGCTTTCACTCACAAAAACTGAAGAAGAAATCAAGTCTGATCCCTTCCTTTCCACACCTGATTTTAAGGTTGAGGATGAATACATTGTCTGGTATGAAGGCTGGACTCCAACTACTGAAACAAAGGTTGAGCCTATCCTCAACATAAGACTTTCAAAGGTTGACATCAAGGTGCAGAATCCTCTCATCAGAGCAGCCTCGAAAATCAAGCTCGTAAACTATCTTGTTAAGGTGAAAGGCTTCAGAGACTACTATCTTACAACAGAAATCGGCTATATTGAAATGGGCAAGGATATCAAAATTGCAATGGTACCAGGTGAGCTTTGCACAGATCTTGCTTATGGCGGAACTTCTCTTAAGGCAGAAAACAGCATAAGCGGTAAGGACTTTGAGGGCAAAACTCTCGTAGATATTTTCGGTGAAGATGTAATCGTATTTGGTCTTGCAAATGACACAATAGGCTATATTGTTCCTGATAACGACTACGTAATGCTTCTCAATCACGACCATTATGCAGAAACTCTTTCGGTTGGTAAGCATACTGCAAGCACACTTATGAGTGCATTCGAAAGCCTTGCAAAGTAAAATTAAATAAATATACAACAACCTGTAACAAGTTTTCCGAGTTACAGGTTGATTTTTTTCGTGAGAATGGTATAATAGGTTAAATAGACAAAGGAGATGCAATATGGAATACAATTTTAACTTTAAAGGCAAATCCGTACTTATAACCGGTGCTGCAAGCGGAATCGGTCTTGAAGCTGCAAAGGCGTACCTTTCCTGCGGCGCTGATGTGTATATGAGTGACTATAATGAAGAAGCTGTTACAGAAAAAGCAAGAGAGCTTTTTCTTCAGTATTCCGACAGTGTAGTTGTTGCTGTTGCCGCAGACAATACAAAAGAGGAAGATATAGAAAAAATTGCCTCTGCCGTAAAGGAAAATACAGGCAGAATAGATATTCTCGTTAACAACGCCGGTATGTCTCACTCAGCTTACAGTATCAACGAATCAAGAGCTGATTGGGGTAAGGTTATTGACCTTAACCTTACAAGTCAGTTCTTTATGTCACAGAAAATTGCAAACGAATTTATGATTCCGGCTAAGTCGGGCAAAATTATCAACACCTGCTCTCTCGGTGGAATTCTCGGTATACCCTCTGCAGCAGCCTACAGTGCAAGTAAGGGCGGCGTTATGCAGATTACAAAGTCGCTTTCCTGTGAATGGGCGAGATTCGGCATCACCGTAAACGCAGTCTGCCCCGGTTTCGTTGAAACTCCGCTTATTAAAAATGAAATGGCTAATGAAAAGTGGATGGCATATATGACCAAGCGCACACCTATGAGAAGACTCGCAAAGCCTGAGGACGTTGCAGGTGCAATGCTCTTTTTTGCATCAGATATGGCTTCATACATTACAGGTACATCTCTTGTAATTGACGGCGGATTCTCAGCAGGCTCATAAAAATGAAAAGAAAAAACATTCTCTTTTTCTTCACTGACCAGCAAAGGTATGATACCTTTAACAGCGATATAATGCCGGAGCTTTCTTCACTTGCAAGTGAAGGCATTACATTTGATAACTGCTTTACCTGTCAGCCGGTATGCGGCCCTGCAAGAGCCTGTCTGCAGTCGGGATTGTATGCAAGTGAAACCGGGTGCTATAAAAACGGAATCTCACTTCCGAGGAATATAAAGCCTCTTGCGGAATATTTTAACGAAGCAGGCTACGACACGGCATATATCGGAAAGTGGCACCTTGCCTCCGACCTCAGATTCAACTGCGAAAAAACCGCCATACCAAAAGAAAGGCTTGGCGGTTATAGGTATTTCAGAGGCTCCGATGTGCTTGAATTTACTTCACACGGCTATGACGGTTATATCTTTGACGAAGACGGAAATAAAATCGACTTCAAGGGCTACCGTGCAGACTGCATAACGGATTTCGCACTGGAGTATATTGACAATTGTAAAGAAGATAAGCCTTTCTTTATGTTCCTTTCCCATATTGAGCCTCACCATCAGAACGACAGACATCGCTATGAGGGCTATAAGGAAACTGTGGATAATTACAAAGGCTATCCGATTCCTGAGGATTTGAAATTCCTTAAAGGCGACTATGAAAAGTCATACCCGGATTACCTTTCTGCAATTAACCGTCTGGATTACAATTTAGGCAGACTTGTAAGTAAGCTTAAAGAGAAAAATCTTTATGATGATACGATAATAATTTTCACAAGTGACCACGGCTGCCACTTCAAAACAAGAAATGCAGAATATAAGCGTTCCTGTCATGATTCCTCAATCCATATACCTCTTGTAATTTCAGGAGGAAGCTTCAAGGACGGAAAAGTTGATAGGCGACTTGTAAGCCTTCTTGACCTTCCTGCAACCGTGCTGAGCCTTGGCGGAGTTGAAATTCCTCAGTATTTCAGGGGGCATAGCCTTGTTGAGGACAGTAAAAGGGATAATGTTTACATTGAAATAAGCGAAAGCCAATGCGCAAGAGCAATCAGAACAGAAAGATATACTTATTCGGTTTCTGCTCTTACACCCATATCGGGAATCGCAAGAAAAAGTGCGAAAGTTTATTTTGAAAATTATCTCTATGACAATGAAAATGACCCATATCAAAGGAACAACCTTGTGAAAAATATTCAATATAAAGATGTCCGTGAAATGCTCAGAAAAGAGCTGATAAAGGAAATGAAAAAAGCAGGGGAGAAGGATTTCAGAATTCTTCCTGCAATAAAAAGCAAAAGGATTTGATTTAAATGACCGGACTTTCAAGAGAGATATTAGAGAAATATCAGGTCAGAAAGAGCCGTAAACAAAAAAGAGAGTTTCAGAAGCTGCTTAAAAGCTTCGCTGAAGAATATGGCTATGAAATGAAAATTGAAAAGGGCTCGCTTGGTGCTGAAAATATTGTTTTCGGAAATACAGAAACGGCTAAGGTGATTTATACTGCCCACTATGACACCTGTGCAGTAATGCCCTTGCCCAACTTTATTACACCGAAAAATCAGCTGTTTTATTGGCTTTATCAGTTTGTTCTTGTGTTTCTGATTTTTGCTGTCGCTTTTGCAGCGAGCAGCATTACAACATTTTTATTTGAAGAGCAGACGGGTGCAGTCGTAAGTCTTGTTACAGTGTATCTGCTGTTGGGGCTTATGATGTTCGGCCCTGCGAATAAGCATACAGCAAACGACAACACCTCAGGAGTAATAACCGTTCTGGAGCTTATGGCTGAAATGCCGCCTGAAAGCAGAGAAAAGTCTGCCTTTGTGCTTTTCGATTTTGAAGAGACGGGGCTTATCGGCTCAGCTTCATTTCAGTCGAAGCATAAAAAGCAGTTAAATGATAAGCTGATTTTCAATTTTGACTGCGTTTCAGACGGTAAGAATATCCTCTTAGCCGTTAAGAAAAAGGCAAAAGATCTTGTGCCAACCTTTGAAAAGGCTTTTCAGAATGACGGCAATTTTACGATACATATTCTTACAAAAGGTGTGTTTTACCCTTCCGATCAGGCTAATTTCAGACTTGGTGTAGGTGTTGCGGCACTCAAAAAAAGCAAACACGGCATACTTTATATGGATAAAATACACACAAAGAAGGATACAGTTTTTGAAGAAGAAAACATAGAATTTCTCAAAAATGCCTCTCTCAGACTCACGGAGCTGATTTAATGGACAAGAAAAAACGAAAAAAGATTATCATAACTGTTTTAATTGTGATTCTCGTAATTGCTCTTTTGATTGTTTTGGGTTTTTTTGCTGTGATTTTTAAACTGCAGAACTCAGGAAATCTTTTTGAGGTTCAGGTAACCATAGACCCCGAACCCGTCAGAGATTTCCTTGTGGATACCTTTGAGGCATTCATTCCCACAAGACAATAAAAAAGTGGCTGCCGCTACCAGAAAGGTAGCCGACAGCCTTTTAAGTTTATTCAAATCTTTTCATCGCATCGATTGAAAGAACGGTTGTGTAAATTATAGCACCAACTGATAACAGCAAGGAGATTACGGAGATTATGGGATATGTTTCTCCGTAGAACGGCACTATGTAAACTGTAATAAAGTAAAGCGGTAGACCTGCCAGAACGCCCCAGTTTTTCAGCGGCTTTTTATAGTATATAAAGTATATCAAAAATGTTAAGGCCGAAAAAACAAGTGAGTAGAAAATATAGCCAATAATTGAATCGTTGCCGAAATCAAGGGGACCTCCAAGCTTTGTTTTGATGTGAAGATACGGGTCAAGAACTATGTAAGCATTTACGATAATCGGATAAATCCATCCGAGATAATAACCTATAAGCGGTATAATTTTCTTCATAACTGACACTCCTTTCTGTGCCTTAAAAGCTGCTTTCAAAAATATAGAATATAAAGAAAGCAATAGCTCCTGTCATAATAAAATGAATAAGTTCTTTTATTCTTTCCTTTTTGTTACTTCCGATATAGCCCAGCTTTACGAAAAAGCTTATTACAGCAAAGATACCGAAAACATGCCAGGTGAATAAATCTATGGGGAAAAGAATTTTATCAATCAGTAAATATATAAGCTCAAAGATTTTTAAGTCAGGGAAATCAATTATACAGTATGAGAACATGAGAAGATTTATTGCAAAGTAAAAGCCAACAATTCCGAGACTTATATCTGAGAAAAGCTTTTGTCTTTTAGTCAACATAACTTTCAGTCCTTTCATTTTTTAATTCGTCATCTTTGCCGTTTACATATAAATCAGCTCCTTTCTGTGACTCCATCATAACACAAAACTTAAAATAAAACTTAAAAAAGCACAAAAATCCCTATGCAACAATTTGTTGCATAGGGATTTTTTAACCTGATCTTATTTAAAATACTTGACAGCTGACTTGAACATCTTGATTTCATAGTCGCCGGGAACGTTCTTGTAAAGACCGTAGCCGATTCTTTCGCTGTGACCCATCTTACCGAATACACGGCCGTCAGGTGAGGTGATACCCTCAATTGCGTACATTGAATCGTTGGGATTGAAGTGAATATCGTTTGTAGCTTCGCCGCTGAAATCAACATACTGAGTAGCAATCTGTCCGTTCTTTGCGAGTTCAAGAATTGTCTTCTCGTCTGCAAGGAAACGACCTTCACCGTGTGAAATGGGCACATTGTAGATGTCACCAACGTTTGTATCGGAGAGCCAGGGGCTCATATTTGAAGCGATTCTTGTTCTTACAATGCGTGACTGGTGACGTGCAATTGTGTTGAAGGTAAGGGTGGGCATGCTTTCATCAGCATCCATAATCTTGCCGTAGGGAACAAGACCGAGCTTAATAAGTGCCTGGAAGCCGTTACAGATACCGCACATAAGACCGTCTCTCTCTTCGAGAAGAGCAGTAACCTGTTCCTTAACGGCTGCATTTCTGAAGAAGGCTGTGATGAACTTACCGCTGCCGTCAGGCTCGTCACCACCTGAGAAGCCGCCGGGAATGAATACCATCTGAGCAGATTTAAGCTCAGAAGCAAACTCTTCAACGCTTCTTGCAATACCGTCAGCAGAAAGGTTGTTGATAACCATAATCCTGCTTTCTGCACCTGCATCTTCCATAGCCTTAGCTGAGTCAAATTCGCAGTTTGTGCCGGGGAATACGGGAATAAGAACCTTGGGTCTTGCTACTTTGATTGCAGGAGCCTTGCGCTCTTTTGCTTCATAGGAGAAGGTTTCAACCTTTGACTTGCTCTGGTCAATATTGCAGGAGAATACGCTTTCAAGCTTGTCTTCATAAATCTTGAGAAGACCTTCGAGACAAACCTTTTCACCGCCAAGTGCGATAACTGCATCTTCTGTGATGTAACCGATTGTTTCGCCTTCTTCTACGTCAGGAGTAACCTCAAGAATGAAGCTGCCGTAGCTGTAGTTGAAGATATCCTCTACCTTAACTGAGTCTGCATACTTGAAGCCGAGACCGTTACCGAGACACATCTTCATAACTGATTCAGCAACACCGCCAAAGCCGGGTGTGTATGTAGCAACTGCCTTGCCGCTTCTCTGAAGCTCAGTAACCTTAGCGAAGATTTTAAGAAGGCTTTCTGTTACGGGAAGGTGGTCCTTGTCAAATTCGGGAGTAAGCTTAATTACCTTGTTGCCTGCCTTTTTGAATTCAGGTGAAACAATGTTGTCAACCTTGTCGGTTGTAATTGCAAATGAAACAAGGGTGGGAGGTACATCAAGGTTTTCGAATGTACCGCTCATTGAGTCCTTACCGCCGATTGCAGCAACCTTAAGGTCCTTCTGAGCCTTGAATGCACCGAGAAGAGCAGCAAGAGGTTTGCCCCAACGTTTGCCGTCCTTACCGGGTCTTTCAAAGTATTCCTGGAAGGTGAGGTAAACGTCTTCAAATGAAGCACCGGTTGCAATGAGCTTACAAACTGATTCAATAACAGCCATATAAGCACCGTGGAAAGGAGTTTTTTCTGTATAGAAGGGGTTGTAGCCCCATGACATTACGGAGCAGTCCTTGGTGTGACCCTTTTCAACGGAAACGAGCTGTACCATAGCCTGAATAGGTGTCTGCTGGTTCTTACCACCGAAGGGCATAAGAACTGTGCCTGCACCGATTGTTGAGTCGAAGCGCTCTGAAAGGCCTCTCTTTGAGCAAACGTTAAGGTCGCCTGCAAGAGCCTTCATATTGTCTTCGAAGCTGCCTTCAATGTTCTTTTTGGGGCACTGAGGAGCAGCAACTTCAATGTCAATGTGCTTTTCAGCACCGTTTGAGTTAAGGAATTCACGGCTGATGTCGCAGATTGCCTTGCCGTTCCAGAACATTGTAAGTCTCTTTTCTTCCTTAACCCTTGCAACAACGGTTGCGTTAAGGTTTTCTTCCTTTGCGAGAGCGAGGAAACGGTCAACATCCTTACTTTCAACAACAACAGCCATTCTTTCCTGGCTTTCGCTGATTGCAAGCTCTGTGCCGTCAAGACCCTCGTACTTCTTGGGAACTGCGTTGAGGTCAATTTCAAGACCGTCTGCAAGCTCACCGATAGCAACGGAAACACCGCCTGCACCGAAGTCGTTACAACGCTTGATCATACGGCAAGCTTCACCGTTTCTGAAAAGTCTCTGAAGCTTTCTTTCTTCGGGAGCGTTACCCTTCTGAACCTCTGCACCGCAGGTTTCAAGTGAATCAAGTGTGTGTGATTTTGATGAGCCTGTAGCACCGCCGCAGCCGTCACGGCCTGTAGCGCCACCGAGAAGAATAACAACGTCACCGTCTGCAGGACATTCACGTCTTACGTTTTCCTGAGGAGCTGCAGCAACAACAGCACCGATTTCCATTCTCTTAGCCATATAGCCTTCGTGATAAAGCTCGTCAACAATACCTGTTGCAAGACCAATCTGGTTGCCGTATGAGGAGTAACCTGCAGCAGCAGTCTGAACAATCTTTCTCTGAGGAAGCTTACCGGGAATTGTTTCGGCAACGCTCTTGAGGGGGTCAGATGCACCTGTTACACGCATAGCGCCGTAAACGTAGCTTCTGCCTGAAAGGGGGTCACGGATTGCACCGCCGATACATGTTGCAGCGCCGCCGAAGGGCTCAATTTCTGTGGGATGGTTGTGAGTTTCGTTCTTGAAAAGAAGAAGCCAGGGCTCTTTATTGCCGTCGATTTCAACTTCAATTTTAACTGTACAAGCGTTGATTTCTTCACTTTCATCCAGCTTATCAAGATAACCGTTAGCCTTAAGATATTTGCCTGCAAGAGTACCGATATCCATAAGGCAGATAGGCTTTGTTCTGCCGAGCTCTTTTCTTGTTTCAATATAATCGTCGTAAGCTCTCTGAAGAAGCTCGTCTTCAAACTTAACGCTGTCGATTGTTGTAAGGAAGGTTGTGTGACGGCAATGGTCTGACCAGTATGTATCAATCATACGGATTTCAGTGATAGTGGGATTTCTGCCTTCCTTTTTGAAGTAGTCCTGACAGAAAGCAATATCATCGTTATCCATAGCGAGAGCGTACTTCTTAACGAAATCGGCAAGACCGTTTTCGTTAAGGTCGATAAATCCGTCGAGAGTTTCAACCTCTGTGGGAATGTCGTACTTTGTCTTGAGGGTTTCAACTGTTTCGAGTGAAGCCTCTCTTGATTCAACGGGGTTGATAACGTACTTTTTGATTTCACCGAGCTCGCTGTCGCTTACATCACCGTAAAGCACATAAACCTTTGCAGTTTTAACTGTGGGTCTTTCACCCTGAGAGAGAATCTGGATACACTGAGCAGCTGAGTCAGCTCTCTGGTCATACTGACCGGGAAGAGGTTCAACAGCAAATACAATTGCACCCTCTGCGTTGAGAGTATCGCTTGTAATATCAAGCTGAGGCTCAGAGAACACGTTTTTCACAGCTGAATCAAAAAGCTCCTTGTCGATATCTTCAACGTCATAGCGGTTGATTACTCGAAGGTCGCTTGCGCTCTTGATACCGAGAAGTGAGTTGATGTCACCGAGAAGTCCTCTTGCTTCGTTAGCAAGCTCCTTTTTCTTTTCAACATAAATGCGATATACCATTTTATTTAGCCTCCTTGGCTTTTTTGCCGATATCTTTTCTGTAATATGCATTGTCGAAGGAAACCTTCTGCACCTTTGCATAAGAAGAATCAATTGCCTTTTCTAAAGTATCTTCAACTGCTGTTACGCCGAGAACACGGCCACCTGCAGTTTTAAGAATACCGTCTTCGATTTTTGCGCCTGCAACATAAACGTTATCCTTTACCTCGTCGGCAATTTTGATTTCAAAACCGCTTTCGTACTTCTGAGGATAGCCGTCTGATGCCATAATTACGCAGCAGGCATTTTTGTCCGCAAACTTAACCTCTGTATCGCTGAGAGTGCCGTCAGTTGTAGCCTTCATAACAGTGAGAAGGTCACTTTCAAGAAGGGGAAGAACAACCTGAGTTTCAGGGTCACCGAAACGGCAGTTATATTCAATAACCTTGGGGCCGTTGGGAGTGAGCATAAGACCGAAGTAAAGGCAGCCTTTAAATGTACGTCCCTCAGCGTTCATAGCCTCCATTGTGGGAAGGAAGATTTCCTTCATACACTTTTCTGCAACTTCTGAGGTGTAGTAGGGGTTGGGAGCAACTGTGCCCATACCGCCTGTGTTAAGTCCTTCATCGTTGTCCTTTGCTCTTTTGTGGTCCATGGAGGAAATCATAGGAACAACGGTTTTGCCGTCTGTAAAGGAGAGAACGGAAACCTCGGGGCCTGTAAGAAATTCTTCAATTACAATGTTACTGCCGCTTTCACCGAAAACCTTGTCCTCCATCATAGAGTGAACAGCATCTTTAGCCTCATCTCTTGTCATAGCGATGATAACACCCTTACCGAGAGCAAGTCCGTCAGCCTTGATAACTGTAGGAATTGGAGCAGTTTCAAGATACTTAAGAGCCTCAGCGGCATCTGTGAATACCTCGTACTCTGCAGTGGGAATGCCGTATTTTTTCATAAGGTTCTTTGAAAAAACCTTACTGCCTTCGATAATAGCAGCGTTTTTATTTGGGCCGAAGCAGGGAACGCCGATTTCAGTAAGAGCATCGACTGCACCGAGAACAAGAGGGTCGTCGGGTGCAACAACCGCATAGTCAATTGTGTTTTCCTTTGCAAAATTCACGATTCCCTCAATGTCCGTTGCCTTAACGGGTACACAAGTTGCATCAGCAGCAATACCGCCGTTACCGGGAAGAGCAAAGATTTCAGTGATTTCTTTGTTTTCATTTAATTTTTTGATGATTGCGTGTTCACGGCCACCGCCGCCTACAACCATTATTTTCATATCATGTCCCTCCTATCAGTAGATGGGGTATTTTTCACAGAGTGCCATAACCTCTGCTGTAACTCTTTCCTTATTTCCTTCAAAGTCTTCGATAATTGCCTTAATCCACTTAGCAATCATAACCATTTCTTCTTCCTTGAAGCCTCTTGAGGTAATTGCAGCAGTACCGATACGAAGACCACTTGTAACAAAGGGACTCTTGGGATCTTTGGGAATGGTGTTTTTGTTTGCAGTGATGTGAACTTCATCAAGTCTCTTTTCAAGCTCTTTACCTGAAATATCAAATTTGCGAAGATCAAGAAGCATAAGGTGATTGTCTGTGCCGCCTGAAACAAGGTCAACACCTTCACTGAGGAGTGCCTTTGAAAGAACCTGTGCATTCTTGTGAATCTGAGTCTGATAAGCCTTGAATTCATCTGTAAGTGCTTCACCGAAGGCAACAGCCTTAGCAGCAATTACGTGCATAAGTGGGCCACCCTGAGTGCCGGGGAAAACAGCCTTGTCAATCTGCTTTGCAAATTCTTCCTTGCAAAGGATAAGACCGCCACGGGGACCTCTTAAGGTCTTGTGAGTTGTTGAAGTTACAACGTGAGCATAGGGTACGGGTGAGGGATGAACACCTGCAGCAACAAGACCTGCGATGTGTGCCATATCAACCATAAGGTAAGCGCCAACCTCGTCTGCAATTTCTCTGCAGCGGGGGAAGTCAATGATTCTTGAGTAAGCACTTGCACCCACAACAATCATCTTGGGCTTACATTCAAGAGCAATTTCTCTCATTTTATCGTAGTCGATTAAACCTGTTACTTCATCAACACCGTAGGGAACAATGTTCCAGTATTTACCTGAAATATTTACGGGTGAGCCGTGTGAAAGGTGACCGCCCTCTGAAAGGTTCATACCCATAATAGTGTCGCCAACCTCTGTCATAGCGAAGAAAGCTGCAAGGTTTGCGTTTGCACCTGAGTGAGGCTGAACGTTTGCGTGCTCAGCACCGAAGAGCTTCTTAGCTCTTTCTCTTGCAATTTCTTCAACCTCGTCAACGCAGTGGCAACCGCCGTAGTAGCGCTTTCCGGGATAGCCTTCAGCATACTTGTTTGTAAGAACGCTGCCTGCAGCAAGAAGTACTTGAGGTGAAACGATATTTTCTGAAGCAATAAGCTCAATAAAGCTCTGCTGTCTTTTAAGCTCTTTGTCGCAGGAAGCAAAAACCTCGCTGTCGTATTTGTTAAGTTCGTTGAAATATTCTAACATTATTCTACTCCTGAAAAAATTAGTGATGGAAAAGTCTCATGCCTGTAAAGGACATAACCATGTTGTACTTGTTGCAGCAGTCAATAACTGCATCGTCTCTGATTGAGCCACCGGGTTCAGCAATATAGCTTACGCCGCTCTTCTTAGCTCTTTCAATGTTGTCTGAGAAGGGGAAGAATGCATCTGAAGCAAGTGAAACACCGCTGATTGTAGCAAGATAAGCATCCATTTCTTCTCTTGTGAAAACTTCGGGCTGTGAAGTGAAATACTTCTGCCAGTTGCCGTCTGCACAAACGTCTTCTTCGTTTTTGTTGATATAGCCGTCAATAACGTTATCTCTGTCTGCTCTTCTGATATTCGGAAGGAAGGGGAGATTAAGAACTTTTTCGTGCTGACGGAGCTGCCATGTGTCAGCCTTTGAGCCTGCAAGGCGAGTGCAGTGAATTCTTGACTGCTGACCTGCACCAACACCGATTGCCTGACCGTCTACAGCGTAGCAAACTGAGTTTGACTGAGTGTATTTGAGAGTGATAAGAGCAATGATAAGGTCAAGCTTTGCATCGTCGGGATAAGCCTTGTTCTCTGTTACGATGTTTTCGAGAAGAGCTTCGTTAATCTGGAAGTTGTTTCTGCCCTGCTCAAAGGTAATGCCGTAAACCTGCTTGCGTTCTGCTTCAGCGGGAACGTAATTCGGGTCAATTTTAACGATGTTGTAGTTGCCGTTTCTCTTTTCCTTAAGGATTTCGAGAGCTTCAGCGCTGAATGAGGGAGCAATTACGCCGTCGGAAACCTCTCTTTTGATAAGCTTTGCAGTTGTAGCATCACATTCGTCTGAAAGTGCAATCCAGTCACCGAAGGAGCACATTCTGTCTGTACCTCTTGCTCTTGCAAAAGCACAAGCGAGAGGAGATTCGTCAAGACCTTCAATGTCGTCAACGAAACAAGCCTTCTTCAGCTTTTCGGGAAGAATCTTGCCGATTGCGGCACTTGTGGGGCTTACGTGCTTAAAGGAAGCAGCAGCAACGAAGCCTGTCTGCTCCTTGATTTCCTTAACAAGCTGCCATGAGTTGAAAGCATCAAGGAAGTTGATGAAACCGGGTCTGCCGCTGAGAATTTCAATGGGAAGCTCTGAGCCGTCATGCATATAGATTTTTGCAGGCTTCTGGTTGGGGTTACAACCGTATTTGAGTTCGAATTCTTTCATTACTCTTATCTCCTTATTATTATGTTCTTATTTGTTCTTATTTACTACTCTTGTTTCACTTTCGCCGCTTTCGATATCAATGTATCTTACGAAAAGTGAAACCTTGTTGTCCTCGTTGAGGTTTTCCCAGATGAGATTTGTGAGCTCGTCGATTTCTACATCGGGGAGAATAAGTGTCTTGGGCTCGCCTTCAAATGAGGGAAGGGGATTGCCGTCGCAGTTATATGTATGGATAAACTTAGCTTTGCCGGGAATGGGATTTGAGTAAGCGTAAGTGAATCTTTCGCAGGATGAATCGTCACCCTCAGCACTCTTGAGAATTGACATAGCAAAGTTCATACCGTCCTTTTCAAAACGGATAATACCTGAAATTCTGGGAGTAAAGTTGGGAGCATCATCTTCAAACTCTCTTGTGCGAAGAGCCTGCTCAAAGGTCATCTGCTTATCCATAAGGTCATAGATTGTGTCGGTCTGGTCGCCGTTTGTAACAATTGTCTTGTTGCCGAGAACTCTTACGGGATAGTAGATAATAAGGTGGGGGTCTGTCATTTTGCTTTCGTCAAAAGCCTTTGTACGCATTGCGTCGCCTTCAAGCACGAAAACACGGTTACGGCTGTTTTCGCTTCTGCCCATAATGAAATAAGCAGTTACAGCCTTTTTGCCGTCAGCACTTTTGCCGATGATAATACCTCTGCCGTGATACGCAAGTGAATTAAGTTCGTCTTTAATTGTTGAAACTTTCATTTCTTACTCTCCTATGTATACTTTATTGTCTTTAACTGTTAATTTATCCTCGCAGAAAAGCTTTACTGCTTCGGGAAGAATTTTCCATTCAACCTCTTCCATAATTCTCTGCTGAAGAGCTTCGGGAATATCACCCTGCTTTACTTCAACAGCTTTCTGAAGAATAATCGGACCTGCATCACATTCGGGTGTAACAAAATGAACTGTTGCACCTGAAACCTTAACGCCTTTTTCCAAAGCAGCTTCATGAACATGAAGTCCGTAAAAGCCTTTTCCGCAGAAGGAGGGGATAAGTGCGGGGTGAATATTTATTATTGCGTTGGGATAAGCCTCATAAACCTGCTCGTCAATAATTGTAAGAAAGCCTGCAAGAACTACAAGGTCGATTTCAGCTTCCTTAAGAGCTTTAACAAGAGCAGCTGAATAAGCGGCAATATCAGTATAATCCTTTCTGCAAAGAACAGCAGAATCGATTCCTGCATTTTTTGCTCTTTCGTGAGCATACACGCCGGGCTTTGAAGCCACAACAAGAGTAATTCTGCTTTCGCCGAACATGCCGTCTCTCTGACAGTCTATAAGGCTCTGGAGGTTTGTGCCGCCGCCTGAAACAAGAACGGCAATTTTTTTAGCTTTATTCAAGGCAATTCTCCTCTCAGATGATTGTTACCTTGTCCTCTGACTCGATAATCTTACCGATAATATAAGCATCTTCACCGTTAGCCTTGAGAATTTCGAGAGCCTTCTCAGCATCCTCAGCTGCAACAACAACGCTCATACCAACGCCCATATTGAAGGTGTTGAACATATCTCTTTCGGGAATGTTGCCTGTTTTTGCAATAAGGTCGAAGATGGGAAGAATCTTAACATCTTCCTTCTTGATTTCTGCACCGAAGCCGTCGGGAATACTTCTGGGAATGTTTTCATAGAAGCCGCCGCCTGTGATGTGTGAAACAGCCTTAACCTTAACTTCCTCAAAGAGGGCACACATAGGCTTGACATAAATCTTTGTGGGGCAAAGGAGTGCTTCGCCGAGACTTCTGCCGCCCAGTTCTTCTCTGGGAGTTTTAAGGTCGCAGTTTTCAATGTCGAAAACCTTTCTTACAAGTGAGAAGCCGTTTGAGTGAACGCCACTTGAGGGGAGAGCGATAATAACGTCGCCTTCCTTCATTGTCTTGTTGTCGAGAATGTTCTTCTTGTCAACAACGCCAACAGAAAAACCTGCAAGGTCATATTCGTCGATAGGATAGAAGCCGGGCATTTCAGCAGTTTCACCACCGATAAGAGCAGCACCACTCTGAACGCAGCCTTCTGCGATACCTGAAACGATGTCAGCAATTTTTTCGGGGAAGTTCTTGCCGCAAGCAATATAGTCGAGGAAGAAAAGGGGCTTTGCACCGCAGCAGATGATGTCGTTCACACACATTGCAACGCAGTCAATACCGACTGTGTCGTGCTTATCCATAAGGAAAGCAAGCTTGAGCTTTGTGCCGACGCCGTCTGTGCCTGATACAAGAACAGGCTTTTCCATACCTGTTACATCAAGCTCAAAAAGGCCGCCGAAGCCTCCGACGTCTGAGCAAACGCCGCTTGTCATTGTTCTTGCAATGTGCTGTTTCATGAGTTCAACAGCTTTGTAACCGGCAGTAATATCAACACCGGCAGCTGCATAGGACTGTGATTGGGAATTCTTCATTTTAATTTACCCGTTTCCTTTCAGTTAGTTTTGTATTGTTAATTTATTAATTTACTTTTTATCAGCCTTTACCGTTCCAGCAGTAAGTGCAAACACAGTCTTCAGGAAGACCGATTGCTTCGATAAGACCGGAAAGACTCTGGTAGCCGAGAGAGTCGAAGCCAAGCTTTTTGCAGATTGACCGGAGCATTGCTTTACCTCTTTCTGTGGAAGCATCAGCATATTCTTCAATGTGCTTTTCGCCTTCTTCGCCCTCAAGCTCAAGAATAGTTCTTCTTGCAATAAGGTCATTGTCTGAAGTGTTTCTTGAGAAATTGAGATATTTGCAGCCGTACATAATGGGTGGACAAGCTGAACGCATATGCACCTCTTTTGCTCCGTGGCTATAAAGAAACTCAACGGTTTCCTTAAGCTGAGTTCCTCTTACGATACTGTCGTCGACGAAGAGGAGTTTTTTGCCCTGAATGAGGTCGTGCACGGGAATCATCTTCATCTTTGCAACCTTGTTTCTCTCATTCTGATTAGTGGGCATAAAGCTTCTCGGCCAGGTGGGAGTGTACTTGATGAAGGGTCTTGCAAAGGGGATGTGGCTTTCGTTTGCATAGCCGATTGCATGAGGTGTGCCTGAATCAGGAACACCGCTTACATAATCAATGTCCTGCGCGAGACCCAGCTTTTTATCTTCACGGGCAATTATTGCACCGTTTCTTGTACGCATAACCTCAACATTTATACCTTCATAGCTTGAGTTGGGATATCCGTAATAAGTCCAGAGGAAGGAGCAGATTTTCATTTTCTTCAAAGGTTCTGCAAGAACCTTTACTTCATCTGCTGTAATTTCAACAATCTCACCGGGGCCAAGCTCACGGCTGTATTCATAGTCCAGCTTTTCAAAAGCGAAGGACTCAAAGGAAATGCAATTGCCTTCGTCATCCTTTCCGAGAACAACAGGCGTTCTTCCGAATTTGTCTCGTGCGGCAATAATTGAGCCGTCTTCCTTAAGAATAAGAAGTGAAAGTGAGCCGTCAATTTGTTCCTGAGCGAAACGGATACCTTCTGTGAAGCTGCTCTTCTGATTGATGAGGGCTGCAGCAAGCTCGGTTGAGTTGATTCTGCCCTTTGTCATAGCAGTGAAGTGTCCGCCGCTTAAGGTCAGGAACTTGTCAATAAGCTCTTCGGCATTGTTGATAATGCCGATTGTTGTGATTGCATAAACACCCAGGTTTGAACGGATGATAATGGGCTGAGGGTCAGCGTCGCTGATGCAGCCAATGCAGGCGTTTCCGAACATCTCGTCGGTGATACCGGCAAACTTCGTTCTGAAGGGTGAGTTTTCAATATTGTGAATGTCACGCTGAAAACCGTGAATCTCGTCAACTGCAGCCATACCGCCACGGCGTGTTCCGAGATGTGAATGGTAGTCAACGCCGAAAAATACGTCAAGAACTACATCTCTTTTAGATGTTGCTCCGAAAAATCCTCCCATAGGGTACCTCCGAAAAAATTAGGAATTAAACTGTGCTTCTACTGCTGCGTTCTTTTCAAGCACCTTTGCAGTGTCTGAATTTCTCTTATCCTGAAGCTTCTTGGCGAGTGTTTCGTCACTTAAAGCGAGAATTTCAATAGACAACAAGGCGGCATTGACAGCTCCGTCAATAGCAACTGTAGCTACAGGGATACCGGAGGGCATCTGTACAGTTGAAAGAAGGGCATCAATACCGTCAAGATATTTTGATTTCATAGGTATGCCGATAACGGGAAGGGTTGTGTTAGCTGCAATTGCACCTGCAAGGTGAGCTGCCATACCTGCAGCAGCAATAATTACACCGAAACCGTTCTCTCTTGCATTTACGGTGAAGTCTCTTGCCTCTACGGGAGTGCGGTGAGCTGAGAAGATATGCACTTCAAAGGGTACACCGAAATCCTTCAGGGTGTCGGCTGCTTTGCTTACTACAGGCAGGTCACTGTCACTGCCCATAATGATTGCTACTTTTTTCATATTTGAACTACCTCCTTAAAAAGGTTGATTTTTTGACTTTTGTGCTCTTGGGAAACCGGGAATAAAAGAAAAAAGGCACACTTACTTAAGGCTTTAACCTAATCGTAAGATGCCCAGACGGTCGACGTAAAAAAGCTCAGTGATTCATGTGGTGCTCCACTTAAATCCGTCAGTTTCACAAAGCTGTTGATGAACAAAATTTTGTCCGTTCATCAAACGTAAAATATGTAGTTTTTCATAGAAAACAGAAGAAAAATCTTCTTTCAAATTATAGCATAAAACGGCGTATAATGTCAACTGAAAAAAGACCGAAAAACACCCGAAAAGCAAATTTGACAATAAGACCAAATTTGGCTTTTCAGGGTGTGGTTTAGTTGTGGGTTTTTACTTTAAAAGTAAGTTGGCGAGTATAATCCGAAACAGCCTGAAAGTGTTATTTTTCAAGGCTTTTCGGCGTATCGCTCTCGAAAGGCATCAGCCTTTCATCGTGCTCAGCCACCAAAAATCCAATTAAAAACCTTAACTTTCAGGTCGGAGATTTTTTGAATAGTGGATTTTTGTGGGGCTGAGGCACAAAACGCAGTAAAGCCTTGCGGATTTACGAGTATTTTAACAATAGATTGGCGGAAATCCACATTCAAAAAAACTATTTCGGATTATACTCGCCAACTTAAGTTAAAATGCATAGGAGTTTTCTTCAAAAAATTCCTTATACACTTTCACGCACTCAAGCTCGGTCCACTTACATTCCTTTAACGGAAAAGAATCGATGTCATATACCCGTGCACCTTTAAGCGACAGCAGGAATGGAGAATGTGTAGACACAATGAACTGACAGCCGTGGTGTCTCACACAGTCCTCTAAAAAGTATTTTAGCTGAAGCTGATTGGCTGGAGAAAGACTGTTTTCAGGTTCGTCGAGCAAAAAGAGAGCATCATCGTGAATTGCATCAACAAAGAGAGACAACGCACTTTCGCCGTTGGAACGCTCCTGCACATTTCGCATAAGGTTAGAACGGATAAACTGAGACTGGCTGATTTTCTTGTTCTGTGAATCCACAACTCTCTTCCACCGTTCGTAGTCCTGAAGACCGTGAAAGGCTGTATCAACGTTACCGCTGTTATTCTGAAGCCATTCCTGAAGTAAATCCTCACGTCTGCTGTCAATGCCGTCATTGATACGTCTTATGTCAAGCACACGCTCAAACACATCGTCACTTGTGATGACGGAGCTTCTGAGGGGCAAATTCTCCTGCAGCTCATAACGGCAAAGCTCAACATAATCATCAAAAAAATCACTTCGGTTATAAGGGGAAGTACGTTTTAGATTCAGGGTTTCTGCAATAACATTCAGAATGGTGCTTTTACCGCTGCCGTTGTTTCCGCAGAAAACTGTAATTTCACGAAATTCAAAATTGTCCGGCAGACCTCGTTCCGTAAACATTCCGAAGGGATATTTTGTTGTGTAGCAGGTGCGAAAATTTTTAGGACTGAAGGTGCTGCTTTTAGTGTTGAAAAAGCCTTCCTCCTCATAAGGGGAGGGAAAATGAAAAGATTTAAGATAAACCATAGTATGATTTTACAGATATCTCATCATAGCAACTGCTTTGCCGAGAATAACGAGCTCGTTTACGATAATAGGCTCAAAAGCATCATTTTCAGGCTGCAGACGGAAGTGGCCGTTTTCCTTGTAGAATGTTTTAACCGTTGCTTCGTCTTCAATAAGTGCAACAACAATGTCGCCGTTACGGGCATAGGGTGTCTTTTCAACAAAGAGAATGTCACCGTCATAAATGCCTGCGCCCAGCATACTTTCACCTCTTACCTTAAGGGCAAACATTTCACTATCGGGTGAAATATGACCTCCGGTAAAGGGAATGTAAGACTCAATCTGCTCAACGGCAAGAATGGGAATACCTGCAGTAACAGTACCCAAAAGGGGAACGTGACGCACATTTTCAGCCTGCCCCACAATTCTGATCGAACGCTTGAGCATAGGGTCACGGACAATGTAGCCCTTTTCCTCAAGTGCATCAAGGTTTGCCTGAACAGATGATGTGGATTTAAGACCCACTGCCTGACAGATTTCTCTGACTGAGGGCGGTACGCCGTTTCCTGAACGTTCCTTAAGGTATTCAAGAATTCTGAATTGATTTTCGCTTAAGGGTTTCATATTTTTTACCTCATTTCTGTAGAAAATTGAGTACAAATGTTCGATTGTGATTACAGTATAACACATCTTTTCAGAAAATGCAAACATTTGTTCGAATTTTTTCAAAAAATTTTCTTGCAGTATAAATCTGCAGGCTTTGGCAATACTTTTCATACAGGATGGTGATAAGTACTTATGAAAAAGAAAGTCAGCTTTTTTGAAAGAATCTCTTCAGGAAAAGGGTTTTATATTACTGCTTCGGTGTGCATCTGCATAATTTTTGCCGCTATTGCCGTTATATACAATTCCTCGTTAAGTATGCTCGAGGGTGTGCTTCCTCAGGAGACAACAGCACAGGTGCGCAAAAATGAAACGGGTGTAAAGGACCCGAGAGTCACGGAAAAAGAGACAACCGAAAAGATTACCGAAAAAAAGAAGCCCACAGAACGAACAACCAATGAACCGAGCAGAGTTGTCACAACCACCGAAAAAGAAGAGCCTACCTTTGAAGAAAGCAAAAGCTTTATTCCTCCCGTCTCAGGTGAAATCATCAAAGGCTTCAGCGTAAGTCCGATTTTTGATGAAACTATGGGTGACTGGCGAAGTCACGGCGGCACGGACTATGCCATTTCTGAAAACGAAGAGGTAAAGGCGGTTGCAAACGGAAAGATTTCAAAGGTTATTTCCGACCCCAGCTGGGGATATATTATCGAAATGGATTGCGGTGAATTTACCGTTAGATATTGCGGTCTTCTTCAGGGCTCAACGGCAAAATTGGATTCTGTTGTGTCTCAGGGCGATGTAATCGGTAAAGCTGGAAAAATCCCTTGCGAAAGTGCGCAGGAAAACCACGTGCATCTTGAAGTGCTCAAAGACGGAGACAGAGTAGATTTCAGCAGTATTTCTTCATAATTCTCACAATACAAAACGCCTGACGGGTTTCGTCAGGCGTTTTGTATCCGATTTTAAAAACGTGCATAAAGCACAGGGGTTATGTCATTTCAAATGTACCTGTATAAAGCTGATAGTACTTTCCGCCCTTTTCGATAAGCTCGCTATGACTGCCTTCTTCAATGATTTCGCCGTTTTCGAGAACGACAATATCATCGGAGTTTCTTACGGTTGAAAGACGGTGAGCAATTACGAATACCGTTCTTTCCTCCATGATTCTGTCCATACCCTTTTCGATAAGACGCTCAGTTCTTGTGTCAACCGAAGAGGTTGCCTCATCGAGAATGAGAAGGGGAGCTTTTGCAATGGCAGCTCTTGCTATATTTATGAGCTGAGCCTGACCGGTTGAAATGTTGTTGCCGCCTTCTCGAAGCTCGGTTTCATAGCCGTCGGGAAGAGCCTCAATAAATGCGTGGGCGTTGGCGATTTTAGCCGCCTCAATAACCTCTTCGTCAGTTGCATCAAGCTTGCCGTAACGGATGTTTTCCTTGATTGTGCCTCTGAAGAGCTTGGTGTCCTGAAGAACCATAGCCATAGTTCCTCTGAGTGAATCCTTTTTGATGTCCTTTACGGGAATTCCGTCATAGGTGATTTCACCTTCATTTACCTCATAGAAACGGTTGATAAGGTTGGTTATGGTTGTTTTACCTGCACCCGTTGAGCCTACGAAAGCAACCTTTGTGCCGCCTTCAGCGTCAACGTTGATGTTTTTCAGAACATCTGTGCCGGGAACATAGGCAAAGGTTACATCTTTTACTTCAATGTTACCCTTGAGGTCTTTATACATCACGCCGTTTTCTGTGGGAATCTTCCACGCAAGCTTGCCCTCGGGTGAGTCGGTTTCTTCTGTTTCACCCATAGCATTTTTGATGAGACGGACAATAGTAACCTTACCCTCGTCTGTTTCGTGGGGAGTGTCAAGAACTTCAAAAACACGTTCAGCACCTGCAATTGCCGCAACAAGAGAGGTGTAGCAGCTTGCAAGAGAAGCGATGGGTGAAGCGTAGCTGTTTACATAGCCGAGATAAGTAACAAGAGCAGGAGCGGTCATTGAACCCTTCATTACCATAAAGGCACCGAGAAGAACTGCAACGGCATAGTTTACTCTTGAGATCATGCTCATAAGCGGACTCATAAGACCGCCGATAATGCTTGCCTTTACACCGATTTTTCTGTAGTTTTCATTAAGCACGTGGAAGCCTTCCTTAACCTTTTCCTCGTGGCTGAAAAGCTTTACGTTCTTGATACCCTTGATGTATTCTTCGGTGTAGCCGTTAACCTCTGCAATAGCCTTCTGCTGAGCTTTGAAAAGGGGAGAGCATACGCCTGTGATTATAATAACCACAGAGAACATAAGCACAATTGCAAAGGTGATTGTAAGAGTGAGCTTCCAACTGAAAACAATCATAATAACAATTGTCATAACAGCCTGAATTGTGGATGAAATAAGGGTGGGGAAGTTGCTGCTGATAAGTGAGCTTACCTTGTTGAGGTCGTTAGTGAAATGGCTCATAATTTCGCCGGTTTTTCTCTTGTCAAAATATTCAAGGGGCAGACCCTGAAGATGGTTGAAAAGCTCTCTTCTCATATCCTTGAGGGTGCTTGTTGAAACGTGGAGCATAATGCGCTGATAGACAAGATTGAAAACTGCTGAAAAAGCATAGGCAATTGCCATAATGACAACCCATTTTGTAATCTCTGCCATTGCCTCAGCACCGGTGATGCTCTTATTTACAAGAACCTCTTCAAGTGCATCGTAAATAGGATAAGTCGTCAGCGAAGCAAGAACGCTTACAACCGTTGTTGAAACGATAAGTAAGGCTGAAAGAAAAAGCAGACCTTTGTATTTTGTCACATAACCGATAAGACGCTTTGAAGCCTTTTTGATGTCCTTGGGCTTTGCTTTTTTCTTCTTTTCTTCTTTTTCGAGACGTTCCTTCTTTTCCTCCTCGGTTTCTTCCTTTGGAGGCTTTTTCTCGGTCTTTTTCTTTTTAGAGAAACGTGACTTCTTCTTTGTTTCTTTTTCTTCGGATGCTTCTGTCTGAACTTCGGGGTTTTCCAAAGTGATTTCTTCCTTGTTCATTACTTCTTCGGGAGTATTTTTACTCATTGTGCCAACACTCCTTCCTGCTGAGAAACAAATATCTCGTGATAAATTTCACTCTTTGTAAGAAGCTCTTCGTGAGTGCCCACAGAGTCAATTTTACCGCCGTCAATAACGATGATTCTGTCTGCATCCATAATTGAAGTGATACGCTGAGCGATAATAAGCTTTGTAATATCCTTGTAATCGTCACCTCTGAGAGCTGCTCTGATTTTTGCATCGGTAGCAGTGTCAACTGCTGATGTGCAGTCGTCAAAAATGAGAATTTTAGGTCTTCTGATGAGAGCTCTTGCAATACAGATTCTCTGTCTCTGACCGCCTGAAACGTTGTTGCCGCCCTGACCGAGCTCAGTGTCATAGCCATTTTCGAATTCAGTTATAAAGTCGTGAGCTTCTGCAGCCTTTGCAGCTTTTTCAACCTCTTCGTCTGTTGCGGTGAGCTTGCCCCAACGGATATTCTCCTTGATTGAGCCTGAGAACAGGAGATTCTGCTGAAGCACAACGGAAATTTCTTCACGAAGGTTCTTGAAGGTGTAATTCTTTACATTTTCACCGCCGACAATAACTTCACCTTCGGTTGCGTCATAAATTCTGGGAATGAGCTGAATGAGAGTTGATTTGGATGCACCTGTTGCACCGATAATACCGACAGTTTCACCTGATTCGATTTTTATGTCGATGTTTTCGAGTGAATTCTTGACTGCCTTTTCGCCGTATTTGAAGGTTACGTTTCTGAACTCAATTGAGCCGTCTTTAACCTTAAGGCTTTCGTCAGCACCGTCGTCGTTGATGGAAGGCTCTTCGTTGAATACTTCCTTGATTCTGTCAAGAGAAGCCTTAGCCATAATCATACTGATGAATACCATAATGATAGTCATAAATGATGAAAGAACCTGAGAGATATAGTTTGTGAAGGCTGTCATTTCACCGATTTCCATACCTGTGCCGTCAATAATGAGCTTACTTCCTCTGAGCATTGAGAAAATAAGACAGCCGTAAATTACAATCATAATTGCAGGGGTAATAAGCAGAACGATTTTCTGAGCCTTTACGTTGAGCTTCATAACCTCTGTGTTAATGTCGTGGAACTTGTTTTGTTCGTGTTCTTCACGAACAAAGGACTTTACAACTCTGATACCGTTGATGTTACCTCTGAGAGTGCCGTTGAAACGGTCGGTAGCCTTAAGCATTTTCTTGAAAAGAGGTACTGCCATAACTGCCATAGCCGTAAGAACAATAACGATTGCGGGAAGCGCCACATAGAAAACAACAGAGAGTTCCGTGCTGATTCTTCTTGCTTCAATAAGAGCAGAAACCAGCATAAAGGGACCCTTGATGAAAATTACAATGGTCTGGGAATAAACGCTCTGAATTGAAGAAACATCGTTTGTCATTCTTGTAATGAGTGATGAAATCTTCAGTTTGTCAATGTTTTCAAAGGAAAGGCTCTGAATTTTGAAGAAAAGCTCACGGCGGAGATTTGCACCGAAGCCCATGCTTGCAATTGACGAGCATCGTGCAGCAATATAGCCAACGAAAAGGGTGAAAGCACAAAGCAGAAGCATTTCAATGAGCTTGCTTATAAGCTGACTTCTTACTGCTTCCATTGTCATTCCCTCTGTGCCGATACTGTAAAGCAGAGTGATAACCTCACCCATTACCTTCGGAATCTGAAGCTCAATCTGAACGTCAATGAAAATCATAATTGGGCAGATTATTGATAAAATTCTGTATCCCTTGGTGTAGGATAATAATCTTTTTGCCAACAGGCATACCTCCTTGTTCTGTAACCCTGGGGCTACCTCTCTGTTATAAAATCCTGAAACTTAACAAAATAATATGCTATCTTATTCAGATTAAATGAAGTTAAATATTGGGAATAAGTGCGTTAGCAAGAGCGAAGTAAATGAGAAGTGAAACTGCGTCTACAACTGTGCTCATAAGCGGACCTGTCATCATAGCGGGGTCCATCTTGCAAAGCTTTGCCACAATAGGCAGACTGCAGCCCATAATCTTAGCAACAATTACAACGCACCAGATTGAGAGACTGACAATGAAAATCACGCTTGTTGAAGCATCGTTTCCAAGAGTGTATCGCAAGACAAACATTCTTACAATATTAACAACTGCAAGCACAAAGCCTACTATGACGGATACTCTGATTTCCTTCCAGAGAACCTTGAAATAGTCACGTACTCTGATTTCGTCAAGGGCAAGACCGCGGATAATAAGGGTTGAAACCTGGCTGCCTGAGTTACCGCCCGTACCCATAAGCATAGGAATACAGGCTGTCATACCTGCAATTGCCGCAAGCTTGTTTTCAAAGCCTTCAATAATCTGACCTGTAAAGGTTGATGAAATAAGAAGAATAATCAGCCATGGAATACGGTTTTTTGCAAGGGCCCATATCTTTGTTTTAAGATATTCATCATCTGACGGAGTAAGGTTAGCCATCTTTTCAAAGTCTTCCGTAGCCTCTTCGTCGATGATGTCGATAATGTCGTCGATTGTGATGATGCCCACAAGTCTGCCTTCGTTGTCCACAACGGGAACTGAAAGAAGGTCGTACTTTTTTGCAATTGAAGCAACCTCTTCCCGGTCGTCCATTGTGTAAACATAAATGAGCTGTTCATCGTCAGCCATAATGTCTGTTATGAGGGTGTCTTCATCATTGAGAAGAAGACGTCTCAGCGGAATTGTACCCACAAGGTGACGCTTGTCGTCAATTACATAGCAGGTGTAAATTGTCTCCTTGTCAACACCTGAACGGCGGATGCTCTTGATTGCTTCACCGACGGTCAGTCTGTCGTGAAGGTCCACCATTTCAATTGTCATAACGCTGCCTGCGCAGTTTTCGGGGTACTTGAGGAAACGGTTGATAATATCTCTTGTTTCCTTGTCTGTGTTTGCAAGAACTCGTCTTACCATATTTGCCGGAACCTCTTCAAGGAAGTCAACGGCGTCGTCCACGTAAAGGTCGTCCATAAGGCGGCCGATTTCGCTGTCCGTAATTGAACGGACAATAAGCATCTGACTGTCAGGGTCAAGATAGGCGAATACGTCTGCGGAAATATCCTTTGGGAGAATACGGAAAACCTTAACGGCAAGCTTTTCTTCGTCAAGCTCATCGTCAAGCTCCATAATAAATTCCGCAATATCGGGGTAGGGCATTTCAGAAAGGACTTCCTTAAGCTCCTTGAGACCTTTACCCGTAAGCAGAGCATAAAGCTCTTCAAATTGTGTACTATTCATTTTTTTCACCGACTTTCCCGGTGCACAGCCCTTTTATGCTTTCTTCTTGTCGGGCAGAAGACGGACTTGCACCGAACAGATTAAATTACGCCCGTTAGGTTTAGTATCACTACTGTCCAATTAAAGTCCACCTCCAATAAAAATGAAATGATTCGCATACCAAATCATTATACAATAATTATCCTCATAAAGTCAACTGAAAATACGGGTTTTATTGAATTCAGACAGAAAAAAGACAGCCCTGCCCGGGAGGGTAGGACTGCTCTGCTTATTGATAACGTGTTGTTCGTGAATTTGTACGCCGTGTAACTTCAAAAAGAATGATACTTACAAGTAGAATGGGAATATACTTGTCTGTTAATTGCTCATAAGTTGCTTCGTTAAGACTTACAAAAGATAGGTCTATGCCCTGTGAGGAATATCCTCTGAAAAAAGAATACATAGTGTATATAACTGGCAGGGTCAGAGATATTGCAACAGATCTGAAAAAACTCATAATTGCAAAAGAGATACTGTTGAACAACACACATTCAATAAGGATTTTTATGAATTCCAGTTTCATATTGTCAAAAAGACAGAAATATACGATATAAAGAGGAATGAGCATAAAGACAAAGATAATGAAATTGATACATACAAAGAGGTGAGTTCGTTTTGTATTGACAAATAAAACTTCGTTTCCTTGTCCTTCGATGAATTCTTTCAGTGTGAGTATGCTCCACCAAGTTGAGAAGAAGGGGATAAACACCTGTGAATAAGTGATAATATTATTGTAAAGAGTTGTTCCGATACCGTATTTTAAATAACTGCTGTAGTTTAAAAAAGGAAGGAAAAAATATATAATAACCAAGGGTATAAAAATTGAAACACCCGCCGATTTAAGCAGAAAATAGTTCTGTTTCAGATATTTTTTATACTGCATATATAACCGTCCTCAACTGTTGCTTCAACAGTATCAAAGTTTTGATTTTCTTGTGAAACAAAACGTAACTGTGATTTTCCTGTTTCATCGGAAGTATTCTGAATTATGTAATATTTACCCTTGATGAGATTCTGCTTTTCTTCGGGAATAAGATATACTTTGTTTTTTGCCTTTTGTGATATTTCTTCTGAAGTGCCGCAGCAAATAAGCTTGCCGTCATTCATAATAATGGTTTCGTCACAAACCGATGCAATATCACTTACAATATGTGTAGACAGAATAACGGTGCATTTTCCGTGAAGAGATTTGACAATATTTTTAAAACGGATTCTTTCTTCGGGGTCAAGTCCGGCGGTGGGCTCATCAAAAATTATAAGTGACGGTTTGCCAAGTAAAGCCTGAGCAATTCCGAGACGGCGCACCATT
Source organism: Clostridia bacterium (assembly GCA_017522205.1). GTDB lineage: Bacteria > Bacillota > Clostridia > Oscillospirales > Acutalibacteraceae > UBA6857. The sequence goes on from JAFWZS010000073.1 coordinate 29,522, forward strand.
CCGCCTGAAAGAGTGCTGATTTTTTTGTTAGTTTTATCTTCCAGTCCCACTGACTTTATACAGGCTTCAATATCCGCTGATTTGACGGAAATACCTTTTTGAAGGCAGAAATACTGAAGCATTTCTTTAACGGTAAGCTGTCCGAACATACCAAACTTCTGAGGAAGATAGCCTATATTTCTTTCCTGTTCTTTAAGAGCGGATATTTCCTTACCGTTTTCTTTTATTGAGCCTGTATAATCATATAATCCGGCAAGACATCTGAGAAGAGTGGTTTTGCCTGCACCGTTAGGACCAAGCAGACCGTATATTTTGTTGTCAAATTCAAAAGAGAAATGGTTTACTGCCAAAGTTTTCTTGAATGATTTTGTAAGATTGGAAATTGTAATCATTGTTATTCCTCCTTTGCGTTTCCGTTTGCTTCCTCGGCAAGCCCCCAAGGAGTTTTGTGTGCAACAATATGGTCTTCTGCGAAAACACATATATTGCTTTGATTAAGATTAGGTGTTATGATTACGGATTTGCCGTTTATGTTATATTTTTTTTGGTTGATCTCATTGATTATAAGCTCTCTGAAATTCTTTTCGTTATTTGAGCCTGAAAGATAAGGATAAACGAACCGAGTATCTTCTACAACCATTTCTTTATATAAACCCGAAACGATGGAAAGGGAGTTGCTCTTTCCTTCAAAACTGTTTGTGTCAGTTCCCTTTAAATTGGAAAAACAGTTTTTGTAATAATCTATATTTACATCAAAATTGATAAGATTTTCGGAAATATAGGGGATGAAATCTTGGTTTTCAGTATCGTAAAGGACAACACTACCCTCAACCGGATAAAACACAAAACCTGCAGGTAAGCATATACCTTGAAGATTTGAATAATATCTCGGACTGTAGCCACTGTATGTAATTCTCATACTGTTTGTATGAGAATCAGATTCAACTGTGAGCACATCGTTATCTCTTGTAAATGCCATTGAATTACCGTTTTCATCTGTGACACTTTTCACTTCATATCCGTGATAGAGTGTGAAAATATATTTTTCGTTGTCAGATTTGTCGATGGTGACTGTAACGTCGGCAGAAAGGGTGTTACGAATTTTTAAATCCATTTCATAGCCTGTTATATTGAAATCAGCTTTTTGGTTTATTTCATCGCCGGTATAAGTGGCTGAATAATAAATGAAATCTGCAAAATTGGTCTGATAAGGACTGTTGTCTCTTATTACTTTTGACTGAGGTGTATAATAAAAACAAAGATTCACCACGGCAAAAGCAAATAAAAGTATTGTGGAAACAGTTTTGGAAATGTTCTTTTTCCTGTTTCTTATCAGCTTGAGGTTAATGAATCCGAGGCAAAGAAACAGCCAGAAAAGGACAGCATTCCATCTGTAGGGTAAAACGGATAAGCCGAATGCATAAATTGGAACGGATTTCATATTAGGCGGAAAGATTACAAACAGGTCTGTAAGATGATAAAGGTCTAAGCCGAAGCCTTCAAGAAGAGTGGAAACAATGTCTTTGAAAATTTCGCTTGAAAAGAAAGCTATAAACACAATTGAGATGTATGCAAAAACTTTTTTTGAGAAGAGAGAAAGAAGAAAACCGAAAGAAGAAGCAAGAGTAATAACCAATGTAATATTGAGAAGGCAGTTCAGTATGATATGAACTAACAGTTCCGTAGTGAGAACCTTGAAGTGAGATGCAGAATAAATGTTAAGAGCTAAAAGGCTTACAGTTATGATTGCAGTTATGATAAAAATAATAAGGTACTGATAAAAATATGTATTTCTGATTCCTTTTTTTGTGGTTTTAAGAGTTTCATTCAGATTTGATTTATGAGAAAGATAAAAAAGTTCGTAAGAAATGAAAATAAAAAATATAAAAAGGAAATATGAAATTTTCTGACTCTCGCTTAGAATCAACATATAAGCTTCACGATTTTCCTCTACAGGTATCTGCAACAGCGTATAGGTTGTTTTTAAAAGGTTACCGAAGATTATCCCGAAAAATGCAACAGTGATAAGCAGAAAACCTTTGTTGCCGAAAAATGCTTTTGCTTCAAGGTATAGTTTTTTCATGTTCTTTTCTCCTTTCTGTTTTCAATTACCAACGAGGGATTACCCTCGTTGGTGTGTTATGATACTTTTGAATTTGAAGCTGATGCCCGGATATCATTGTAGAGTCTGTATGGATTTATACGCACTTTCCAAGCAACATTTGATGTAAATTTAGTTGATTTAAGTGTAACGGGAACATATTTTAAAGAACCGTTTGAAAGACTATCAGCATCATTGTAATTAACAAAGACAGTGCTATCTTCTATGTAGGTTCCGTTTGAATTTTCGCTGAGATTGGTAAAATATGCTCCATACTCTGATGTTTCATAGATGCGACCGCTTAACTTTACTTGTTTTGCTGTTAAATAATCGCTACTGACTTTTTCACCATCACCTTTCATAACATCAACAGAAGCTGCTGAAGCAATAACTGCAAGCATTCCTGCACATATAATAATTGCCAATATTATTGAAATAAACTTTTTCATAATTTAATTCTCCTTTTTATTTTTTATTTGATAAATTATTTGTGTATGTAGAAAGTTTATCTCCACATTGGTATCACCTCTTTCACTTAGTAATGAAAGCTAAGATCCACTTTGTGCTTTTATATATAGTCTTAAAAAGTGAAAAAAGTAACACAAAAATGTTTAACAAAAAATGAAACGAATTTGTTGCAATTTATACAATAATATCTGCAATTGTGGAAATTTACATATCGGTTTGTCTACAATTGCATTATAAACATTGATGGTTGTTTTGTAAATACATTTAAGTAATTCGTAAGAAAATCGTTATAATTAAGAACTAAACACAAAAAATCAGCCACCGAAATTAATCGGTGGCTGAAAAGTTATTGCGAAGCAACAAGGTTCCGGGGCACCCGACCGCAATCTCTGATTGCTCGTCGGGTCGGGTTCTTATTTCGCTGCTTTTTTCATTCTCTTGAGCTTTGCCTTGTATTTGTCTGACTCAAGATACTTGGGATACTGATAAGCGGTGATTGCTCCTGCAATGAAAACTGCTGTAAGCACAAAGAAAACAATCATAAAAACAAGCACAACGGTTTTCTTTGTCTCAACCCTTGCAATTGCTTCTTCGTCAATTTTGTTGCCTGTTGCATTCTGAATTGCATCGGTTATGGCATTTTCCGAGCCGCCGCCTACAAGAGCACTGAGTGCACCGGCAATAACATTTGTTGCCGCACTTTCAAGTGTGCCGTCACCCTTTTCGAGAGTTTCAATTTCGTTTGAGTAGTGAACATTCACGCCAATCATACTGCAGCCTGCAACAAAGGTGATTGCAAGAACTACGATGTAAGCAATCACAGCTTTTTTGTTAAAGAGTTTTTTCATCATTTTTTAGTTTCATCCTTTTTATTTTATTGAAGTTCAAAGGCTCCGGTATAAAGCTGATAGTACTTGCCTTTCTTTTCGATAAGGTCTTCATGACTGCCTCGCTCGATAATTTCGCCCTTTTCAAGTACCATTATAACATCAGAATTGCGAATTGTCGAGAGTCTGTGCGCAATTACAAAAACTGTTCTGCCTTTCATAAGGGCATCCATACCTTTTTGAACCAGAGCTTCTGTTCTTGTGTCGATTGAAGAGGTCGCTTCGTCGAGAATCATAACCGGCGGGTCTGCAACGGCGGCACGTGCAATTGAAATAAGCTGACGCTGTCCTTGTGAAAGGTTTGCGCCGTTACCTGTCAGCATGGTGTCGTAGCCGTCGGGAAGCCTTTCAATAAAGGAGTGAGCGTTTGCGAGCTTTGCCGCTTCAATAATCTGCTCGTCTGTGGCGTCAAGATTACCGTATCGGATATTTTCCTTTACCGTACCCGTGAAAAGGTTGGTGTCCTGAAGAACAATACCGAGAGATTTTCTCAGGTCACTCTTTTTTATCTTGTTGATGTTGATTCCGTCATATCTGATTTTGCCGTCGGCTATATCATAGAAGCGGTTAATAAGGTTGGTGATTGTGGTCTTGCCTGCACCCGTTGCACCGACAAAAGCAACCTTCTGTCCCGGTTCAGCATAGAGAGTGATGTTTTTCAGCACGGTTTTTTCTTCAGTATAACCGAAGTCAACGTCAAACATACGCACTTCACCGAGAAGCCTTGTATAGGTTGTAGTGCCGTTCTCGTGGGGATGCTTCCACGCCCACATACCTGTATGCTCTTTTGTTTCGGTGATTTCGCCGCCGACTTCTTTTGCGTTGACGAGAGTTACATAGCCGTTATCCTGCTCGCTTTCTGCATCAATAAGCTCAAAAATCCTCTTTGCGCCTGCCATAGCCATAACAACTGAGTTGAGCTGCTGTGAAATCTGATTGATGGGCATTGTGAAAGATTTTGAAAGCTGAAGGAAAGCAGCAACATCACCTGTGGAAATTGCGAGTAATCCCGTTAAAGGTATAGTGTTTGTGAGAACGGCAAGAACGCAGCCGATAATTGCAATAATTACATACTGAAGGTGTCCCAGGTTGTTGTTGATGGGACCGAGCATATTGGCAAATTTGTTAGCTGAATATGCGTTGTTGAAAAGCTCATCGTTCTTCTTGTCGAATTCTTCCTTGGCTTTTTCTTCGTGACAGAAAACCTTTACAACCTTTTGTCCCGTCATCATTTCTTCAATATAGCCGTTTACATCACCTAAAGAGGATTGTTGCTTGAAAAAGTATTTTCCGCTTTGTCCTGCAACCTTGCCGGTAACAGTAAGCATAAGCACAACAGAAATGATTACAACCGCAGTCAGAGGAAGGCTGAGACTTACCATAGCAACAAAGGTTGAGATAATTGTCACGGCTGAGGTAAGTGCCTGAGGGATAGACTGTGAAATCATCTGACGGAGCGTGTCAGCATCGTTGGTATATCGGCTCATCATGTCGCCGAAGCTGTTGGTGTCGAAATACTTGATGGGGAGAGTCTGCATGTGGGTGAACATTTCATCTCGCACATTTTTGAGAGCACCCTGAGCTACAACTATCATAATGCGGTTCTGAGTAAAGGTAGCAACAATACCGCAAAGAAAAATCAGTGCCATTCTTACGAGCATTTTTATAAGCTCACTGTAATCTGTGCTGCCCGAAAGGAGCATAGGCTCAATGTATTCGTCAATAAGTGAACCTAGGAAAAGAGATGATGCAACATTTGCGAGACTTGCAACCACAATGCACAGAACAACGCCAAGCATCATCAGACGGTGTTTAACACTCAGATAGCTGAAAACACGCTTTATAACCTTGGGGTCAATTTTTTCACCCTTCATTCTTATGGGTGTTCCGCCGTGTCTGTTCGGGGGCGGCATTTTCATGGGAGGCTTCTGCTGATTACTCATTTTCTTTTCCTCCCTTCGTCTGTGATTCGTATACATCACGGTAGATTTCGCTCTTTATGAGAAGCTCTTCGTGTGTGCCGAAGGCTTCAACCAGTCCGTCATCAAGAACAATGATTTTGTCGGCACTTTCAATTGAAGAAATACGCTGAGCAATAATAATTTTTGTGGTTTCGGGAATATATTCCTTCATAGCCTTTCTTATCATGGCATCGGTCTTTGTGTCAACGGCTGAGGTCGAATCATCCATAATGAGAACTTTCGGCTTTTGGAGAAGTGAACGGGCAATACAGATTCTCTGCTTCTGACCGCCAGAAACATTTGTACCGCCTTGCTCAATAAAGGTGTCGTACCCTTCGGGCATTTCCTTTATGAAATCGTCGGCGCAGGAAAGTCTGCAGGCCTCAATCATTTCCTCGTCGGTTGCGTTTTCGTTGCCCCAACGGAGATTATCCTTGATTGTGCCGGAGAAAAGAACGTTTTTCTGAAGTACCATAGCAACGCTGTTTCGAAGAGTATCAAGGTCATATTTTCTTACGTCAACTTCGCCCACCTTAACTATACCCTCGGTTACGTCGTAAAGTCGGGGGATAAGCTGAACGAATGAGGTTTTTGATGAGCCCGTTGCACCGATGATACCTACGGTTTCACCCGAGTTTATTTTAATGTTTACATCTCTGAGACAAAGGTGCTCTTTGCTGCCTGAATAGCTGAAGCCCACATCTGAAAATTCAATTGAACCGTCCTTCGCCTCTTTTATAGCATTTTCCGGGCTTGTGAGATTGCTCTCTTCGTTTAAAACTTCGGTAATACGCTCTGCACTTGCCTTTGACATGGTGAGCATTACGTAAAGCATTGAAAAAGTCATAAGATTCATAAGAATCTGCATAGTATAGGTGATAACCGAGAAAAGGTCACCTGTTGAAAGAGCTGAAGCATTTGTGGAGATAATCATTCTTGCACCGAGCCACGCAATCATAATCATGCAGGTGTAGGATGAAAATTGCATAATCGGAGCATTGAAAGCGAGATAGCCCTCAGCAAGCTTTGAATCGTTGTAGATTTCACCTGAAACATCCTTGAATTTCTTTTCTTCCGTATCTTCACGTACAAAGCTTTTTACAACCCTGATTCCACGGAGGTTTTCACTTACAACTGTGTTAAGACGGTCATATTTTTTGAACATTCTCTTGAATACAGGGTGAGCCTTTTTGGTTATAATGAAAAGTCCTGTGCCGAGAAAGGGAATTACACAAATGAAAACAGAGGCAAGACGGGCGTTGATTCGAAACGCCATTACGAGTGACATAATAGTCATAATGGGTGAACGTACCGCAATTCTTATAAGCATCTGATAAGCGTTCTGAAGATGGGTTACGTCGGTGGTAAGTCTTGTTACAAGGCTTGAAGAGGAGAACTTGTCAATGTTTGAAAAAGAAAAGCTCTGTACATTGTGGTACATATCGTGACGGAGATTTCTTGCAAAGCCTGCTGAAGCCTTTGACGCATAATTTCCTGCAAGAACACCGAACCACAGACTGAGCATACAAAGAACAATAAGCAATGCACCCACTTTTACAACGTAAGCTGTGTCAGCCTTGTCGATACCGTTATCAATAAGCTTACCCATAAGAAAGGGGATGAGAACTTCCATAAGCACCTCGAGAGAAACAAAAAGAGGTGAGAGGAATGAAGGCAGCTTAAACTCTCTTATTGACTGTGACAGCCGTTTTATCATTTCGTATCAATCCTTTCTATATTGCTGTTTATTTTGTCAAGAACACTGTAAAAGGTTTGAAGATCGTCTTCGGAAATGCCTTTTATGTATTCGCCCTCAAGGGAATCGAAAAAAGCGATAACCTCTTTCTGAATTCTGAGAGCTTTTTCCGTAAGAACGATTTTTTTCAGTCTCGCATCGTAAGGTACGCTCTCTCTGACAATCATTCCGTTTTCTTCCATAAGTGAGAGTATACGGCTTGCCGTTGAGCGCCTTATGTCAAACTCCTTTTCAAAATCTCTTTGAAAAATATCCTTATCTCTGTTGCGGTGAAAATATCCGAGAGCCCAACCGTGGGTACCCGTTACTTTATCTATATATTCCTTTGTGGAGCTGTTATCCATAACACGGCGTATAAGTCGTGATGTTCTGCCAATTTCAAAACCAAGCTTTCTTTCCATAGAGCTACTCCTTTCTGATGTTGTTAGCAAACTAACAGTTAGCTGACTAACATATATTATAATTCTAAGAGGTAAAATGTCAATAGTGTAAAAAGAATAAAACAATGTTTTTTATTTAACGGTGTTAAGCTTTTTAAGGTTCATTTATGGAAAAGGAATATAATGGTACAGGCTGACAAATATAAAAGGTATAATATATTAAAATTTCACAAGAGTTTTGTTAAATCAAACAATAAATTCTCCATTTACTTGTGAAAAATATATAAATGCATCTTGCATATATTTAAAAGGTATGATATATTACTTAACAGTGTTAAATAAAGAAAAGGAGGCGTATCTGTGGACAGAAACATTCTTGCTGAAAATATGATGAATGCTTTTGACAGTATTAACCGTCAGGAGCTGTTTGAAAGAATGAAAACTACCTTTAAGGGTGAAAACCTGATGCTGGCCATACTTATGAAAATGGGTGGCAAGGCAACACCGGGTGAGCTTATGCAATATACCGAATGCACGGCAGCAAGACTTACAGCAATTGCAAAAAGTCTTGAAACAAAAGGACTTGTAAGCCGTATACAGAATGCCGAGGACAAAAGAAGTACAATAATAGAAATGACTGCCGAAGGTATAACAAGGTTTATGAACCTTCAGAAAGAGGCGGCAGAAAGTGTTTTCAATCTTATAGAAAAACTTGGTGAAAGAGATGCTGAAGAATTTGTAAGGCTGGTTGGACGTCTTGCAGAAATAAGCAGTGATTCTTCAGGCTTAAGTGAGGTGACAGTGTAAGATGATAAAATCAGTAAAAAAAATAACGGGTGTTTTCCTTTCTGTGCTTCTGGTATTTCTTACGGTTGTACCGTGTGCCTTTGCGGTTACATATCCTGAGAATGTTACGAAGGAAAAGGCAGAAACTGCAATTTATAAAACCGATGCGGTTATTAACGAGGCGGCAGCAGCTCTCGGCAATACAACCTTAAATAAGCTCATTGCAAAGGAGATTTACACCTCAGAAACTCTTTCAATGCTTCTTTTGGGCGTATACGGAATGCTTTCTGAGAACGAAGCAGACCTTTCACAAATGAACATCAACATTTCTGTTGCCGATGTAAGCAAAGGGCTTTTTGCTTATCCCGAGGTAGTATCAGAGCTTTCAAGGTATAAATCATGGAGCGAAATTGAAAGCCTCAAAGCAAAATGGGGTGTTAAAAATAAAGAAGGCTTCATAAAAGCTGTCTCTGCAATTTTCACTCCCTTTAACGAAATACTTTATGCACTTCTCTGTTCAGGCAGCTTTTCGCTGAACTCCATTGTTGGTGTAAAGGGCGGCAACGGCTATGAAACTGCAATTGTTCCCACATTAAAAAGCTTTGGTGTTAGAACAGTAACCGACAGCGCCCGTTTCTATGCCGATGCAAAAAACGACAGGAGTATGATGGTTCACCACCTCGTTTCCGATTTGCTCACTTTTGCAGAGGATGTGCTTTCTGCACCAGCTGACAGACTTACTGATATTCTTCCGGGTATTGCATACTTCTTCAATAACGGTGGCTTTGACAAAGCAGTTTCAAAGCTCTTAGAGCCGCTTACTCTTCAGATAGCAAAAATCACAACCTTTATTAAAATTGAACCTCTCTTAAAGCTCATTGCTGACCCTGCAGAAATGACGGCACAGTTTGATATAAACACTCTTATGAGCTCGGGTGAGTTTAAAATTGCTGAAATTGACCTTCAGGAGCTTTCTTCCTGCGGTACAGTTTCGGGTGATACGGTAATTTCAGATAAGGGTGCAACCTTTATTGTGATGATGCGTTTTATTGTTGATACACTGAAGCTCAATAAAGACAAAATGAGTGAGCTTATGCCTGAAATGACGGAGGGTGAAATGCCCGTCGATATAAACGGTATGCTTTCAGAGCTTATGACAAGGGAAACTGATGAGCTTATAGAAATGTATGTTTCACTTCTTACTTCAGAGGGCGGAAAGAAGAATAATTACGAGTGGAAGGCAGGCACTTTCACCCCTACAGAAATCACTTATACCCAGAACCTTGGTGAAGAGAAATTCAAAAGAGTTCTTGACGGTATAGACGACCTTATTGATGAATTCGTTGCAGAATCAGGCGAGTTCAAAACCCTTGAGGAGATGCTCAGCAAGGAGATTTATTCTTCAAAAACAGTGACAATGCTTGTAAGCGGTATTTACTCAGCTCTTGAAAGTGAGGAGATGAAAGCACTGAGCAGCATTCTCGGCCTTAAGGTAACTCCCTCACTTGTTGCGAATACCCTTATAGGCGGTAACTATTACAGTGCGAGAAACAGCCTTTACAACTCAGGCTCATGGAAATCTGTCAGCTCAAAGTATATTTACTGGGGCTTTAAAGACGGTGATTCAAAAGGCTTTGCAAAAGCGGTGACACTTTGCTTAAGTCCTCTTGAGCCGCTTATAAGAATGCTTCTTGCTGAAAGCAAAATCAGCCTTCTCGGAATTGACTTTTACGGCAGTGACGGCTATAACAGCGCAGTTATTCCTCTTTTTGAGGCTATGGGCTGCAGCAGCAAAACAATCCTCACTTATGAGCAGTATAAAAAACAGGCTGACAAAGGAAATTCCATTGAGCCTCTCGTTAAAACAGTTTGTTCATTCATTGACAGATTAATGGAAAAGCCTGTTTATACAATCACAGAAATCGCACCTAACCTCATTTACTTCTTCAAAAACAACGGTCTCACAATTGTAATAGAAAATCTTCTTTATCCCATAACCTCACTCCTTAAGGAGCTTGGAATGGAGAAGGCTCTTTCAATGCCGGGTATGGAAGAAATTGACACGGATAAGCTCATTTCAGAGCTTACCTCGGGACTTGACCTGGGAATGAATCTTCCCGAAATGGATATAGAGCTTCTCGGCACAATCGGTACACTTGAAACAATGGAAAGCAAGCGTACCTTTAACGGAAAGCCTGCTGCTGTTTCTTATGTCAAGGCAAATCAGACGGGTGTGCTTATTACAATACTCCGATACTTCGTTGAGGTTATGAAAGCACCGGGCAATGAAAGTCTTGTTACCGGCTTTATGGCTGGCGGCGCTGAGGGTGGCAACGATATGTTTGCAACCTATTCAGCAGGTATCGGCGACGAAATGGCGAAAATGACCACTGACGAAACCGTGGAATGGCTCTATAAGCTTTTCTTCAGAGAAAGAGCCGTTAAAGAAATCAAACCGCAAGACGATTATCTTCCCACAATTATTTATGAAGCTGAAAAGGAACATACCGTTTTAAAGGGCTTTATATTTGTCGTTGTGCTTCTTTGTGTAGGAGAGCTAATCTTTCTTAAAAACAGAGCGAAAATTGAGCGCTTTATTGAAGATCAGAAGTTCAGGAAAAAGAAAAAAGAAGAATTTGAGCACAAGACAGAACAGGAGGCGAAATAAATGCTTGTTTTAAAAAATATAGTAAAAGATTATGTAACGGGCGACACTACCGTAAGAGCCCTCAATGATGTGAGCATCAACTTCAGAGAAAACGAGTTCGTTTCAATTCTCGGTCCCTCAGGCTGCGGTAAAACCACACTTCTCAATATTATCGGCGGACTTGACAAGTACACAAGCGGTGACCTTGTAATCAACGGAAAATCAACAAAGTCCTTTACCGACGAAAACTGGGATACCTACAGAAACCACTCAATCGGTTTCGTTTTCCAAAGCTACAACCTTATTCCTCACCAGAGTGTACTTGCCAATGTTGAGCTTGCTCTTACTCTCTCAGGTGTAAGCAAAAAGGAAAGAAGAGAAAGAGCAATAGCTGCTCTCGAAAAGGTTGGTCTTAAAGAGCAGATTCACAAAAAGCCCAATCAGATGTCAGGCGGTCAGATGCAGCGAGTTGCAATTGCACGAGCTCTCATAAATAACCCTGATATTCTTCTTGCAGACGAGCCTACAGGTGCTCTTGACAGTGAAACAAGTGTTCAGGTTATGGAGCTTCTCAAGGAAATTGCCAAGGATAAGCTCATCATTATGGTAACTCACAACCCCGACCTTGCAAGTGAATATTCCTCAAGAATTATCCGCTGTATGGACGGTAAGGTTATTGATGACAGCAATCCCTTCGAGCCGGAATCTGAAGATTTTGAAAAGGAAAAAATCAAAGCTGAGGAAGAAAAGGCAAAGGGCAGAAAGCCCTCTATGAGCTTTGCAACCGCCTTCGGTCTTTCAATGCGTAACCTTGGCACAAAGAAGGGCAGAACCTTCCTCACCGCTTTTGCAGGAAGCATCGGTATTATCGGTATCGCCCTTGTGCTTGCACTTTCAAACGGTATTCAGAATTATGTAGACAAGGTGCAGAACGATACGCTTCTTGCCTTCCCTATGTCGGTTGAAAAGGAAGCCGTTAATACAGATAATATGATGAATGCCGTTATGGGCATGAGCGAATCTGTGCTTACTCTTAACCACGACAGAGACAAGGTATATGTTAATCAGATGATGACAGAAATGATCAACACCTTTGTTGCTCAGTCCTCATCCAACAATATCAAGAGCTTCAAAAAATATATTGACGATAACCGTGAAAAATTTGATGAGCTCTGCAATGACCTTCAGTTCAAATATTCAACTCCGCTTAACATCTATAAAGCTGACACAAGCGAGGGAGTTGTAAAGGTAAATCCCAACACTGCAATGGCTGAAATGGCAGGCAATATGATGCAGGGTATGGAAGGCTTTATGAACTCGTCAATGATGGATGCCTGGATCGAGATTATCGGTGACAATGACGTTGTAGAAAAACAGTATGACATAATTTACGGACGCCTTCCCGAAGCTAAAAATGAGGTTGTGCTTCTTATTGACGGAAAGAATGAAATCAACGAAATGCTCCTTTACGCTCTCGGCATAAAAGATCAGAACGACCTTCAGTCAAATATTATGGGCGCTCTTGCAGGCAATGAGGTGAAAGAAACTCAGGAAAGCTTCACCTATGAAGATATCTGCAATATGAAATTCAAGCTTGTTCTCAACTGTGATTATATGGTAAAGGACAAGAAAACAGGTCTCTGGAAAGACAGAAGCTCAAATCTTGCTTATGTAAAGAAGCTCGTTGATAACGGCCTTGAAATCAATATTGTGGGTATTATCCGTCCTGATGAAGACAATGTGCTTTCAGTGGGTACGGGTGGTATCGGTTACACAACAGAGCTTATGGAATATGCACTTGAACATACTGCAAACTCAGCTGTTGTCAAAGAACAGCTTGCAAATCCGAAGAAGGACATCATTACAGGTATGGAATTTGTTGACCTTACCGTAAACGACTTTGACCTTGTTGATATTGATATGAGCCTTATTGATATGAAATATCTTGATATCGGCCCCTTTATGAGTATGGCAGGGGATGTTGACCTTGCGGAAGTTGATATTATGGATATGAGCTCAATATTCAATTTCGGTGATATGACTGATCTTCAGAAAAAGCTTATGGAGGGATATCTTAACGATGAGCAGGTTATTGCTCTTAAGCAGGCTTATATCGACACTGTAAACGCTCAGTGCTCTTATGACAACACAATGTCCATTCTCGGCTACCAGCCGGTGGATACGCCAACGTCAATTTATTTCTATCCCAAGAGCTTTGAAGCCAAGGATGAAGTAAACGCAATGATTGATTATTATAATCAGAAGGTATCTGAAGACGGCCATCCGGAATATTCAATCAGCCCCACAGATGCAATCGGTGTGCTTCTTTCATCAGTTACAAAGATTATCGACATTGTTACCTATGTACTTGTAGTATTCGTTGCAATTTCCCTTGTTGTTTCTTCGATTATGATTGGTATTATTACCTACATCTCCGTACTTGAAAGAACAAAGGAAATCGGTATTCTCCGTGCAATCGGTGCTTCAAAGAATGACGTTTCAAGAGTGTTCAATGCTGAGACGATTATAGTCGGACTTGCGGCAGGTATAATAGGTATTCTGTCAACTCTTCTGCTGGAATTACCGATTAACTTCCTGCTTGACTATCTTACCAAAACAGGTGCGGCTGCACAGCTTCCCTTCAACGCAGCAGTAATCCTCGTTTGCATCAGCGTATTCCTTACCTTTATTGCAGGTCTTGTACCCTCAAGTCTTGCAGCAAAGAAAGACCCTGTTGAAGCACTGAGAACGGAATAAAAAACATTGATTACAAAAACCGTTGTAAAAGCTGATGACTTCAGCCGATGCAACGGTTTTTTTGAATGCAAAATTACTGACGAAACAGTCAGCCTCCCTCATTGAGGGAGGTGGGTTTGCCAACGGCAAACTCGGAGGGAGTAAACCGCAGGGACACAGCGTGCTGTGTCCGCCAACCAACCGACATAACAAATTGAAACAACACCGTAGGGGCTGCCATTGGCAGTCCGCTTTTTTTGCTTTTCACTTGGTTTAACAGGTCAGTTCCTGCACGCCTGTGCGGCGGGCACTTGCTTTTGTCGTTTGTGACAAAAGTAAGCAAAAACACGCTTTGCTCCACGCCATTCCGAAGCCACAAAATTGTCGCCGTAATAAGCTGAACAGATTTCTTTAAGCTCCGTTTCTGCTCACCTTTTCTGCAATCGGTAGGATTTTGCCTATCGACAATTTTGAAGTTCTGTTGCTCAGAATAACGGTAGCAGGGTGCTTTATAGATTCAAGTTCAGGCGTTTTTGCTGAATGAGTCCGCTATATTGCTATGTACTCGCAGTAAAGCTCTCGTCTGCTTTATCTCTTTCCCTCTCTCGTATATTCGCCCCGACATTCGCTGACCGCTATATTTCACCTTTTTTGAAACGGGTAAGGGGATTGAGCTTTTATACAAAATTTAAGATTTCGTCAGTTTGCCTGCCTCTTTGGGGTAGGGGACCGTTTTAGCGGTGGAAGGGGCTACAATGGTCGCTTTGCACCTCCTCGTTTCAACTTTAATCGTAGTTCTGTATATCACTGTAAAATTTAACCAAAAATGTCAGAAAAGAAATGCACTATTTCTACAGAAAATAATTCATACCCTATTGCTATGAATTAAAAAAGGTGATATACTAGCATTAAAGTAGGAATTAACTACAGAGTATATCTTGAAGGCGGTGAAAAGATGAAAATTTCAACCAAGGGAAGATACGGTCTCAGAATAATGACAGACCTTGCAGTTTACGGCGGAGAGGGCTGTGTGTCGCTTAAGGATATTGCGGAAAGGGAGCATCTTTCTGAAAAGTATCTTGAACAGATAATCAATCTCCTTTCAAAGGAAGGTCTTGTGAAATCTGTGAGAGGTGCAAAAGGTGGATATCATCTTACACGCAAGGCTGAGGAAATTTCTGTTGAAGATATTCTTAAGGCTACGGAAGGTTCACTTGCACCCGTTGCCTGTGCCGAAGATAACGGCAAATGCGAAAACTACTGCGATTGTGTAACCTCTTTTATCTGGACAAGAATTTACGAGGCAACAATTGAAGTAGTAAGCAAAATTACACTTAAGGATCTGGCTGAAAGAAGCCTGACAATAGAAAAAACAGAATTGGAGTGTTTGAAATGAGATATGTTTATGCAGACAATGCGGCAACAACTCCTGTTTCAAAAAAGGTTGTTGAAGCAATACTTCCCTATATGACCGAGCATTACGGTAACCCCTCAAGCCTTTATGCAATCGGACAGACGGCTTTTTCAGCAGTTGACAAGGCAAGAGAGCAGGTTGCTGCAGCACTCGGTGCAGACAAAAAGGAAATCTTCTTTACCTCAGGCGGCTCAGAGGCTGACAACTGGGCAATCAGAGGTGCAGCAGCTCTCGGTGCAAAGAAAGGTAAGAAGCATCTTATCACAACAAAGTTTGAGCATCATGCAGTGCTTCACACAATGGCTGCTCTTGAAAAGCAGGGCTTTACCGTAACCTATCTTGATGTTTACGAAGACGGCCTTGTAAGAACAGAAGACGTTGAAAAGGCAATTACAGATGAAACCTGCCTTGTTACAATTATGTATGCCAATAACGAAATCGGCACAGTTCAGCCCATAGCTGAAATCGGAAAAATCTGTAAGGATAAGGGTGTTCTTTTCCACACAGACGCAGTTCAGGCTGTAGGTCATATCGCAATTAATGTTAAAGAGCAGAATATCGATATGCTCTCACTTTCAGGTCATAAGTTCCACGCAACAAAGGGTATAGGTGCTCTTTACTGCAAAAAGGGACTTCGCCTTCCTAACCTTATTGAGGGCGGCGCTCAGGAAAGCGGCAGACGAGCAGGTACAGAAAATGTTCCCGGCATTGTAGGTCTCGGCGTTGCAATTACAGAAATGTGCGAGAATATCGAAGAAAACGCAAAAAAGGTTTCAGCTCTTCGTGACAGGCTTTTTGAAGGCGCTTCAAAAATCAGTCACTCAAGAATCAACGGCAGTACTGAAAAGAGACTTCCCGGTAACTTCAGTATGTGCTTTGAGGGCGTTGAGGGTGAAAGCTTACTTCTTATGCTTGATATGAACGGAATTTCTGCTTCAAGCGGTTCAGCTTGCACCTCGGGCTCACTTGACCCCAGCCACGTGCTTCTTTCAATCGGTCTTAAGCACGAGGTCGCTCACGGTTCACTCCGTCTTTCACTCAGCGAAAACAACACCGTAGAGGATGTTGATTATATACTCAGTGTGCTTCCCGGTATCATTGACAGACTTCGCTCAATGTCACCTTTATGGGACCACATTGTGGAAAACGAAAAACAGTAAAAGGAGATAGATTTATGCAGTACAGTGAAAAAGTAATGGAGCATTTTGCGAATCCTCACAATGTGGGTGAAATTCCCGATGCCAACGGTGTAGGTGAAATCGGTAACGCAAAGTGCGGCGACATCATGAAGATGTTCCTTAAAATTGAAAATGATATTATTGTTGATGTTAAGTTCAAGACCTACGGTTGTGCAAGTGCAATTGCAACAAGCTCAATTGCAACTGATATGATTAAAGGTCAGCCCATTTCAGAGGCTCTCAAGCTTACAAACAAGGCAGTTGTTGAGGCTCTTGACGGACTTCCCGCAGTTAAGATTCACTGCTCAGTTCTTGCAGAACAGGCAATCAAGGCAGCTCTTGCTGATTACTATAAGAGACAGGGCATTGATCCTGAACCCATTGTTGGCAAGATTGAAGAACATGACCACGATGCTTGTCATATATAAAAGAAAAAATTACTGCTCACTTCAATTTCGAGGTGAGCAGTTTTTGTTTTATTCGGTTGTGGAGATTGTTTCTCTCTGACCTATCCACATCTCCTCAAACTTAACGCCTGAGATTTTTTCAAGGTCTTTCTTTTCTTCTTCTGTGATTTCAATATATCCATTTTCTTTCTTTTCCTTAACCTTTGCTCTGATAAAGTCAAGCTTGTCTCTTGTAAGCTTGTAGCCCATAATCGACATAAAGGAAAGGAAGAGGAATACCATAGGAATGAGAGTGAAGGAAATTGAAACACCGAAAACAGCTGTAGGAGTCTGCTCAGCTGCAGAAAGCTGAGTATTATAGCCGAAGGCTGCAAGGAGCTTGCCTACACCGAAAGCGGCAAAGCCGTTTACGAACTTTTTAACGAAGGTTGAAAAGGTTGAAATAACGCCCTCACGTCTTTCACCGGTAATCATTTCGTCAACGTCGGTAACGTCGGGGAAGATATTGTTCTGAACGCTTGCCATACCTGAAAGACCTAAGCCATACATAAATTCAACAATGAAGATAAGGAATACACTGCCGCTGTTTCTGAAAATCCATGCAAGGGCAAGACCTGAAACTGCAACGGGCATAAAGATTTTTGCAGGCATCTGCTTGTTCTTCTTTATTGAAAGGAAGTAAGCGGGGAAGAAGCCTAAAACCTCGCCAACAGCCTGAACCATAGTCAGCATGGAGTAGCTGTTTTCCTGGTGCATAACTGTTTCGAGGAAGTAGTAGAAGGTCTGCGAAACAAAGGCTGAACCGAAAAGCATAATGAAGCCGAAAAGGAAGTACTGACGGAAAACTCGGTTTTTGATAACCATTTTGTACTGCCCGAAAAATTCGTGTAAATCAAGGGGCTCGTTGACCTGGTCGGCAGAGCTTTCTTCTTTTGTGCATTTGTAGGTGAAAATAAGTGGCAGGCTTGTCCACAGACATAGAATAACCGACATAAGAGTGAACTGACCTCTGTGCTGAGGACCGAAGGAAGGAGTAACGAAAAGACCGTTGATACCACCCAAAACGAGAGATGCAACGAAGAATGAGGAATAGCTCGAAACTGCATCCATAATGGTTCTTACGGCGTTGAATTGGGTTCTCAGGTTATACCCCGGAGCAATGCCGGGCAGCATTGCCGTATGCGGAACCATAATCATAGTGCTGACTGTTTTGTAGAACATATAAGCAAAGATGTAGTAAATCATAACGGGTGTTGTATTGCCACCCTGACATCTGTCAGAAATTCCGAAAGAGTTCCACATAAGGAAAAAGGCAATCATTGCAGGAATTACGCCCCATTTGAGATAGGGTCTGTGTCTGCCGTCCTTGTGTCTTGTTCTGTCAGTGATAATGCCCATAAGAGGGTCAGTTATTGCATCGCATACGCAGGAGAAAAGGGCAACCGTTCCGTACTGTGCAGTTGTAAGGCCCTCAACCTTTGTAAGGAAGGGAAGCAGATAGCAGCCCATAACATAAGGGCCGCCGCCTGAAAAGAAAATTGCAGAGTTGTAGGCAATCATAGGCTGAAGCTTTGTGCCCGGCTCAACACCGATAAGCTTTTTGACCTTGCCTAAAAGAGTGTTCTGTTCAAGAAGAGGGGATTTGTTTTCACTCATTGGTTTTATCCTCCTTTATAAGATATCCGCAGATAAAGTCCGATTTCTTAGGGAGAAGCTCCTTTCTGCTTTCATAGTCATAAGGAACATCTCTGTTGTTGTAACGGTTGTAAACACGGATTTTTCCGTCAACGAGCTGCACCGTTACTGTATGAAGTCCGTGAAAGGGTTTCTTTTTATTCCAAAAGGAAAGCACCGCAACAGGGGTGCTTTCAAGGTTATTGAAAAATTCGTTATACTTATAAGTTTTGCGAAAGGCTATACCGCGTCTTTTATAGAATGAACCTAAAAGGCAAGGGTTAGAGCCGAAGATGCCCCACAGTGCCTGACTTTTCGGATACATCTCTTTGCAGACCTCTTTAAGGTCGCTCTCTTGTCCGAGAAGCACCATACTGTTGTGCAGAGCAATCATTTCGCAGCCGTTATAGGACATATTACAAAGACCGTATTTCATTTTTGCAACCTCACCGCAACCTTGACCGTTTATAACGGTATTACACTTAAGCGGCACGGTGAGATTGTGCCTGTAGTTGAATTTCTGAAGCATATTTTAAGCCTCAACGGAAGCTTTCTTTTCAGCTTCAAGCTTTGCAGCTTCTCTTCTTTCCTTAATCTGTCTTTCAATCTCTGCAACGTGTTCAGCGTTGTCTTCCTGAAGGAAGAGGATAACGATAAGATAAAGGAATGAGCCGATTGCAGGACCTAAAACGAACTGATGCCAACGGTATTTAAGGAAACGTGGAGCAGTCTGAGCCTTGATGGTAGCACTGCCGCCTGTACCAAGCTTTTCGTTGAAGCCGAGGAACTTAAGCATATAGCCCTGAATGAACTTGGGGATAGCACCTGTAAGCTTTGAAACGAAGTTCTGCATTGAGAATGTGATGCCCTCTGTTCTTTCGCCTGTTTTAAGCTCCATTTCGTCAACAGCATTTGTAAGAAGTGAACGTTCAGCAATACCCTTCATGTTAGTGAAAATCTGAGCTGAACCTACAACTGTAAGTGCAATAATGAGGAAGCTGAGCTGTTTGTATCTTTCGTTTGTACCGATAGTAAAAGCAAGAATTCTTGTTGCGAAGTTTGCAATTTCAGCAACAACAAGAAGCTTTTTACTGCTGCCAAGCTTCTTAATCATGGGAACAGTAAAGAAGTTAGCAAAGGCACCGGGAATACCCATAATAGCACCGAAAACAACCAAAGCTGTACCACCGGTGATCTCTTTACCGAAGAAGTTGTATATAAGTCCGTCACTTTCAAAGAAGTATTCCCAGGGAAGAGTAAGTGAGAAACACTGTACAATTCTCGCAAGACAGATAATGATGAGAGTCTTATTGTGACGAAGATTCCAGAGTGATTTTAAAATACCCTTATTATCTTCGGGAGTGTATTCAACCTTTTCCTTCATACGGTAAGCCAACATTGAAATAAGCATACCGCCAAGACCAAAAATAAAAGCGAAAAGGAGATATGTATTTTTTTCTGAAATAATTTCGCTCTGAACAAGCATATCCTTGAGCATAGGATAAACACCGGCAACAGTACTGCCTGCACCTGCACCGATTGAAATCCACTGAGCAACACGTCTTCTCTCGACGGCACTTGGGGTAGACAGAGCCGAAAGGCCCCATATAGCAACGTCCTGGAATGAATAGAATGCATCAAAGAGCATATAAAGGATAAGCACCATAAGGATTGTCTGGGTTTCAGTAAGACCGAAATCTACAAACATAAGCACGGAGATTATACCGATAATCGGTGCAGTCCAGATAAGGAACGGACGCATCTTATAGCCGGGCTTATACTTTCTGTGGTCCATAATTGAACCGATAAGGGGGTCATTGATTGCATCCCACATTGTGCTGATACCGGTAATCATACCTGTTTTTTCAGCCGGAATTCCGAGAATGGTATTGAGGAATACAAAAAGTCTTTGCGAAATAAAGCTATAGGTCATATTCTGACCGGTAAGACCAACTGCATAACTTAAAAGTCGGTTGTTAGCTACCTTGGTTTCGCTTTCTTCTTTTGAAAAAAGGAAGAATGGTTTCATATTATCTCTCCTTTGGTAATACATTTATATAAATTATACAATTTATACCTGAAATTGTCAACAAAAATACGGCAGATAACCAATATGTTTACAAATGAGATTATATTATGAGAAAGAAGGGAGCAATTTTTGTTTACAGTTGTTGATTTAAAAAACGAAAAGAAAACAAAAACACAGAGGTTTTTTAATTATTTCAAAAAAGCCAATGTGAAAATTAAAGAAACAGAAGTGCCTTTTGGAAAAAGCTTTTTCATTTCTGAAGCCGAAATTCACAGAGGTAAAATACCGTGGAAGGAAATAAAAGAAAGCTCAGAAAGTGAAAATTTCATTTTGCCTTTTGAACTGAAAGAAAACACACCAATAAAAGAGTTTGAGCCAAAGATTCTTCCCCAGCGTATGCTTTTTAATTCAGCGCTTGATTATATAGAAAAGCTGAATCTGCCGCCGACAAAAACACGGTTTACATTGGTTGATCCCAAAGGTGTTTTAATTGAAAGCCTCACCCCTGTGCTTAAGCTTGCCTCACTTATTACGGTCATAACAAAAAAAGAGCAGGAATATACTGAGCTTTCAGACCGACTTTTCGAAGCCTATGGAATTTCATTGATGATAAGAAGTGCCTACCACGAAACAAAGCGTGAAAACAGCTTTCTTTTTGATTATAAAGGTGAGGGTATACCTCTTTCCTACAAAGGTACGGCTTTTTCAAAAGAGAAAAAGCACCTGCTTAACGGTAAAACGCTTACACCGGGCGGTTTCAATCTGCCGCCTGAATATGAAAATCTATGGAGGAAAAATACAGATAAATTACAGTTTGCGTCAGCTCTTTATGAGTTGTCCGGGGTAAAGGCATTGGGAAATATCAGGTTTAATGAGCTGTGCAGTTGACTTAAATAAAAGAAAGTTATATACTGAAAAAAGATTATAAAAAAGGAAGGCACATAAAAGTGAATTATAACGAAGCAATAGATTTTATAATGTCGCACAGAAAGTTTCAGAAAACGGGCGGACACGAAAGAATTGAAAAACTGCTGGAGCTTCTTGACTCACCACATAAAAAGCTAAGGTTTGTCCATATAGTCGGTACAAACGGAAAGGGATCGACCTCAACTGCTATGGCGTGTATCCTGAAAAGATCGGGATATAGAACCGGACTTTTCACTTCGCCTTATGTTGTGGAGTTCGGTGAAAGAATTCAGGTTGACGGAAAGTACATTCCGAGAGAAGAAATCATAGAAATCTGTGAGCTGATAAAAGAAAAAACAGAGCTTATAGAAAACGAGGATATGCACCCCACTGTTTTTGAAGTGACAACAGCTCTCGCTATGGTTTACTTTGCAAAAATGAATTGTGACATAGTTTTTCTTGAAGCGGGCATAGGCGGAAAGCACGATAGCACAAACATTATTCCGTCACCCTTGGCCTGTGTTTTCACTGCAATTTCTCTTGACCACACAGAAATGCTCGGGGACAATACAAGAAAAATTGCTGAGGAAAAATGCGGCATAATCAAAAAAGGTACAACTGTCATTTCTTATCCTTTCGAAAATGGCGGCATTGACTTCACCCAGCAGGACAAAGACGCTGCAGAGGTTATAAAAGCCAAAAGTGAAGAACTCGGCTGCCTTTTTATTACACCTTCCTGCAGTCTTGTAAATCTCAATGAGGACAGTATCGACGGAATTAAATTCACTTATGGTAATCTTGACATAAGTACGAAAATGGTGGGAACTTTTCAGTTGGGCAATCTTCTTACGGCTATTGAAACGGTGAAAGTGCTGAGAGAAAAAGGCTATGCAGTAACAGATGAAGCTATTGAAAATGGAATCTCAGACTTCACAATCCCTGCAAGAACGGAAAAGGTTAACACTAAACCGCTTATCATTCTTGACGGAGGACACAATGAGGCATCAGTTTCGGCACTGAGAGATACCGTCAGAAAATATCTGCAGAATAAAAAAGTAACCTTGCTTTTGTCCTTTATGAAAGATAAAGACTACGAAGCCTGCCTCAAATTGCTTTTGCCGATTTGCGAAAATGTTGTTTTTACAAATGTAGATACAGTAAGAGGTGAAAGCAGCAAAACTTTAGCCGAAAAAGCCAAAGTCTGTTTTGAAAATGTGTTTTACGATGACGATGCTCATAATGCTTATGAAAAAGCACTTTCACTTGTAAAGGATGACGGTGTGCTTATTGTGTCAGGTTCCTTTTATCTTGCTTCTTATGTCAGAAGCCTTTTTTAAAAATTTAAATTTTGCCTATGTTTCGGCAAAAAATTCAGCCTCAGACCCTTATGATATTCCGGTAATATCATAAGGGCAATTTTTTTGCACTGAAAGGAGACAGAGAGGTGTCAGCAACAATAGAATACGGCAAAAAGGAAATCAGGGTTTATCTTGACGGTGAAATCGACCATCACAGTGCCTGCCTTATAAGAGTCAGCATTGACGAAGCAATAATGCGGAAAAGACCCTCACTTCTGATAATGGATTTCGGAAAGGTGGGCTTTATGGACAGCTCGGGAATCGGCCTTGTTATGGGCAGATATAAGGCGATGAAAAGCGTGTCGGGCAGAATAAGGGTGGAGAATCTGTCACCCTCAGCCTATAAGGTGATGAAGCTTGCAGGTCTTGAAAGACTTGGCGAAATAAAACAACGGGAGGTAGTTTAATGAATACGACAAATGAACTTAAGCTTCAGTTTGATTCGAAAAGCATAAACGAAGGCTTTTCAAGGGTGGCGGTGTGTGCTTTTGTGGCATCTCTTGACCCAAACATAGAAGAACTGACGGACATAAAAACTGCAGTCAGCGAAGCTGTTACCAACGCAATAGTTCACGGCTACAGAGAAAAAGAGGGAAAAATTTACATAACCGTCAGTATTTTTGAGAATAACATTATCAGAATAAAAATCCGTGACAAGGGCGTGGGAATTGAAGATATTGAAAAAGCAATGGAGCCTCTTTTCACAACCTCTGACGATGAAAGGGCAGGTCTCGGGTTTGCGGTTATGGAGTCTTTTATGGACAAGCTTAAGGTTTCCTCAAGGGTTGGCTTCGGCACAACGGTAACTATGGAAAAGAAAATACGGGGTAAAAAACTTTAAAGCTTCTGTTCAACTTAAGGAGTTGATGTCTTGAAGGTGAAAAATGAAAACCGCAGTGAGCTTATAAACTCAAATTTCGGTCTGGTGCATTCATGTGCCAATAAATTCAGGGGCAGGGGAGTGGAATATGACGATTTGTTTCAGGCGGGCTGTGTGGGACTTGTAAAGGCTGCCGACAACTTTGACAGTAGTCGTGGCTTTGCCTTTTCCACTTATGCCGTGCCTGTGATTCTCGGTGAAATCAGACGTATTTTCCGTGACGGCGGCACGGTGAAGGTGGGCAGAGCGCTCAAAGAAAAATCACGCAACGCAGTCAAAATCCGTGAACAGATGGCTCTTGAGTACGGAAGAGACGTTACCATAACAGAGCTTGCAGAAAAGCTTCAGGTTTCCGTTTCGGAGGCAGCGGAGCTTATAACAGTATCAATGCCGGCGCTTTCACTTACGTTTGACGATGAAAAAGGCAGGGCAGAGCTTGACATCCCTACAGATTCACCCGAGGAGGAGATATCGGAAAAGCTTACACTTGAAACTGTAATATCAAGCCTTGAAGAAAAAGAGCGAAGGCTTATTGAACTGCGTTATTTCAAAGGCCTTACTCAGGTGAAAACAGCAAAGGAGCTTGGAATGAGTCAGGTGCAGGTTTCACGAAAGGAAAAAGCAATCCTTCTGAAAATGCGTAAAATGATGTAAAATTGAAAAGTTGCAAGGTGGAAAATTTTGTGCTATACTACGGACGGAATAAATTAAGTTGGTGAATAAAAATGTCAAAGACGAAGCTATTATCCCTCCTTGCCGTCTGTCTTATTTTTCTTGTGATGATCTTCACTTTAAAAGGCGGAAAAAAAGCAGATGCAGAATATTTCAATATAAATGAAGCAGCAGAAGAAACTGTACTCGAAGAGAACAAGTCCCTTTACTTCAGCGAAAAAAGCAAAGGCAAAATGAAAAAGGTTCACACAAGTGAAATGATAAGCCTTTACTGTGATGAAGAAACGGGCAGCATTGCCGTTTACGATAGCTCATCGGGTAAGCTTTGGAGAAGCATTCCCAAGGTGTATGCAGGTGTGAAAACAGGCACAGCTCTGATTGAAGTGATTTCAGACGGAGCTGTTTATACCCTTTATTCTCAGGGAGACAGTACCTTTCAGATTGAAACGGGTGAGAGCTTTGTAAAGCTTTTATATGATTTTCATAAGGTGCTTCCCGATAAAAACGAAGTGAAAATTCTTCTTCCCGTTACCTTTTCTCTGCAAAGCGGAACCCTTACTGCTGAAGTTGACTGCAGTGAAATCGAAAACGAAAGCAGAAAAATAATTCTTAAAAGCATTTCTTTATTGCCGTTTTTCGGTGCAGACAGAGAAGAAATAAAAGGCAACTATCTTTTTGTACCTGACGGCCCGGGTCTTACGGTTGACCTTTCGGATAATCCGAAAGAGTTTGAGCCGCTGCTTATACCCGTTTACGGTGAAGATGTTTCCAAAGACAAAGCTGAGGGAAAAGAGGCACTTATCGGTGCGTTCGGTATTAAAAAGGAAAGCTCTGCCTTTGTGGGAATAATCGAAAAAGGTACAGAGCTGGCAGTTATTAAGGCTAATAAGGCACTTTCAGAAACAAGGCTTAACAGTGTGGGTGCATTTTTCGAAATTACGCCCACAGGTGTAACCGAAAAAGGAAAGCTGGCTGTTTCAAAAAACGTATACAACGGAAAGATAAGAGTATCATACCGTTTTCTTTCCTCACATAATGCTGATTATATCGGTATGGCCTCAGCGGCACGTGAGGTGCTTATCAGAAACGGAAGTCTGCCCATGGCCTCAGAAAAAGCAGAAAGTGACTATCCCTTCAATCTCAGCATAATCGGTGTGGGTTATGACAAAAACACCAATCAGACCAGAATCCTCACCTCATACAGTCAGACCTACGATATACTTTCTTCCCTTATGGCGAAAGGTGTAAGCGGAATCAATCTGAGATACAGAGGACTTTTTGATGGCGGCATAAATCAGCGCAACATTGCAAAAGCAGAGCTTACTCTCGGAAACACCGATGAGCTGGGTGAGCTTACAAGCTTTGCAAAAGCACAGAATATCAGCATTTTCCCTGAAGTGAAATTGATTACCGCTTCAAAAAAAGGCAGCTTCAGAGATAAGGCAGTTTCACTTTGCGGCGGGTATACCGTGAAGAATGCCGGGATTTTTGAAGCCTATGATAGTGATTTCATATCTCCCGAAAAGATAGACACCGTAAATGAATATTTGCTCATAAAGCTGCGAGAAACCGATTTTGACGGTGTATGCTTTGCTGATGCAGGTAAGTATCTTTATTCCGATTTCAGCAGAAACGGTGTTCTACGCACTGAAACCTCTGAGCTTATTAAAAAAGAGCTCAGCTCAGCCTCGGCTAACAAAAAGCTGATGGTTGATACGGGTAATCTTTACGGTGTAAAGCTTGCTTCAGCCGTTGTGAATTTGCCTTCAATCTCTTTTTACAAAGACAGAGAGCTTTGCACCACAGTACCCTTTGCAGAGGCGGTTTATCACGGCTTTTTTGATTATTCACTCACGCCCATAAACACTGCTAAAAACAGTGAAACCGCATTTCTTCGCTCAGTTGAATACGGTGCAGTGCCGCACTTTGAGTGGTATTATGCCGATTCCTCCACAGAGAAAAATAAGGATGAATACAATTACAACAGTTCCATAAACGAAGCTCAGCTTTATTATCAGCGAATGAGCAGTCTTTCCGATTTGAGAGATGCAAGAATAACCGCCCACGAAAAGGTGAAAAAGAATGTTTATATGACTGAGTATGAGGGCAGCACAAAGGTATATGTAAACTACAAAAATACTGCCGTAACCGTTGACGGTGTTACAATTGAACCGAGAAGCTTCGTGCGTGTAGGGTGATAAATAAAATCAGGGAGAACGTATAGTTCTCCCTGCTTCAGCTTGTCGAAAAAGTAGTTTTCGACAAGCTGGCAGACTGCCGAGAAATGTACAAGATGACCTTTTCTTTGTCCCGAAGGTGCAAGCTGACAAAGGATAGATATAACAAGTCTTAAATGCCCGATTTGCAGCACC